>DATIXO010000090.1:0-31707 GCA_035518495.1 Streptosporangiaceae bacterium
CGCCGCCAAGATCGCCCGCGACCGCGGCATCGGCGGCCCGCTGCTGTCCGCCGCGTCCTACTTCATGAAGTCCCCGCCCGAGCAGTACGGCGACGACGTGGCGCGGGACGCGGTCGAGAAGTTCATTCGCGGCGAAACGGACCGCTGAGAGACCGCCGTCATGCAGCTGCTGAGCGGTGCCGGGCTGTTCACCGCCCCCGGTACCGGGAGCGGTGTGCACTGGGTGGAGCACCTGCGGGTCACCGACCTGTCGGTGGGCACCTACTCGATCGCCGCTGGCGCGGACGACGACCAGGAGCCGCACACCGAGGACGAGGTGTACGTGGTGACCGCGGGACAGGCGACGCTGGAGGCCGGCGGGCAGACCGCGCCCGTCGGTCCCGGGTCGGTCATCTACGTGCCGGCCGGTGAGCCGCACCACTTCACCGGCGTCACCAGCGATCTGGCGGCCCTGGTGCTGTTCGCCCCGGCCGAGTATTCGCGCGCCCCGGGCGGCTGACCGGGCCGATAGTCTGGCCACGTGGCCCTGCCGAGCCCCCGTGCGTCCCGCCCTGGGCGCCGCTTATGAGCACCGGGCGCCGGCCCTGGCGCCGGCCGGCGGGCCACTCCTTCCTGGGTGACCTGCGCGCCGTCCTGGCGGAACGGGACTTCCGCCGCCTGTTCGCGACCAGGCTGATCTCGCAGACGGGCGACGGCATGTTCACGGCCGGGGTCGGCGCGTACGTGTTCTTCAGCGCCACCACGTTCCCGAACCCGGAAGCGGCGGCGACGGCGTTCGCCGTTCTGTATCTTCCGTACTCGCTGATCGGGCCGTTCGCCGGGGTGTTCATCGACCGCTGGTCGCGGCGGCAGATCCTGGTCTGGTCGGCCCTGCTGCGGGCCGTGTTCGTGGCGCTGACCGCCTTCCTGGTGGCCTCGGGCAGCCTCGGCCCGCCGCTCTACATCGGCGTGCTCGCGGTGTACGGCGTCAACCGGTTCTTCCTGTCCTCGCTGTCCGCCGCGCTCCCGCACGTGGTGGCCGAGGACACGCTGGTGATGGCCAACGCGGTCGCGCCGACCGCCGGCACCGTCGTCGCCTTCGCCGGCGGCCTGGCGGGCCTCGGCATCCACTTCGCCACCGGCGGCGGGCAGGGCGGGTCGGCGGCGACCCTGCTGGTCGCCGGCGGGTGCTACCTGATCGCGGGCGCCATCGGCGCGACCATGCACCGGGACCTGCTCGGGCCGCCTCCGCTGGGCGAGGGCGAGCAGCGGCGAGGGCTGGGAACCGAGTTCGCGATCGTGGTCAGGGGGCTGGTCAGCGGCGCGCAGCACATCTGGCGGCGGCGGCCGGCGGCGGCCGCGCTCGGGGCGTCCGCGAGCCAGCGGGCCATGTACGGGATCTTGCTGCTGACCTCGATCCTGCTCTACCGCAACTCCTTCTACCGGACGTCCGGCGCCAACTCCGCGCTCGGCGGCTTCACCCTGGTGGTGATCGCGGCGGCGGTCGGCTACGGCGCGGCGGCGGTGGTCACCCCGGTCGCGACCAGGCGGGTGTCGAAGGCAGCGTGGATCGCGCTGATGCTCGCGCTCGGCGGCGTGGTCACCGCCGTGCTCGGCCCGACCTTCGAGCAGCTGCCGTTCCTGGCCATCTCGCTGCTGCTGGGCCTGGTGGCGCAGGGCGTCGCGATCTGCGCGACCACGATCCTCCAGCAGCAGATGGGCGACGACTACCGGGGCCGGGCGTTCGCGTTCTACGACATGATGTTCAACATCCCGTTCGTGGCCGGCGCGGTGGTGGCCGCCCAGATCATCCCGGACGACGGCAAGTCCTACCTGCTGATCGCGGTGGCGGCCGCCGGGTACCTGCTGGCGGCCGGCGTCTACGCGGCGGTCAGCCGTCACGAGCTGCGGGCCGGGCCCTCCCCTGCCGGATCGTCCTCTGCCGGATCGTCCCCAGCCGGATCGTCCCCAGCCGGGTCATCCCCGCCCGGGTCATCCCCGCCCGGGCCGCCTCCCGCGGCCGGCAGCCCCTCGGCCTCCGCCCAGCGCCGCAACTCCTGAACGGCCCGTCCGGCGCCGAGCGGGCCGTGCTCCATGCGCAGCTCCAGCAGGTGCCGGTACGCCCTGCCGACCAGCGGGCCCTCCGGCACGCCGAGAACAGCCATGATCTGGTTCCCGTCCAGATCCGGGCGGATCTTCTCCAGCTCCTCGCGCTCCGCCAGGTACGTTATGCGCTCTTCCAGGCCGTCGTAGGCACGGGCCAGCCGGGCGGCCTTCTGCCGGTTGCGGGTCGTGCAGTCGGCCCGGGTGAGCACGTGCAGGCGGGTGAGCAGCGGCCCGGCGTCGCGCACGTACCGCCGCACCGCCGAGTCGGTCCACCCGCCGTCGTTGTAGCCGTGGAACCGCAGGTGGAGCGCGATCAGGGTGGCCACGTCGTTCACCACCGCCACCGGGAAGCGCAGCTGGCTCAGCCGGGCGCGGGCCATCGCGGCGCCGACCACCTCGTGGTGGTGGAATGCCACCCGGCCGTCCGGCAGCAGGCGGCGGGTCTTCGGCTTGCCGATGTCGTGCAGTAGCGCGGCCAGCCTGAGCACCAGGTCAGATTCCAGCCCGTATGCGGGCTCCAGGGCGATGGCCTGCTCCAGCACGGTCAGCGAGTGCTGGTAGACGTCCTTGTGCCGGAAATGCTCGTCGGCCTCGAGCCGGAGCCGGGGGACCTCCGGCAGCACCTGATCGGCCACCGTGGTGTCCACCATCAGCTCGATCCCCCGCACCGGGCCGTGGCGGCCGGGCGCCAGCATGAGCTTGGTGAGCTCGTCCCTGATCCGTTCTGCCGACACCACGTTCAGCCGGGGCGCCAGTTCCGCCATTGCCGCGCGCGCGCCGCCGTCCACCGTGAAACCGAGCTGGGCGGCAAAACGAGCTGCGCGCAGCATCCGCAGCGGGTCGTCGGTGAACGAGTCCTGCGGCCGCCCCGGCGTGCGCAGCACCTTGCCCCGCAGGTCGGCCAGGCCGCCGTACGGGTCGGCCAGTTCCAGCGAGGGCAGCCTGGCCGCCATCGCGTTGACGGTGAAGTCGCGCCGCGACAGGTCCTGGATCAGCGAGGTCCCGTAGTCCACGTCGGGCTTGCGCGAGCCGGGCGGGTAGCGCTCGCTGCGGTAGGTGGTGATCTCGCAGATCGTGCTGCCCTTGCGCAGCCCCACGGTGCCGAAGGCGATCCCGGTCTCCCAGACCTTGTCCGCCCACCCGGTGGCGATCTCCAGCACCTGCTCGGGCCTGGCGTCGGTGGTCAGGTCGAGGTCACCGTGGCCGCGGCCGAGGAAGACATCCCGGACCGAGCCGCCGACCAGGGCCAGCTCGTGGCCGCGGCGGGCGAACAGGCGGGCGAGGCTGGCCACCGGCGCCGCGGCATCGCGCAGCAGCGCGGCCGCCGCCCGGCGCTGCTCCGGGGTCAGGTCATGGGAATCTGGCACGGGCATCGAGGGTAGGGGGTAGGAGTGCCCAGGCAAAAGCCGGGCGCACGGGTGCGGCCGCTCGGGCCGGCCAGACACGCCGTGCCGGGCCCGGCACCCCGCCAACCGCAATACCATTTCGGCATGCCGCGTCAGTGCCGCTCACCCGGTCGCCGGTGCCCGGCCCGGCCCGGGCACGGCGCGGGCATCCGGCTCCTGGCCCTGGCCGCAGCGGTGGCCGCCGCCGTCCTCGCCGCGGCTCCCGCCGCGGCGTCTGGCGGCAAGCCCGGGCAGCCGGGCGTGGCAGCGCCGCTGTCGATCGCCATCACCTCGGTGAGCCCGTCCTACGCCACCCCCAAGGGCACGGTGAGGGTTTCCGGCACCGTCACCAACGCGACGGCCGCCGCCGCCACCGGGCTGGAGGTCCAGCTCTGGTCCTCCAGCTCCCGGCTGGCGTCCCGGGACGCCATGGACGCCTACCTCACCGCCCCCGGGGCCTCCGACGTGGACACACCGACCAAAGCCATGCAGACGCTGGCCCCGGTTCCCGCGCATACCGCCCAGCCGTGGTCCCTGACGCTGCGGGTGAGCCAGGTGGGCATGAGCGTATTCGGCGTCTACCCGCTGGCGGCGCAGCTGAGCCAGTTCGGGGCGCCGGTGGACGCCGCCCGCACGTTCCTGCCGTTCTGGCCGGCCAAGTCCGGGTCCCATGCCACGGCCCCGCTGACCCTTGCCTGGGTCTGGCCGCTCATCGACGTCCCCCACCAGACGGCGTGCCCCGCGCTGCTCGACGACAGCCTCGCGGCGAGCCTGGCCAGCGGCGGCCGGCTGAACCGGCTGCTGGCCGTGGGTGACTCCGCGCTCGGCCGCCGCGCCGAGCTCACCTGGGCCATCGATCCGGCACTGCTGGACAGCGCGCAGGTGATGACGGCCCGCTACCGGGTCGGCGGCACCGCCACCTGCTCCGGCGCGTCCCCCCGGCCGGCCAGCCGGGCCGCCCAGGCCTGGCTCGCCGGGGTCCAGTCGGCCACCGCCCGGGAGGACTTCTTCGTCACCCCCTACGCCGACGTGGACGTCGCCGCGCTCGCCCACCATGGCCTGAACGCCGAGCTGACCGACGCGTTCGCGGACGGGCGCGCGGTGGCCGGGGCGAAGGGGATGCTGGGGCAGGCGCAGCGGACCACGGCCTATCCGGGTGACGGCCGGGGCGAGACCGGCCCGATCGCCTGGCCGCCCGGCGGGATCGCGGACTACGGGGTGCTGGAAAGCCTGGCGGCCCCCCCGAACCAGGTCGAGACCGTGATCCTCAGCAGCACGATGATGCCCCCGGCGCGGCCGGTCAGCTTCACCCCCAGCGCCGTCACCACCACCCCGAACGGGCTGGGCTCGCAGCTGCACGTCCTGCTCGCCGACAACGGCATCGCGCAGATCCTGTCCGATCCGCCGGGCAGCATTCCCGGGACCGGCGCGGGCGGGTCGTCCGCGCCCGGGGCGGCGTTCGCGCGCGAGCAGTGGTTCCTGGCCGAGACCGCGATGATCGCGGCCGAGGCGCCGCGCACTCCCCGGACGGTGGTCGTCACCCCGCCCCGCCGCTGGGCTCCGGGCACGGCGGTGGCCACCGCCCTGCTGAACGAGACCGTCAGCACCCCGTGGCTGCGGCCGGCCAGCCTGGCCAGCCTCGTCACCGCGGCGCACCAGACCGGGCAGGTGCCCCGGAAAGATCCCCAGCAGCTGCAGGTCAGCCGGAACGAGCTGCGGGCGTCCCTGCTGCGCCAGGTACAGCGGACCAGCGCCCGGATCGGGCTGCTGACCAGCATCCTCGTCCATCCCCAGCCGCGCTACCTGAGCACGGCGATGGCCGCGGTGGAGTCGTCGGCCTGGAGCGGCATACCGGGCGGCCGGCGCAAGGCGAGGCAGCTGCTGCGCGGGATCAACGCCTACGTCGCCGCGCAGCAGCGGCAGGTCGCCATCGTGGACCCGCTGCGCGTCACGCTCGGCGGCAAGTCCGGCGAGGTGCCGGTGTCCATCAGCAACCACCTGCAGTCGGCGATCCAGGTCCGGCTCCGGGTGAGCAGGCCCAGCACCGTCTCGATCGGGCATTTCACCAGCCTGGTCACGGTGGCCGGGGGAACGCAGCGGACGATCAAGATCCCGGTGCGGGCGTCCGCGGCCGGCTCCACCACCCTCACCCTGTGGCTGACCACCCCGGACGGCCAGCCGCTGCCGGCCAGCACGGCCAGGCTGACCGTTGAGGCGACCCATTTCGGCACGATGGCCATCGTGATCATCGGCATCGCGCTGGCCGTGTTCGTGCTCACGGCCGCCGCCCGGGCGATCCGGCGGGGCAGCAGGCGGGCAGGCGGGCCAGGGGGTGAGAGCGGGGAGGGCGAGGCGGCCGAGGCGGGCCCAACCGGGCCCGATCCCGCCTACGACGGGGCGGAAGCCGATACCGTCGGTCGGGAGCGGGCCGGACCGTCCCCCGCAGCAAAGGAGCCCGATGAGCACGCCAGCACCCCGGGCTGGGCGGAGCGGCGCTGAATCGGCCCGGCACCGGGCGGGCGGCAGGCCCGCCGCCGGCGCACCGGGTCGCGGCGGCGTCTTCCCCACCGCAGGAGCCCCCGGCCGGACGGGGCCGGGCGGGCTGCCGGGCGCGGGCAGAGCCGATCCTGACGGGCTCGCCGCGGCGGAAGCGGCCGGGCTGAGCGAGTTCCCGGCGGCGGGCGGGATCCCGCCCGGGCCGGCTGAGCCGGGCGAGCCGGTCGGGCCGGGCAGGGGCGGCGGGACGGGCGGGCGCGGCGGGCCGGGAGCCGGCGGCGCGGAGGGCCCGAGCGTCGTCCGGTCCAGCGGGGTCATGGCGCTGGGCACCATCGCCTCGCGCGGCACGGGCTTCCTGCGCACCCTGGTGCTCGCCTACGCGCTCGGCGTGGGGTCGGTGTCGATCGCCTACAACAACGCCAACACCCTGCCGAACACCGTCTACGACCTGATGCTCGGCGGCATCCTCACCAGCATCGTGGTGCCGCTGCTGGTGAACGCCGCCAAGCGGGACGCCGACGGGGGTGAGGCGTACGACCAGCGCACGTTCACGCTGGCCACGGTGGCGCTGTTCGCGCTGACCGTCATCGCCACGCTGGCCGCGGGCCTGCTGGTCAGCCTGTACGCGCACTCGCTCACCGGGCCCGAGCGGCACCTGACGGTGATCTTCGCCTTCTTCTTCATCCCGCAGATCTTCTTCTACGGGATGAGCTCCCTGGCCGGGGGGGTGCTGAACGCCCGCGGGCACTTCGCCGCCCCGATGTGGACGCCGGTGATCAACAACATCGTGGTGATCGCGGTGATGCTGCTGTTCATCGCGACCGGCGGTATCGGCGTGACCGTGGCGGGCGGCGCCGGCCACGCGATCACCGCCGGTCAGGTACAGCTGCTCGGGTTCGGCACCACGCTCGGCATCATCGCGCAGACCGCAGCGCTCATCCCGTTCCTGCGGCGGGCCGGCTTCCGGTGGCATCCCCGGTTCGACTTCCGGCGGGCGGAGGTCGCCGAGATCCGGCGGATGGCGGGCCCGCTGTTCGGCTACATCCTCACCACCCAGGCGTCCTTCCTGGTCGTGCAGAACGTCGCGAACGCGGCCTCGAACCACGTCACGTACGACGGGTTCCCCGCCTACAGCTACGCCTGGCAGCTGTTCCAGATGCCCTACGCCATCGTCGGCATCTCGGTGATCACCGCGCTGCTGCCGCGGATGAGCGCGCACGCGTCGGAACGCAGGTACTCGCTGGTCAGGAGCGACTTCTCGGGCGGCGTGCGGCTGTCGTCGGTCATCGTCGTGCCGGCCGCGCTCGTCCTGGCCGTGCTCGGCGCCCCGTTCGCGGAAGCGCTGTTCGGCTACGGCAGCACGTCGGTGGCCGAGGCGCACTACATCGGCGTGGTGTTCGGCATCTTCTCGCTGGGGCTGGTGCCGTACATGATCTTCCAGCTCATGCTGCGGGTGTTCTACGCCATGCACGACAGCCGCACCCCGATGTTCATCGGGCTCGGCGTGATGGCCGCCAACATCGCCGTCAGCCTGCTGGCGCTCGCCGTGCTGCCAGCCGGCCACGTGGTCGAAGGCCTGGCGGCGGCGTTCGGGCTGGCCAACATCGTGGGTGCCGCCATCTCGTGGCCGATCCTGTCCCGCCGGCTGGGCGGGCTGGCCGGCCGGCAGATCGCGGGCAGCCTGGTCCGCATGCACCTGGCCGCCGTCCCCAGCCTGTTCTTCGCCCTCGCGACGTCGCTGATGGTGGGCGTCATCCTCCCGCCCGGGCCCGCGTTCGGCATCGTCACCATGATCATCGGTGGCAGCGGGGCGCTGCTGCTCTACCTGCTGTTCGCCAAGGCGCTCGGGATCACCGAGCTGACCGAGCTGACGGCGGGCCTGCGCACCCGCCTGCGCCACTGAGCAGCCCCGGCGGCCGGGCCAGACATGGGCCGGGCCGGGCCGGAGCGTGCGCGCGGCACGGCCGGGCCAGACGCGGACCGGGCCGGCCAGCCGGGCGGGCCCGGGGCCAGGCGGGCTGTCCCATTGGGGAGCATCTGCCCCGGTTGCTTGGACCCTGCCCGGTTGAGCCCCTGCCCCGGCACAAAGGCCCTGCCCGGTTACTTATGAGCGGAAAGCCAGATATCGTCGTGGCAGCCGGTGTAACTCACGGGTAACGGTTTCCGCCGACGGCCGGCACAGGCCGCGGCGTGCCGGGCCGGGCGTCCTACCATAGTGTCCGGCGGATGCGTGTGGTTCACCATGTCGCTGATCGTCCCGGGGGCAAGGAAGGGAGGGTCGAGGGCCGGCATCGCTCTTGACGGCACACGAATGAGCACCTTCATCTCTGAACCGGGTACCCGCCTTGGTGGGCGGTACCGGCTGGAAGACCGTATAAGCGCGAGCGATGGCTGGTCGGCCTGGAAGGCCATCGACGAGACGCTTGCCCGGGCGGTGACGGTGCTGACGTTCGCGCCCGGGTTCGCGCGCATCGGGGATGTCGTCACCGCCGCCCGCGCCGCGAGCAGGCTGACGGACGCGCGGCTGGCGCAGGTGTTCGACGTCGAGGAGAACTGGGACCAGGCCTACGTGGTGATGGAGTGGGTCGCCGGTGACTCGCTGCACGACATGCTCGCCGACGGGCCGCTCGACCCGGGCAAGAGCGCCGAGATCATCGCCGAGGGCGCCGAGGCGCTCGCTTCCGCTCACGCCGCCGGGGTCGCCCACCTGTGCCTCACGCCCGGGTCGCTGCGCTGGACCAACGGCGGCGGGGTGAAGGTCGTCGGCCTCGGCATCGACGCCGCCCTGTCCGGTACCACCGCCGACGACCCGGCGCTCGCCGACACCTGGGGACTCGGCAAGCTTCTCTACGCGGCGCTGACGGCCCACTGGCCCGGCGAGGGGTGGCCCGCGCTGCCGCCAGCGCCGCAGTCCCCGGACGGGCGGCCCTGCAGCCCGCGCCAGGTCCGGGCCGGCGTGCCCTCGGCCGTCGACGACATCACCTGCCAGGCCCTGTTCCAGGACGGCCGCGGCGGCGGCCCGCCCATCACCTCGCCCGCCGTGCTCGCCGGCGCCCTCTCCGAGGTGGTCCCGGCGCCGGTCGCCCCGCCGCCCGCGCTGCCGCACCACGGCGGGCCGGGCTGGGACGCCGCGCCGTCCGGGCCGCAGACCGCCGGGGCCTACTGGCAGCAGATGCCTACCGAGCCGCCGCGCCGGGCACCGCGGCCCGCGCCGGGCCGCTCAGCCGGCCGGCCCCGGGCATCCGCGCTCATGCTGGCCCTCGGGGCGGTACTCGTCGTGGCGCTGGTGGGTGTCGGCGCGTGGGTGCTCGGGCACCACGGCTCCACCCCGCCCAGCGGCACCACGCCGACGACCAGCCATTCGGCGTCGTCGCCGGCCAGTTCGGCGGCGGTGCTCACACCGCGCAGCGCGCACGGGTTCGACGCGCTCAGCAGCCCCGGCGACGACCCGCAGAACGAGAACGACCAGCTCGCCAGGTTCGCCATCGACGGGAACCCGTCCACGTCCTGGAACACCCAGTTCTACATCGGCAACCCGGTATTCGGCGGCACCAAGACCGGGACCGGGCTGATCCTGGACATGGGCAGGCCGGTGAAGCTGTCGTCGGTGCAGGTGACGTTCGGCTCCATCCCGGGCGCCGACGTGCAGATCGAGGTGGGGAACAACAACACCAGAGCGCCCTCCACCCTGTCCAGCTTCACCACCGTCGCCAGCGCCACCGGCGTGGGCGGCACGCACACCTTCACCGTGCACAGCAGCGCCACGGGCAGGTACGTCCTGATCTGGTTCACCAAGCTGCCGCCCCAGTCGGCCGGGTCATCGAGCCGGTTCGAGGCGAAGGTCTACAACATCATCGTGCGAGGCTCGCACTGACAGCGCGGCCGGGCGGCGATCCGCCCGACGGCGAGTTGCTCCGGCGGCACGTGAACGGCGACCACGATGCGTTCGGCGTGCTGTTCTCGCGCCATCGTGAGCGGCTGTGGGCGGTCGCGGTACGGACGCTCGGGGACGCCGACGACGCGGCGGACGCGCTGCAGGACGCGATGATCTCGGCGTTCCGGCGGGCCGGGAGCTTCCGCGGCGATTCTGCGGTGACCACCTGGCTGCACCGCATCGTCGTCAACGCCTGTCTCGACCTGGTCCGCCGCCGGGCGGCCAGGCCCGCCACCAGCGGGCTGGCGGCTGACACCGTGGACGCGCTCGCGCTGGCGGCGCACGGCCCGGCCACGGCGGCCGACAGCGACACCGCGCTCGACGTGACCGCCGCGCTGGCGACGCTCCCGCCCGACCAGCGCGCCGCCCTGGTGCTCGTGGACATGCTCGGCTACCCGGTGGCAGAGGCCGCGCAGGTGCTGGGCACCTCCGAGGGCACGGTGAAGAGCCGCTGCTCGCGGGGGCGCGCCAGGCTCCTTCCCCGGCTGGCTCACCTGCGCGGGTCAGCGGCTGTCGCGCAGGCGGCCGGTGTCAGTGGGTTCCCGTCTCCGGCCGGCCCGCAAGGCCCGCCAGGATCGCCGGGGCCAGCGGCGCGGAACCGTACGGTGGCGGGAGACGTCTCACCTGCCGAGGGAGGGGGTGAAAGCCCGTGAGGGGCCACGTCGACGAGCAGACGCTGGCCGCGTACCGCGAGGGCCTGCTGCCGGCCCGCGAGGCCGCCAGGATCGCCGCGCATCTGCCGGAGTGCCCGCGCTGCGCCGAGATCGACGCGCAGCTCGCCGCGGTGACCACCATCCTGGCCCGCACCCCTGCGCCGCCGATGCCCGCCTCGGTGGCGCAGCGGCTCGATGCCGCCCTGGCCGCGGAGATCGCGGCCGCCTCCCAGCCGGGCGCCTTCCCCGCTGGCGCCGTTGCTCCCGCTGGCCCTGTTTCCCCTGCTCGCGCTGGGGCCGGTGCCACCCCGGCCGGGACGCCCCCCACCGGGGCGCCCGTACCAGGTGAGCGCGCAGGACGGCTGGATGGGCCCGGCGGGCAGGACGGGACGGGACGCCGCCGGGCCGGGCCCGCCCGGGCGCCGTGGCGGCTCTCGCTGCGCCTGGCCGCCGTCGCCGCGGCCGTGGTCGTCGTGGCCGGGGGCGGGTACGCGATCGCCCACACGGTGCTGGCCGGAAACTCCGCGGTGTCCTCCAGTTCCGCCAGCGAGGCCGCTCCCGCCGGCGCGCCGTCCGCGACCGGACGGGTCCCCGAGGCCGCTCCCGGCGCCGCCATCGGGGCAGGCCTCCCACTGGTCGTCAGCGGCACCGACTACCGCAGCGGCCAGCTGCCAGCCCAGGTCGGTGCCGTGCTCAAGCGCTACCCTGCCGCGGCGCTCGCGCCGGGCCGCGTCAGGGCCTTGCCCACGGTGCCGGTGTCCGTCTTCCCGCGGCTGGCCGCGTGTGTCGCTCACGTCGCCGGCGGCCAGCGCCCGCGCCTGGTCGACATCGCCCGATACGGTGGCCAGCCAGCGGCGGTCATCGTGGTGCCCGTCCCCGGCACCGCGACAGTGCGCGTGTCGGTGGTGGGCCCGGGCTGCCCGGCACAGGGCGGCGGCATCATCACCCAGTTCTCCATGCCCGCGCCCGGCTGATGGGGCCGCACCTGGCGCGGCTCACCAATGCCCGCCAGCGATCCCACATGGGCCGCGGTGGGGGCCGCAGGCGGGGCGTACCGCGGGCGGGAGTTCCCAGCTGGCGCGGGTGCCGCGGCGGGGCAGCCGCCAAACGTGACGCGGCTGTCCGGGCGGGAATCTCCGGGCCCTAGGATCGGTTGTCCCGGGTGCCCATTAAGCGAAAGGCGAACAGGTGACCGGCATTCACGACGTCATCGTCATCGGATCGGGACCCGCTGGCTACACAGCGGCTCTCTACGCCGCGCGGGCACAGCTCAAGCCGCTGGTTTTCGAGGGCTCTGTCACGGCCGGCGGCGCGCTCATGAAGACCACCGATGTGGAGAACTATCCCGGGTTCCCCGACGGCGTGCTCGGCCCGGACCTGATGGACGCCATGCGCAAGCAGGCCGAGCGGTTCGGCGCGGAGCTGATGGCCGAGGACGTGACCGAGGTCGACCTGACCGCCGACCCCAAGCGGGTCACGGTCGAGGGCGACGTCTATCTCGCCCGGACCGTGATCATCGCGACCGGGTCCCGGTACCGGGAGCTGGGCGTCAAAGGTGAGCAGATGCTGTCAGGGCACGGGGTGTCCTGGTGCGCGACCTGTGACGGCTTCTTCTTCCGCGACCAGGACATCGCGGTGATCGGCGGTGGCGACTCGGCCATGGAGGAGGCCACCTTCCTGACCCGGTTCGCCCGGTCGGTCACGTTGGTGCACCGCCGCGACGCACTGCGTGCCTCCAAGATCATGCAGGAGCGGGCTTTCGCGAACCCGAAGATCTCCTTCCGCTGGAACAGCGAGGTCACCGAGGTGCTCGGCGACGGCAAGGTGAGCGGCCTGCGGCTGCGTGACACCGTCACCGGCGAGGAGAGCACGCTGGCGGTCAGCGGGCTGTTCGTGGCGATCGGCCACGAGCCCCGCAGCGAGCTGTTCACCGGCCAGCTCGCCACCGACCAGGGTTACCTGCTGGTCGAGCAGCCGTCCACCCGCACGGCGATCCCCGGCGTCTTCGCCTGCGGTGACGTCGTCGATCACACCTACCGGCAGGCGGTCACGGCGGCCGGCACCGGCTGCGCGGCGGCCCTGGACGCCGAGCGGTACCTGGCGAGCCACGAGTCGTGATCCCGTGAACCCGCCAGCCCCTGAACCGAACCAACAGTGAACCCATCGTGAGACGGAAGGAACACCGGGCGTGGGTGCGATGAAGAAAGTGACCAACGACAGCTTCGATGCCGATGTCCTCAAGAACGACAAGCCGGTGGTCGTGGACTACTGGGCAGAATGGTGCGGCCCCTGCCGGCAGGTCGCCCCGGTGCTGGAGGCGATCGCGGCCGAGCACGGCGACAAGATCGACATCGTCAAGGTGAACGTGGACGAGAACCCGGAGATCGCCAGGCGGTACGGGATCCTCAACATCCCGACGCTGGGTGTCTTCCAGAACGGCCAGGTCGTCAAGGAACTCGTCGGCGCCCGCTCGAAGTCGCGGCTGCTCGACGACCTCTCCGAGTTCATCTGAGCACGGCACCGGCCCCGGCCCAGCGGGGCCGGGAATTGACCAGCGCTCTGCGCCAGCGGGGCGGCGGCCGACGGAAAGCCGGCCCAGCGGAGGGCGGCCCAGGGGGGCGGCAGAGCGGAGGGCGGCCCAGCGGCCGGCGGCCCGCCCACGTCCCCCGGATCTCACGTCCCCGGATCCCACGTCCCCCGGATGGCCCGCCCACGTCGCCGGAGGGCCCACCTCAGGCCAGGCGCAGCGCCCGCTCCGGGGTCATCGAACCGAGCAGCCGCTCCAGCGCCACCTCGACGTCCTCCCGCCAGGACACCGTCGATTTCAGTTCCAGGCGCAGGCGCGGGAAGTGGTGGTGCGGGCGTACCGTCTTGAACCCCACGGCCAGCAGGTAGTCCGCGGGCAGCACACAGGACCCCTCGTCCCGCCGCAGGTCACCGAAGGCCTCGATCGCCTTGACCCCGCGCCTGGTGAGATCCTTCGCCACCCCCTGGACGAGCATCCGGCCCAGCCCGCCGCCGGTGAACTCGTCCAGGATGTAGGCGGTCATCAGCAGCACCGCGTCGCCGCTCACCGGGCTGGTGGGAAAGGCCACCGAGCGCGGCACGTACAGGGGCGGCGCGTACAGGACGTAGCCGGCCGGCACGCCGTCCACATAAGCGATCTTGCCGCAGCTGCCCCACTCCAGCAGCGTGGAGGAGATCCACGCTTCCTTCTCCAGGGCGGGGTCGCCCGCGGCCTGCGCCCGGCTCTGGCCCGCCGGGTCGAGTTCCCAGAAGACGCACCGCCGGCACTTGTACGGCAGGTCGTCAAGGTTGTCCAGGGTGACGCTGGCCAGACGACGCGACAACTGGCACCTCTGTGATCGGATCGGTCTGCTGCGGCCGGCTCGGTCTGCTGCGGCAGCCTGTGCTGGCTTCGCGGCTGCCATAAGGCGCACGGACCGCCAATGGCAAGATCCCGGGTACCTCCGGCCAGGTCCCCTCCAGCCCGTACCCTGACATGGTACCCATCGACGTGAGGAGGGACTGTGGCGATCGACGACGCGCCGCCAGCCCGCGCTGGCCATACCGGGGGAACCGGTCATGGATCTCAGGAGTCCCATGAGTCCCCTTCGCCTCACGGGTCCCTGATTGATCCGTATGTGGGCCGCTATGCCGCGCGGGCACGGGAGATGATCGCCTCTGAGATCCGGGCGTTGTTCGCGGTCGCCGCCCGGCCCGAGATCGTGTCGCTGGCCGGTGGCATGCCCTACATCACCGCCCTGCCGCTGGACGCCGTCGGCGAGATGGCAGGCCAGCTGGTGGCCGACCGTGGCAGCGTGGCCCTGCAGTACATGTCCGCGCAGGGAGACCCCGGCCTGCGCGAGTGCATCTGCGACGTGATGGCGCTGGAGGGCGTCCGTGCCCACCCGGACGAGGTGGTGGTCACGGTCGGCTCGCAGCAGGCGCTCGACCTGATCACCCGCATCTTCGTCGACCCCGGCGATGTCGTGCTTGCCGAAGGGCCCTCCTACGTGGGAGCGCTCGGCACATTCGCCTCCTACCAGGCGAATGTGATCCACGTCCCGATGGACGACGACGGGCTGATCCCGGAGGCGCTGGCCGAGACGATCACCAGGCTGGGGGCGCAGGGCAAGCGGGCCAAGTTCCTCTACACGGTCCCGTCCTTCCACAACCCCGGCGGGGTGACCCTCAGCGCGGAGCGGCGGGCCCAGGTGCTGGAGACCTGCCAGCGGGCTGGCCTGCTGGTGATCGAGGACAACCCCTACGGCCTGCTGGGGTTCGACGGGGAGCCACTGCGGGCGCTGCGGGCCGATGACGCACACGGGGTCGTGTACCTGGGGACCTTCTCCAAGACCATCGCGCCCGGCCTGCGGGTGGGCTGGGCTCTGGCCCCGCCCGGGATCAGGGACAAGCTGGTGCTCGCCGCGGAGGCGGCGGTGCTGTGCCACTCCAGCTTCGCGCAGCTCATGGTCCGCGAATACCTGACCGGCCAGCCCTGGCGCGAGCAGGTGAAGGTCTTCCGCGAGCTTTACCGGGAGCGCCGGGACGCGATGCTGGAGGCGCTGGGCGCGGTCATGCCCGACGGCTGCCGGTGGACCCGCCCGGCCGGCGGGTTCTACGTCTGGCTGCAGCTGCCACCCGGCCTGAACTCCAAGGCGATGCTCCCCCGCGCGATCTCCTCCCGGGTCGCGTACGTGCCGGGGACGGGCTTCTACGCCGACGGGGCCGGCAGCGGGCACCTGCGGCTGTCCTACTGCTTCCCCGAGCCCGGCCGGATCCGGGAGGGGGTGCGGCGGCTCGCGGAGGTGGTGGGCACCGAGATCGAGCTCCGTGCCACGTTCGGCGCCGTCCCGGCCAGCTACCGTGCCTCCGGCGCCGGCCCGGCCGATCTGACGGGCCCCGCAGGTGCGGACACGCCCCAGTGATACGGCCTGTGTCGACCCAGGCTGACCACAGGCGCCGCAGACGCCGGGCCACGGCGCTGGCTGGCGCGCCTGCGGCACGACCAAGCGTCAGCGGCGTCCCGGCGCCGAGGGCCAGCCTCCCGCGCTGCCGCCTGGCGCGCCTCCGGCACGACCAAGCGAAGCACCCGCGAGGGAGGCGATGAAGTGAGCGACCTGGACCACGTGCTCATCCTGGCCGGCGGCCTGTCCGCCGAACGGGAGGTCTCGCTGCGCTCGGGCAGCCGGCTGCGGGACGCGCTGCGGGAGGCGGGCGTCGAGGCCGACATCGCCGACGCCGACGCGGGGCTGATCCCGGCCATCACCGGCGATCCCCCCAGCGCCGTCTTCCCCGCGATCCACGGCGCCTGCGGGGAGGACGGATCGATCCAGGAGGTCCTGGCGCTGCTGGGTGTGCCATTCGTCGGGGCGACCGCCGACGCCTGCCGCTTCGCCTTCGACAAGCCGGTGGCGAAGGCCGTCGCCCGCGCCGCCGGGCTGACGACCCCGGCTTCGGTGACGCTGCCGAAGGAGACCTTCCACGACCTCGGCGCGACCGCCGTGCTGGAGCGCATCGTGGCGACGCTCGGGCTGCCGCTGTTCGTCAAGCCCGCCCGCGGCGGGTCGGCGCTCGGCGCGACCCGGGTCGAGGCAGCCGCCGACCTGCCCGGCGCCATGATCAGCTGTTTCGCCTACGGTGACACGGCGCTGATCGAGCGCTGCGTGGTGGGCACCGAGATCGCGGTCGGGGTCATCGATCTCGGTGACGGCCCCCAAGCGCTACCCGCGGTCGAGATCCACCCGCTCGCGGGCGGCTACGACTACGCGGCGCGCTACACGCCGGGCCAGACACGGTTCTTCACCCCGGCCCGCCTCTCCCCGGACGAGGCGGCGGCGGCGGCCGCGGCCGCCGTCACCGCCCACCGTGCGCTGGGCCTGCGGGACCTCTCCCGCACCGACCTGATCGTCTCCGGCGGGCAGGTCTTCTTCCTGGAGGTCAACGTGGCACCGGGAATGACCGAGACGAGCACCCTGCCCATGGCGATGGAGTCGGCGGGCCGCGCGCTCGGCGTGGTGTGCCGGGACCTGCTCAGCATCGCGGCAGCCCGGGGAAGCTGAGCGCCGGTGCCGGGGCCACCCGCGGCACCGCGGGCACCCGGGCCGCCCGTGGAGCAGATGTGACGCCGGGGAGCCGGGCATGAGACGCTCAGGCAGCCGCCGCCCAGGGAGCCGGACGTGACGCCTGGAGAGCCGGACATGGCACCTGGGGAGCCGGACCTGACCGCGCGCGAGCGGTTCGCCAGTGACAACCACGCGGGCGCCCATGAGGCGGTGCTGCGCATGATCGCCCGCGCCAACACGGGTGCCGCCACCGCGTACGGCGGGGACCGCTGGACGCGGCGGGCGTGCGACGGGATCCAGGCGCTGCTCGGCGCCCGGGGCGGCGTCTTCCTCGTCTTCACCGGGACCGCGGCGAACGTGCTCGGTCTGAGCCTGCTCCTGCGGCCCTACGAAGGGGTGATCTGCCCGGAGAGCGCGCACCTCAACACCGATGAGTGCGGCGCGGCCGAGCGGGTCCTTGGCAGCAAGCTGCTGACGGTGCCCACCCCGGACGGGAAGCTGACACCGGCCTTGATCGCCACCCGGCTGGGTGACCGGGACGACGTGCACCGGGTGCAGCCACGGGTGGTCGCGATCTCCCAGGTGACCGAGTACGGCACGTGCTACACGCTGGAGGAGCTGCGGGCACTGGGCGAGTTCTGCCGCAGCGAAGGGCTGCGGCTGTTCGCCGACGGTGCCCGGCTCGCCAGCGCGGCCGCCCGGCTGGGCTGCTCGCTCGCCGACATCGCCGCGCCCATGGACGTGCTGAGCTTCGGCGGCACGAAGAACGGCGCGGTCGGGGCGGAGGCGGTCGTGGTCATGGCCGAGGACCTGGCGGCCGGGGCGGCCTTCCAGCGCAAGCAGCAGATGCAGCTCGCCTCGAAGATGCGCTACCTCGCGGCGCAGTTCCTCGCACTGCTGGAGGACCAGCTCTGGCTGCGCAACGCCGCCCACGCGAACCTGATGGCCGCGCGGCTGGCGGAGGGCCTGCGCGGCGTGCCAGGGCTGCGGCTGTGGCAGCGGGTGGAGTCGAACGCCGTCTTCGCATCCCTGGACCCGGCGCACATCGAGCGCCTGCAGCGGGAGTGGCACTTCTATGTGTGGAACGAGCCGGCTCACGTCGTGCGGTGGATGACCGCTTTCGACACCACCGGGGCCGACGTGGACGATTTCGTGGCGGCCGTGCGGGAGACGGCGGTCGGCGGCACATAGCTGGCGGCGCTGTTTCACGTGAAACACCCGCGGATGGGCGCCCGGCATCGTGGGGCCGCCACCACGGTCCTGCGGGCCCGGCATACAGAAACGCCGTGCCCGCATGACCGCGCCGTCGCTATCTGGTCTGGGCAGTCACGCGCTCAGGTTCTGCGCCCACTCGGGGGACATGGCGGTGACGATCCGCTCCAGGTCCTCCAGCGAGGCGAACTCGACGACGATCTTGCCTTTGCGGCGGCCTAGTTCCACTTTGACTCTGGTGTCGAACGCGTCTGAGAGGCGGTTGGCCAGCGCGGTGAGGCCGGGGCCCGTGGGCTGCTTGGCTGGGGCGCGGCGGGTCTTGGGCAGCTGGTCGCCGCCCATGGCGACGATCTCCTCGACGGCCCGCACGGACAGGCCCTCGGCGACGATCCGGTGCGCCAGGCGGTCCTGGGCATCGGGGTCGTCGAGCGCGAGCAGGGCACGGGCGTGCCCGGCGCTCAGCACACCGGCCGCCACCCGCCGCTGGACCGCGGGCGGCAGGTGCAGGAGCCGGATGGTGTTGGAGATGTGCGGCCGGGACCGCCCCACCTTGTGCGCGAGCTCGTCATGCGTGGCGCCGAAGTCGTCGAGTAGTTGCTGGTAGGCCGCTGCTTCTTCGAGTGGGTTGAGCTGCTCCCGGTGCAGGTTCTCCATGAGCGCCTCGCGGAGCAGGTCATCGTCGGTGGTGCCTCGCACGATGGCCGGGATGTGCTCCAGGCCCGCGCGCTGGCACGCGCGCCATCTCCGTTCGCCCATGATGAGCTCGTAGCGGCCCGGCATGACGCGGCGGACCACCACCGGCTGGAGCAGGCCGACCTCCCGGATCGAGAGCGCCAGTTCGTCCAGCGAGTCCTCATCGAAGCTCTGACGTGGCTGGCGGGGGTTCGGGGTGATGGCGCCGATCGCCACCTCCTCGAAGTAGGTCCCCTCGGCGTCGGTCACTGCGGTGTCGCCGGCGGGCGCGCGCCCGGCCGTCGCGGCGCCGGTCCCGTCCTCTCCGGTGCCCGCCTGCGTCACTGGCGAAGGCGCCGTGGGGATGAGGGCCCCGAGCCCCTTGCCCAGGCCGCGCTTCTGCTGCGCCATCACATCTCCTCGCACTGCCTCATCTCACCGCGCCACTGCCGGGCACCTAGCCCGGGTTTCCCAGTAGAGCATCCCACTAGCCCAGCCCGCACCGCAGACCGCCCGCAAGCTCAACCCCCATCCCCCGCACTCATCCCCCGCACTGCCCTCCCAAGGCGCCCCCGCCCCCCAGCACCCCCAACCCAGCACGAACTCCCCGCTACCCCCCCCCCGCCAGGCAGGGGCAGCTTGCCTGCCAGCCGTAGCCCCCGGCTCAGCGAACGAAGCGCCGGCTGGTGGGGTGGCCGCAGGCGTAGCGTCACCCACCGCCACCAGACTCCGCTCGCGCCTCGGGCACTACGGACGTAAACCCCCAGCGGCGTCATGCCAGCCAGCGGCCACCCCACCAGCCGGCGCCCCCCGGGGGCCACCGCAAAAGCCGACCGCCGTCCTCAGCCCGCCTGCCCCATCTCCGCCGCGCGATCCGCCACTTCCTTCGCCGCCTCCAGGTACGCCTGCGCGCCGCTGGAGCCCGGGTCATAGGTCATCACGGACTGCCCGTAGCTGGGCGCCTCGGAGACGCGCACGCTGCGCGGGATGACGGTGCCGAGCACCACGTCCCCGAAGTGCTCCCTGACCTCCTCCGCCACCTGGGAGGCCAGCCGCGTCCGCCCGTCGTACATGGTCAGCAGGATGGTCGAGACGTACAGCCCGGGGTTCAGGTGGCTCTTCACCAGGTCGATGGTGCGCAGCAGCTGCTCGAGCCCTTCGAGCGCGTAGTACTCACACTGGATGGGGATGAGCACCTCTACCGCGGCCACCAGCGCGTTGACGGTGAGCAGCCCCAGCGACGGCGGGCAGTCGATCAGGATGTAGTCGAGGGTGGATGCGTCGTACTCGGCGAAGGCCCGGCTCAGCCGCGCTTCCCGTGCGACCAGCGGCACCAGCTCGATCTCGGCTCCGGCGAGGTCGATGGTGGCGGGCGCGCAGTAGAGGCCGGGGATCTCCTCCACGGGGCGCACGATGCTCGCCAGCGGCTGGTCTTCGACCAGCACGTTGTACACCGATGCCGTGCCGGCCCGGTGCTCCACGTCAAGGGCTGTCGAGGCGTTTCCCTGCGGGTCAAGGTCCACCACCAGGACCCGCGCGCCGTGCAGGGCCAGGCTGGCCGCCAGGTTGACCGCGCTCGTGGTCTTGCCGACGCCGCCCTTCTGGTTGGCGATGGTGATCATCCGGCAGGAACGGGGGCGGGGCCACTCGCGGCCCGACCCGCCCAGGGCGGCGAGGGCCGTCTGCGCCGTGGTCATCGCCGGCCTGCCAGCCACGGGCGATGCCACCGCCGCAGGTCCGTCCTGCCCGGTGGGCACGGGGGCCGCCACCTGCCGGGCTGGCCCGTCATCGTCCGGTATTCCGCCCACGGCGTCATCCTCGCGTGCCGGGCCCGGGGTTTCACGTGAAACCGCCGCCGACAGTGCCTGCCTCACCCGGGCGGGCGGCTCATCCTCGGCCCGCTGATCCGCCGCCTGCGCCACGGTCTCTCGCTCCTTATCCGCTCCTGCCTGCGGGACATGACCGGGCGCGCGGCCCGGGTTGCTGTGCGGCCACCCCAGGCCGCTCGGCTCCACGCGCGGCCCGCCGGGCGGTGCGGCAGCAGGCTGACGGCGGGATTCTGCTGGCCACCCCAGGCCGCCTGCGGAAGCCATCACCGCTCCTCCCTGCCACACCTCTCCCTGCCGCGCCTCTCGCCGCGGCCCGCCGGCCCGCTCGCCTTACCGGGCCGCGGTCAGCCGGACCACTGTCGCAGCGGGATCGACCTTACCGTCCCCCACCCGTACGACGTCCACGCTCCGCACCCCCAGCCTGCCCAGTGCGGGCCGCGCGGCGGCGACCTCCTGCCGCGCGGCCGCGCCCTTGATGGCCAGCACGATCCCGCCCGGCCGTACCAGCCCCAGGGCCAGTGCCGCCAGGCGGGCCAGCGGCGCGACAGCGCGCGCGGTCACCACGTCCGCGGACAGCTGCCCGGCGAGATCCTCGGCCCGGCCGCGGCGCACCTGCGCATTCGGCAGGCCCAGGTCGTGCACGCATTCCTCGAGAAACACCACCCGCCGCAGCATGGGCTCCAGCAGCGTGACGGTCACGTCCGGCAGCAGCAGTGCCAGCACGATGCCGGGCAGCCCGGCGCCTGACCCGAGATCAACGAGTGAGCAGGGATGAGGCACGAGCTCGGCGACCACAGCGCTGTTGAGCAGGTGGCGCTCCCACAGCCGGGGAACCTCCCGCGGCCCGATCAGGCCGCGGGTCACCGCGGGCCCGGCCAGCAGCCGCGCGTAATGCTCCGCCGTGGCCATCGCCGACCCGAATACCTGCTCCGCTTGCGGCGGCGCGGCAGGCGGCATCACCGGGCCCACGGGCGCTCCAGCAGCGGCGTCAGCCGCGCTGGGCCCGCCGGCCCCACCAGCCGTGCTGGCATCACTGGTCACGCCAGCACCACTGGCATCCTGCAGGCCTGGGATACCGGGCCGGTCAGCCCGCGGGAAGGACAACCACCCGCCGGTTCGGTTCCTCGCCTTCGGACTCGCTGCGCAGGCCCGCGGCGGCGACCGCGTCATGGACGATCTTGCGCTCGAACGGCGTCATCGGGTCGAGGCGGCGCGGGACGCCGGTCCGGCCCACGTCCTCGGCCGCGTCCCGTCCCAGCGCGGTCAGTTCCGTCCGCCGCCGCGCCCGGTACCCGCCGACGTCGAGCATGATCCTGGTCCGTGCGCCTGTCTGCCGGTGGACCGCCAGCCGGGTCAGTTCCTGCAGCGCTTCCAGCACCTCGCCGCGCGGGCCGACGAGCTCCTGGAGGGTCGCGCCGACCACGGACACCAGTGCCCGGTCGCCCTCCACGTCCATGTCGATGTCCCCGTCGAGGTCGGCGACGTCGAGCAGCCCTTCCACGTAGTCGGCCGCGATCTCGCTCTCCTGCTCCAGATCGGCGACGGCGCGCGGTTGCCGGTCCGGCGCATCCGCATCGTCCCCGTCCGCAGCGTCGTCTTCCTGGTCCGCGCCCGCGTCGTCACCAGCCTCGCCGGCGACGCCCGCTTCCGCCTCTGCCTGCCCAGCGGTCCCGGCCGGCTCGCCCCGCTCTTCCCGCTCACCCGGCTGCGCGGCGTCGTCCGCGCCGACCGCCTCGGCCGCTGGCTCATCCGCCGGCGCCGGTGCGCCCGTGCCCGCGCTGCCCGCCACGGGCGGTTGCCCCGGGTTGTCATCCTCGGTCACGGCAACCATGTTCTCCCTCTGGCTCACAACCGGGTCCTCCTCGTCGCGGGAATGTGCCGTCCGCGGTCACTGGCCTGGGCTGGCTGGGGGGTGGTGCGTCCCAGCCGGCCCGGTTCTGGGACTGCCGCGCAGCCCGCGTGTGACCTGCCGGCCCTGGCTCTGGGCCGGCTCACCGTCTGCCGGAGCGTTTGCTGCGGGACTGCCGCACGCGCTGCTGCCTGACGAGCTTAGTCTCCGGAACGGCCTCCTGCGGCTCGGGCTCCGACCGGCCCTTGGTCAGCCTGCGCAGCATCCCAGACCCGTTGGCCGGGCTCTGGGTGCCGCCCGTGGCGGCGGCCGGCTTCCCGGTCCCGGCTTGCTTGCCAGCCGGGCCGGTCCCGCCGGTGGCGGCCGCCTGGCCTGCAGGTGCCGCCTTGCCCGGGGCGGCCTTGCCGGGCGCGGGCGCCTTGCCCGCGGGGGGTGCCTTCCCCGCCGGGGCTGCCTTGCCTGCCGGGGCTGCCTTGCCCGCCGGGGCTGCCTTGCCCGCGGCGGCGGCCGGGGCACCAGCAGCGACCGGCATCGGGTAGCGCTTGAACAGCACCCACTGCTGGCCGAGCGTCCATATGTTGGTGGTCACCCAGTACATGACCAGCCCGAACGCCCAGTAGAGGCCGGACAGCGCGAACAGCGGCACGATGTAGGCCATGTACTTCTGCGACTGCGCCATCGGGTTATCGGGCGTGGTCATCTGCGGGGTCATCCCCCGCTTGGTGCTCTGGCGCACGGTCATGAAGGTGGTGGTGACGCTCATGAGGACGAAGACCAGGATGACGAGCCTGGACTCCAGCGTCTGGCCCGGCAGCGGGAAAAGGAACTTGTCCGGGATGTGGGCCCCGAGGATGTCCGCGTGCTGCGCGCTGAGCACGAACCCCTGGCTGAGCCCGTACGGCGGCGGCTTCCCCGTGCCCGGTTTCCAGTCCGAGATCGCCCGCAGGACGCTGAACAGGGCGAAGAACAGCGGCATCTGCCCGAGCAGCGGCAGGCACCCGGCCAGCGGGTTGGCCCCGTTCTCCTTGTAGAGCCGCATCGTCTCCTGGTTGAGCGTCTGCTTGTCGTTCTTGTACTTCTTCCGCAGCTCGGCGATCTGCGGCGCGAGCGCGCTCATCTTCCTGGTCGCGTGCATCTGCTTGACGAACAGCGGCACCAGGAGCAGCCGCATGAGGACCACGAGGATGACGATCGTCAGCACCCAGGCGAGGCCGCTGACCGGGCTCAGGACGGTGCTCAGACCGGTGTGGATCTGCTGCATCACCCATGCGACAGCGTCGTAGAGCGGGGTGAGCGGGTTCGTCACGAACGTGCTCCCTCGGGACGGGATCGGCGGGTGTGCGGGCCGGGCGGGACCGGGTCGAACCCGCCGGGGTGGAACGGATGGCAGCGGCCGACCCTGCGCACCGCGAGCCAGGCGCCGCGCGGCGCCCCGTGCTCGCGGACCGCCTCCAGCGCGTACGCGCTGCAGGAGGGGGCGAACCGGCACCGCGGGGCGAGCAGCGGGCTGATGAAGCGGCGGTAGCCGGTGATCAGGGCGATCAGCACCAGCGCAGCAGCCGATGGCGTGGCCTGCGCCAGCCGCCCATCTGCCTCAGTCATCGCCGCTGTGCCCCTACCTGCCGCCGCACCAGTGTGCTCATCACCAGGTCGAGTTCGGCGGCGAGATCTGCCTGGCGTGCGGTCGCGGCCTGCGGATGAGCCCGGACAACAAGCAGGCTACCTCCCGGGAGCGATGACAGGTACTCGCGCACCAGCACCCGCAGGCGGCGGCGGACCCTGTTCCGCACCACCGCCGTGCCGACCGACCGGCTCACCACGAACCCCGCCCGCGCGGGGCCGTCGGTTTCGCCTTCCGCCCCGGGGGGGACGAGCAGGTGCCCGGTCAGCAGCGTGCGCCCGGAACGGCTGCCCTGGCGGACCGCACGCGAGAAGTCATGCCGATGTCTCATCCGGGATTCTGCGGGAAGCATCCGTGGCCTCCCCGTCGGCACCAGGCACGCCCGGGTCAGACGCTAACCCGGGCCCGGCCCTTGCGCCGCCGCGCGGCGAGGATCGAGCGCCCGGCCCTGGTCCGCATGCGCAGCCGGAAGCCATGCGTCTTGGCGCGGCGGCGGTTGTTCGGCTGGAACGTGCGCTTGCTCACGGGTGACTCCCGGTAGATTTCTTCATTGCCACGCCACGTCCGGCGGGAAGGCGCGTGAGCGCGCGGCACAGCCGCCCGGGGTAGCTGGGTCTGTTCACGGTACGCGCAGCGGTCACCACTGGTCAAACCAAGCAGCCCGCACCTGCGATCCGGCCCGGCAGCGGAGTTGTGCCGGGAAACGGCCGTTTACCTAACGTACACCCACCCCCTGCGCCTAGGCTGTGGACAACCGGCTTCGCTGCACACCAGCAGGCGCACCAGCGATGGTGGGCGCTGCGTATTGTCACACGCTCCCCTCGCGCACCAGGCGGTTGCGTGGCGTGCACAGCTTGTGGAAAAGACTGTTGATCACACTGTGGGGGCGAGGTGGCCAACTGATGAGCGAGACCGACCTCGGGGAGGTCTGGGCCCGATCCCTCGACGACCTGTCCGACCTGCACATCGAGCCCCATCAGCGAGCCTGGCTGCGGCTGACCCGGCCCCTGGGGCTGGTCGAGAACACCGCGCTCATCGCCACCCCCAACGAGTTCGTCAAGGAACAGCTCGAAACCCGGCTGCGGGCGCTGATCACACACGCCCTGTCCCGCGAGCTCGGCCGCAGCATCCAGCTCGCGGTCACGGTCGACCCGGCTGCCACGGCCACCGCCAGCGAGCCGCCCGGGGCCGGGCCGGGCCCGCCCGCGGACGGCCTCACGGCTGACGACTCCCAGCCCTGGCAGCCGGACGGGCCCGCGATCATCCCGATGCCGCGCGGGGCCGGCGGCCCAGCCGCGGCGGGCCAGCAGGCCGCACCCGATGACCGGCCGCTGGGGGTGGGCCAGTCCCCCGGCCACAGCCTGGGCGGCCCGGACGGCCCGGGCACGTCCGTCAGCCCCGGTGCCCCCGTCAGCCCGGGTACCCCCGCCGGTGCGGGCACCCCCGCCGGGCTGAGCCCCGTCCCCGGCGCGCCCCCCGGCGGCCACCCACCGCAGGCGGCAGGTGCGGCCCCGGCGGGCAGCGTGACCCTGCCGCCCGGCGCCACCGCCGCGGCCGCGGGCGCCCCGCCGGTGCCGGGCGCCCGCCCGGGCAGCCACTCCGGCGGGCACTTCGGCGGCGACTCCGGCGGGCTGCACCACCGGCCCAGCGACCTGCCCGGCGGCGGCCCGGGCCTGCCGCGGCCGGCACCGGCTCAGGCCCGGCTGAACCCCAAGTACACGTTCGAGACGTTCGTCATCGGATCGAGCAACCGCTTCGCGCATGCCGCCGCGGTGGCGGTCGCCGAGGCGCCGGCGAAGGCCTACAACCCGCTGTTCATCTACGGCGACTCCGGCCTGGGCAAGACCCACCTGCTGCACGCCATCGGGCACTACGCGCAGAGCCTCTACCACGGCGTCAAGGTGCGGTACGTCAGCTCGGAGGAGTTCACCAACGACTTCATCAACATGATCAGGGACGGCAAGCAGGACGGGTTCCGGCGCCGCTACCGCGACGTGGACGTGCTGCTGGTCGACGACATCCAGTTCCTGGAGAACAAGGAAGGGACGCAGGAGGAGTTCTTCCACACCTTCAACACCCTGCACAACGCCAGCAAGCAGATCGTCATCTCCAGCGACCGCGCGCCCAAGCGCCTGGTGACGCTGGAGGACCGGCTGCGGAGCCGGTTCGAATGGGGCCTGCTGACCGACGTGCAGCCGCCGGAGCTGGAGACGCGCATCGCGATCCTGCGCAAGAAGGCGGTCCAGGAAGGGCTCAACGCGCCGCCGGAAGCGCTGGAGTACATCGCGAGCCGGATCTCCACCAACATCCGCGAGCTCGAGGGCGCGCTCATCCGGGTCACCGCCTTCGCCAGCCTCAACCGGCAGTCCGTCGACCTCCAGCTGGCCGAGATCGTGCTCAAGGACCTGATCCCGGAGGCGCAGGGGCCGGAGATCACCGCCGCGACCATCATGGGCCAGACGGCCTCCTACTTCGGGCTGTCAATCGACGACCTGTGCGGCACATCCCGGTCGCGGGTCCTGGTGACGGCCCGCCAGATCGCCATGTACCTGTGCCGTGAGCTGACCGACCTGTCGCTGCCGAAGATCGGTCAGCAGTTCGGCGGCCGCGACCACACCACGGTCATGCACGCCGAGCGCAAGATCCGCTCGCTCATGGCCGAGCGCCGCTCCATCTTCAACCAGGTCACCGAGCTCACCAACCGCATCAAGCAGCAGGCCCGGTCCGGATGAGCGACCACGTATCAGTAACGCCCGTCACAATCGGTACACACAGGCTGTGGATATCCCTGTGGACACCCTTGGGATGGCCGGCGGACAACGTGGGGGGGCCGGGGGGTAACGGCGCGGAAAACGGCTGGGGCGCCACCCCCGTCCACAGCCCATCCCCCGCCCGGCACCGGCCGCGCACAGGCCCTGTGGTTACCGGCACCGGCCGCAGGCTGGGCTATCGCCCGCTGTCCCCAGCATCCACCGTCCCTACGACGGCTACGTTCTTCTTTTCATCTTCAGCACAAAACCCCAGTAGGCATCCCGCGGCACGCCCGTGGCACCGCGCGCACCGCGCACACCACCTGGCCACGGCCCGGCACCGCCCGGCGCTGGCGAGCCAGCCGCGTCCCGCCGTCCCCGTCCTCGAGTAACAGGAGGCAGCTTCCGGTGAAGATCCAGGTAGAGCGCGACGCGCTCGCCGAGGCCGTCGCCTGGACCGCCCGCGGGCTCCCGGCACGCCCCGCCCTCCCGGTCCTGGCAGGCATGCGCCTGCAGGCGGGTGCCGAGCTCGCGCTGGCCAGCTTCGACTACGACGTGTCCGCCCAGGCCAGCATCCCGGTAGCCACCGAGGAGGAAGGCACCGTCCTGGTGTCGGGCCGGCTGCTCGCGGAGATCACCCGCAGCCTGCCCGCCCGTCCGGTGCAGATCTCGTCCGATGCCTCCCGGGCCACCCTGACCTGCGGCAGCACCACCTTCACGCTGCTCACGATGCCGGTCGAGGACTACCCCACGCTGCCGGAGATGCCGCCGGCGGCCGGCTCCGTCGGCAGCGATGCCTTCGCTACCGCGGTGAACCAGTCGGCGGCCGCGGCCGGGCGCGACGACACGCTGCCGGCGCTGACCGGCGTGCGGATCGAGATCGAGGGAGACACGCTCACCCTGGTGTCCACCGACCGCTACCGGCTCGCCGTGCGGGAACTGCGGTGGAACCCGGCCCGGCCGGACCTGGGCGCCTCGGTGCTCGTCCCCGCCCGGGCGCTGTCGGAGACCGCCCGGGCGCTCACCGCCGGGGCCGAGGTCTCGATCGCCCTGGCGCTGCCCGGGGAGGACGGCGCCGCCGGCGAGGGCATGATCGGGTTCGAGGGCGGCGGCCGCCGCACCACCACCCGCCTGCTCGGCGGCGACTTCCCCCGCTACCAGACGCTCCTGCCCAGCCACGTCAACGCGGTCGCCGAGCTGGCCACCGCACCCTTCGCGGAGGCGGTCAAGCGGGTCGCTCTGGTGGCCGAGCGCAACACCGCGGTCCGGCTCTCCTTCTCGGCCGGACAGCTGGTGCTGGAGGCGGGCACCGGGGACGAGGCCCAGGCGGTGGAGGTGCTCGACGCCGGGTACGAGGGGGACGATCTGCAGATCGCCTTCAACCCGACCTACCTGCTGGACGGGCTGACCGCCATCGACTCCGACACCGCGCGCATGTCCTTCACCGAGCCGGGCAAGCCCGCCCTCATCACCGGCAAGCCCGCGCCGGATGAGCAGCCGGACTACCGCTACCTGCTGATGCCCATCCGGCTCGGGGCCTGAGCCCGCCCGGGCAGGCACCCGCCGGCGGAGTGCGTCCCGGCGGCTGACCGCCCGCACCGGTAGCCTCCTTGGTGTGCACCTGACCCGTCTCGCCCTCACCGATTTCCGGTCCTACGCCGGGGTGGAGCTGAGCCTGGAACCCGGGGTGAGCACCTTCCTGGGCCCCAACGGGCAGGGCAAGACCAACCTGGTCGAGGCGGCGGCGTATGTCGCGACGCTCGGCTCGCACCGGGTGGCGACCGACGCGCCGCTGGTCCGCAGCGGCGCCGAGCGGGCCATCCTGCGCGCCGCGGTCACCTCCGGCGGCACCAGCAGCCTGGTGGAGATCGAGATCAACCCCGGCCGGGCGAACCGGGCCCGGCTCAACCGGTCGCCGGTGAGCAGGCCCCGCCAGGTGCTCGGGGTGCTGCGCACCGTGCTGTTCGCGCCCGAGGACCTGGCGCTGGTCAAGGGCGACCCGGAGCAGCGCCGCCGGTTCCTCGACGACCTGCTGGTCGCGAGCGCGCCGCGCTACGCCGGCGTCCGGGCCGACTACGAGCGGGTGCTCCGGCAGCGGACGGCGCTGCTGAAGTCGCTGCGGGGCCAGCCCGGACGGTCGGCCCGGCACGGCGCCCGGACGTACGCGCGCACCGGCGGCCAGCGCGATGCCGGGCACGACGGGGCCACCCAGGACGGGGCCACCCAGGACGGGGCCACCCAGGACAGGGCCACCCAGAACGGGTCGGGCCAGGGCGGACCGGCCAGCGATGGCCTGGCCGACCCGGCGGCCAGGACGCTGGATGTCTGGGACGAGCACCTGGCCACGGCCGGGGCCGAGCTGCTGGCCGCCAGGATCGCCCTGACCGCCACGCTGCGACCGCTGGTGGCCCGGTCCTACAGTGCGGTGGCGGGCGGCGGGGCCGTGGCGGCCGGGATCAGCTACCGCCAGTCGCTGCGCAGCCGGGGCCGGGGTGGGCCGCCCGGCCCGGGGGCCGCCGAGTCAGCCGAGCCCGCCGCCGATGCCGCGCGGCTCGCCGACGGCCTGCGGGAGGCGCTGGCCGCGGTGCGCGGCGAGGAGCTGGAACGCGGGGTCTGCCTGGTCGGCCCGCACCGCGACGACCTTGAGCTGCGGATCGGCGAGCTGCCCGCCCGCGGGTATGCCAGCCACGGCGAGTCGTGGTCGATGGCGCTCGCGCTCCGGCTGGCCGCGTTCGAGGCACTGCGCGGCAGCGGGGACGATCCGGTGCTGATGCTCGACGACGTGTTCGCCGAGCTGGACACGGGCCGCCGGGAACGGCTGGCCGGCCTGGTCGCCGGGGCCGAGCAGGTGCTGGTGACGGCGGCGGTGCCCGCCGACGTCCCGGCCGCGCTCAGCGGTGCCCGCTTCGACGTCGGCGGCGGGACGGTGACCCGTGCCGGATGAGCAGGGCCCGGACGGGCCCGAGCGCGCGCGGCTGGCCGCCGATGCGCTCGCGGAGGCGAGGACCGACGCCCGGGCGCGCGGTGAGCGTGCCCCCGCAGCCGGATTCGGTGCCGAACGGAAGGTGCGTGGCGGTCCCACTGCCCCGGCGCGGCACCTGCCCGGTACCGGAGGGGCGGCCGGGACGGATAGGGCGGATGGGGCCAGCGGTGCCAGCCGGGCGGCCCGGGGGGGCCGGGCTGGCCGCACCCGGCGGGAAGACCCGCAGCCGCTCCAGGCCGCCATCGATGGGCTGCTGGACGATCAGGGGTGGCGGACCGAGGCCGCGGTGGGCTCGGTGTTCGGCCGGTGGGAGGAGATCGTGGGCGCCACGCTGGCCGCCCACACCAGGCCCGGCGGCTTCACCGACGGGGAACTGCTGGTCATCGCCGATTCCACCGCCTGGGCGACACAGGTCAGGCTGCTGGGCAGCCAGCTCATCCGCAGGCTGAACACCGAACTGGGCCAGGGCACCGTCACCGGGGTCAGGGTCCGGGGCCCGGTGCCCCCCCGGCAGCGGGGCCAGTGGCGGGTCCGCGACACACGCGGGCCACGTGACGACTACGGCTGAGGCGCAAGGTACTCCCAGGTAAAATAGTAGGTGCGCCCCAGGGCTGAGAGCAGCGTGGCCTGCGTGCCCTGGCAGCGCGTCTCTTCCAGGAGGAGCTTGCCTTTGCCGTACGATGCCCGTTCGATCACCGTCCTTGAAGGCCTTGAGGCGGTACGCAAGCGCCCCGGTATGTACATCGGCTCGACCGGCGAACGTGGCCTGCACCATCTCGTCCACGAGGTGGTGGACAACGCCGTCGATGAGGCGCTGGCCGGGTTCAACGACCGGATCGAGGTCACCCTGCTCGCCGACGGCGGGGTCCGGGTGGATGACGGCGGCCGCGGCATCCCGGTCGATGACCATCCGGTGGAGAAGCGCCCGGCCGTCGAGGTGGTGATGACCACCCTGCACGCTGGCGGCAAGTTCGGCGGCGAGTCCTACGCGGTCTCCGGCGGCCTGCACGGCGTCGGCGTCTCGGTGGTCAACGCCCTGTCGTCCCGGCTGGAAGTGGAGGTGCGCCGGGACGGCTACCACTGGCGGCAGGCCTACCGCTTCGGCGACCCCGCGGGCAAGCTGACCCGGGGCACGGCGACTGACGAGACCGGCACCACGATCACCTTCTGGCCCGACGACCAGATCTTCGAGAGCACCGAGTGGAGCTTCGAGACCCTGTCGCGGTGGCTGCAGGAGATGGCGTTCCTGAACCGCGGCCTGACGATCGTCCTGACTGACCTGCGTCCCGCGCACATCAACGGCGAGCCGCGCACGGTCACCTACTGCTACGAGGGCGGCATCGCGGACTTCGTCCGTTACCTGAACGGCACCAAGGAGCCGGTCCACGCCTCGGTGATCGAGTTCGGCGACGAGGGCCCGGGCATCGCGGTCGAGATCGCCATGCAGTGGAACTCCTCCTACGCCGAGTCGGTGTACACGTTCGCCAACACGATCAACACCGCCGAGGGCGGGACCCACGAGGAGGGCTTCCGGGCCGCGCTCACCACGATCGTGAACAACTACGCCAAGGACCAGAAGCTGGTCCGGGAGAAGGACGAGCGGCTCTCCGGCGAGGACGTCCGCGAAGGGCTGGCGGCGATCGTCTCGGTCAAGCTCGCCAACCCCCAGTTCGAGGGGCAGACCAAGACCAAGCTGGGCAACACCGAGGCCAAGTCGTTCGTGCAGAAGGTGTGCAACGACCACCTGCGGGACTGGTTCGACCGCAACCCCGGCGAGGCCAAGGACATCATCACCAAGGCCGCCCAGGCCGCCCGGGCCAGGATCGCGGCGCGCCAGGCGCGGGACCTGACCCGGCGCAAGGGCCTGCTGGAGTCCACCTCGCTGCCGGGCAAGCTGTCCGACTGCCAGTCCGGCGACCCGGCCCGCTGTGAGATCTACGTGGTCGAGGGCGACTCGGCCGGCGGCTCGGCCAAAGGCGGCCGGGACCCGGAGTTCCAGGCGATCCTGCCGATCCGCGGCAAGATCCTCAACGTGGAGAAGGCCCGGATCGACCGGGTGCTGAAGAACAACGAGGTCCAGGCGATGATCACCGCCCTGGGCACCGGCATCCACGACGACTTCGACATCGCCAAGCTCCGCTACTACAAGATCATCCTGATGGCGGACGCG
>DATIXO010000091.1:0-17949 GCA_035518495.1 Streptosporangiaceae bacterium
CCAAAACCCCACCCGTAGCCCATCTGTTTGGCGGCGTGCGCGAGCATGGCGTCGCGCGGCGGGTTGCGGGTGGCTTTCCCGGCCCGCTCGGCGATGATCAGCAGCGCGGCGACCTGCCACCTTCCGGCCAGCGCCAGCAGCGGCACCGCCGACATCTGCAGCACGTACCCACCGATCGTTATCGGCCAGTACCGGCCGCTCCGGTCGGCGCCCCGCCCGGAGAACAGGCGCAGGCCATAGCCCAGGAACTCGCCCACCCCGGTGACGACGGCGATCGCCAGCGCCCCCGCGCCCAGCAGCCCCAGGTAAGGGCCGATGATGGACCGTGAGCCCTCGTAGGTGAAGTCGGCGAAAAAGCTCATCACGCCGATCAGGAGCACGAACCTCAGCGCCGGCGACGCCCGCGAGACCCGCTGGCTCGCCGCCTCCTGACGGCCCTGCGTCCCGTTGGCCGGCTCACTGGCTGGCTGCTGACCCGCACCGCCGGCACGGTGGCTCGTGGTCCGGTCCGGGGGCTGGCCAGCTGCCATGTGACCCCCTTCCTGCTGGCTACCGTCGCGAGCGTGCGGCCTCACGGAATCTCAGCCGATGGGCTCTGATGACACGCCGTGGCACGGTCCTCATCCCAGTGAGAGGCGCTGGTAGGTGAGCCGATGCCCATGGGCAGTCACCGGAGAGGCTGCGCCTGGCCGGCGGGCCGCGCCAGGTGCGGAGGGGCACGAAGTGTGCGCGGGGGCGCCGACCACTCCCCAGGGCACTGTGCAGCCCCCGTGGCTGCTGGTGTGGCTCATGGCCACCCCGACCGCGATGAGCGTGACAGCTATCAGGAGCCACAGCAATAGCGCCGCCCGCTGCACGCCCAGACGCAGGTAGAGCCGCCGGGCGTGCCGGCGCACCTTGCCCAGCCGGGGACGCCGGCGTTTGCGGCGCGGCCGGACCTTCTCGCGCACCGGCATCTCCTCGCCCGACGCCAGCCGGGTGAACGTGTGCAGCAGCTCGGCGAGCTTGGGATCGGAATCAGCGAGCCCATCGGTGATCGAGTTCAGGGCCTGCTGCTCCCAGGCGCTGAGGCTCATCACCGGTCCCCCCGCCCGGTCCTGGCCCCAGTCCGGAGCGGCGGCCCGGCCGTGACCGGCGATGCCGCCGCCAAGCCCGAAACGTGCTGCGGGGTCCACCCAAAGTCACGGAACAACATAGAGCCTCCACCTGCGCGCTCAGCGTTCAGTGCGCCTAAACAGGTAGAGGCCATCAGCCCGGATGCTGGTACCCGGGTGCTACGCGAGCCTCATCGCGTCAGCTACCAGCATATACCCAGCCGGCCGGCTCCATTAAGGCCGCCTGGGCGGGGTTGAGGAATAGGAGATCGTGCTGGGTGGCGCGGATGTGACAGCCGGCTCCCGCCCGGGTGCGGCGCCCCTAGCTGGCACCCGGCAACGCCTATCCGGCGCTGACGAGCTACTAGGCGCTGACGAGCATGACCGGGATCCCGCATGCCCGGGCCGCCGCCTCGGCGACATGGCCGAGTTTCTGGTGCAGGACACCGCCGTCGCCGTGGCGGCCGAGCACCAGCAGGTCGAAGCCGTGCTCTGCCGCATGGTCGCACAGGCAGCGGGCCGCCTGGCGGCCTTCCTCGGTGTGCAGGCTGATGCGGGTAGGCGAGCTGCTGGCTATGGCCGCCCGGGTGGCCTCGAAGGTCTGGCGCATAGGGCTGCCGCTGTCCTCGGCGCCCGGCTGGCCCGGCTCTTCTTCCAGGTGCGACGGCCTAGGCAGGACGGCGAGCGCGATCACCCGGCCCGGGCCGGCGCCCACGATGGCCGCCGCCGCCCGCAGTGCCGCCACCGAGCCCGGCGAGCCATCCCACCCCACCAGCACCTGCCGAAACGCGTCCGGGATCAGCGCGGGCTGGCCACTGCTGCCGTCCGTGGCAGAGGACATCTCCACCTCCTGATCTCCCCGCCACTGGGCAGGGACCTGCCGCCCGGGCGGGATCCGCCCACACACCCGGCCAGACCACGGCGCCAGCGCGGCACCTGCAGAGGCATTGTGGTGCACGCCTCATCCGCAGGCAAGGATTCCCGGCGGCAGGCCCAGGCCAGGCCTGGAGGCAGGCCAGGCGGCCCGCACGGGGCACCCACTCAGCGCCCACGGCCGGGCTCGCCCACAGCGATCGCGATAGCTTCGCCCGCTGGCCGGTCAGGCCAGCGCCGTGACCAAGGCAAGCAGGGCGACGAGCGCTATCAGCATGTAGGCCAGGTAAGCGTCGAGCCGGCCGGACTGGAGCCGCTTGGCCCCCCGCACCAGCGCCATGACCGGGCGCAGCGCGGGCCGGTACAGGTAAGCCTCGACGACCTCGACCACGTCGGAGGTGTAGCCAAGCCGGGGGCCCGGGGTCCCCGGCATCTCAGCCGCGGGCACCAGTCCGGGATCTGCGGGTCCCGGCCTGGGCGGAGCAGGTCCGGGGTTCCCGGTCCCGCCTGCGGAGACGAGAGGGCGCACTTCAGCCTGTGTATGCAGGACTGTCGCCAGGACCCGGCGGGCCGGGCTGGCGAAACCGGTCGCCGTGTAACAGTCCGCACCTTCCACCCCGGCGGTGGCGCTGCGCCAGGCGGGCACCCGCCGCACCCGCGTCAGCCGGGTCCCGCTTACCAGCAGGGCGAACGCCCCCGCCGCGAGCGCGAGCAGCGGCATGACGATCCACAGCCATGTGGGTGACAGGATCGAGAAGGCGCCGAACACCGGCTGCACCACCCACGGCGACTTCAGGGCGCCGGAGGTCACCACCGCCGGGACCACCGGCGCCAGGCCTGCCACCACCGCGCGGATCACCAGCGGCAGCGCGGCCGCGGTGACCAGGCAAGCGGCCGACAGGAGCACGATCGCGGCCCGCCCAAGCCAGTTGTAGTCCCGGTTCGCCCTGGTGCCCGCCGCGGCCTGGGCCGGCTGAACTGGCGGGCCGAGCACCACCAGCCCGGTCAGCCGGACGAAGGTCACTCCGGCGAAACCGGCAGTCAGCGCGACCGCCGCCCCGGCCAGCGCGAGCACCAGCCGGAACCCGAGGCCGGGCACCCGGAACTGCTGCATCAGCGCCTCCAGCAGGAACCACTCGGAGGCGAACCCGATCGTGAGCGGCAGGCCGGCCAGCGTCAGGGAGCCGACCGCCAGCCCGGTCCCGCTCCACGGCAGCCGCCGGGCCGCGCCCCGCAGCGCGTCCAGGTCGTCGTCGCCGGGCGCCTCCGGCCCGACGCCCCCCGGCGGCGCGATCACCGCGCTGGCGGTGAAAAGCAGCGACTTGGCCGCCGTGTGCGCGATGATCTGCAGGGTGGCGGCGAGCAGCCCGGCCGCGGCAAGCCGGGGGTCATGCACCGCCGCGCCGGTCAGGGCGACCCCGTACCCGGCCAGGATCAGGCCGCTGTTCTCCACGCTGGAATAGGCGATCACCCGCTGCAGCCCGGGCTGCACCGCCGCGTGCGCGATCCCGAGCAGCGCGGTCAGCCCGGCCAGCACGAGCAGCAGCCCGGTCAGCCAGGCAGGCGGCGCGCCGAGCAGCGCCAGCGTGCGCCACAGGCCGTAGAAGCCGATGTTGACCGCGACTCCGGCCATGACCGCCCGGGCCGGCCCCGGCGCCGCCGCGTACCCGCGCGGCAGCCACACCTGGAACGGGACCAGCCCCACCTTGACCGCGAACCCGGCGATCAGCAGGGCCTGCGCGGTGGCGCGGGCCACGCCGCCCGGCACCAGCGCGAACGAGGCCAGGTCCAGTGAGCCGGACCGGACGGCCAGCAGCAGCAGCCCAAGCAGCAGCGCGGCCCCGCTGATCTTGCCGAAGGCCAGGGTGACCAGCGCCCCCGCGGGCCGCCCCGGACGGCCCCGCTCGAACCCGGCCAGCAGGTAGAACCCAACCGTCACCAGCTCCCACGCCAGCAGGAAGGTGAACGCGTCCACCGCCGTGAGGACCACGGCCACCGCGCCGAGCGTGAGCGCGTAACCCGCGCCTAGCCCGCGCCGTCCTACGGCGCCCGGCCGGACCGCCCAGCTGGCGAACGCTAGCGACACCGCCAGCGCCGCACCGAACACGATGACCAGGAACAGCCCGGACAGCCGGTCGGCCACCAGGCCCGCGGTACCCGCGCCCAGCCAGCCGGGTCCGGGCCAGCCCGCTGCCGCCAGCCGCGCCGGGTGGCCGGCCAGCGCGCCGGCACCGGCCGCCGCCAGGCACGCCGACCCGGCGGCACCCGTCAGGTAGGGCAGGCCACGCAGCCGCGGCCACCGTGCCCCCGCGGCCAGGTCCACCACGGCGGCGGCGGCCAGCAGGCCGAGCCCAGCCGCGAGGGCGGCCCCGGAGCCAGTCACCGCTTCCCCCTATCTGCGAGCCGGCCGAGCGCGCCCAGCAGCGCGCACAGGATGCTGAACGGAGGCGGCGGGGAACCCGCCAGCCAGACGTCGACCCCGATCGCCGCACCAACCCCGTCCGAGGTGGCGTAGGACCCGGCCAGCAGACCGCCGCTGCACGCGTCAGTGCCGACCGCGATGACGACCTTGGGATCGGGCATGCCGTCATAGGTCCGGCGCAGCGGCTCGGCCATCCCGTGCGCGCCGGCGCCGGTCACCAGCAGCACGTCCGCGTGCCGCGGGCTGGCGGTGAAGAAGATGCCGAGCCGGTGGATGTCATACACCGGGTTGAGCAGCGCGGCGATCTCCTGCTCTTCGGCGCCGTCCGAGCCGGCGTCCACGTGCCGCAGGTGCACCGAGCGCCGCAGCGCCGCCGTCCTGGCGCGCAGGGCGGCCCGCAGCGCCGCGAGATCCTGCTCCGTCTCCGGGAGCTGGGGCACCAGCAGGCTGTCCCGGGTCAGCGCGGAGGCGCCGGTGCCGCGCGACCAGCCGAACACATCCGGGCGCTGCTCGACGCACCGCCCGCACAGGATGCACCGTCCCTGGTCGAGCCGGACCGGGCCATCCGTTTCGCTACTGATGGCGCCGGTGGGGCAGAGCGAGGCCAGGTCCCCGGCGCCGGCCGGTGGCGGGCGCAGGACGGTGGCCGGGCCGCGCCAGCCCTCGGCGTAGGGGTCGGGACGGGCCGGCCAGCGGGTGGTCACCACCCCGTCCCGCAGCCCGCGCAGCACCCATGGACCGCTCATTTCCTTGCCTCCCTCGCGGGCGCTTCGCTGGCTTCGCGAGGCTGGTCCTCGGCGCCGGGACACCGCTGACGCGGCGTTCGGCCCGGCGCCTGCGGCGTCATAGCGCCACTCCTGCGATGGACAGGCCGAAGCTGGCCTCGATGAACGGGAAGTCGGTGAGGATGTCGCCGGTGAAGACCTCGTGGAACAGCACCAGGTTGTGGAACGAGGCGGACCGGGGGCGGCACCGGCTGAGCCGCCCGTGCTCGACCCGCACGTCGTAGAGGACCTCGCCCTGCGGCGCCTCCGCCCAGCCGGTGGCGCGGCCGTCTTCCGCGGTGCATTCCACGCTGAGCGGGCCGCCGGCGGCGTCGCTGAGCTCGTCGGCCGCCTGGCGCAGCAGGTGGAATGACTGGCGGACCTCGTCCCAGCGCACGCGGAGCCGGGCGAGGGCATCTCCCGCCGAGTAGTCGCCCAGGCTGCCGGGGCCCAGCGCCGGGTAGGCGTCGTAGGGACGGTTGAGGCGGGCGTCGTCGCTGAACCCGGACGCCTTGCCGACCGGGCCGAGCGCGCCGTGCTCGCGGGCCCGCTGCGGGCGCAGCGGGCCGGTCCGCCGCAGCCGGTCCAGGAACGAGGCGGTGCCCATCAGCACCCGCGCGTCGGCGCTGATCGCCTTGTCCAGCCGACTGATCCCGGTGAGGAACTCGGCGGCGCTCAGCTGCGGCAGGGCGCTGACACCGCCGGGGATCACCACGCCTCGGCCGAACCTGCTCCCGCACATCCGGCTCACCAGCCGGAGCACCCGCTCCTTGTGGACGCCGAACCGGGCGGTGGCGACGGCGAGCCCGGCCGCGTCGGCGAGCCTGGCCGCGGCGTCCAGGTGGCTGGCGAGCCGCTCCAGCTCCGCGTGGAGCACCCGGACCAGCGCAGCGGGCCAGGGCACGCTCACGCCCGCGATGCGCTCGACGGCGTGGCAGTAGGCGAGGGCGTGGGCCACCGAGGCCACCCCCTCGGTGCGCTCGGCGAGCAGCACGCCGTCGGCGGCGGGGAGCCCGTCGAACCGTTTCTCGATCCCCCGGTGCTTGTAGAAGACCCGCATGTTCAGGTGCGGTATGTCCTCGCCGGGCGTCTCCACCAGGTACTCGATCGACTCCATCACGCCCGACCGGACCGGGCCGTGCGGGATCGTGAACAGGCCCGCGCCCAGCACGTGACGCGGCACCGAGTGCTCGTCGGGCCAGATCGGGGCCGGTTCGGGGCCGGGGGTGCCCGGCCGCGGCCGGGGCTGGGTGTCATCGTGCAGCGGCAGGATCAGCGGCTCCAGCCGCAGATGACCGGTGGGCGTGACGCCGAACAGGTCGTGGATCTCCCGCTCGTACCAGAACGCGGCGCCCAGCACCGGCGTCAGCGCCGGGTAGGAGCTGGCGCCCGGCGGCAGTGCCGCGTCGTAGGTGGTGATGTCCTTGGCCGTGGCCAGGTGGGCGGACAGCATCAGGCCCCCGGGCCGCTGGGTCGCCATCAGCCCAGCGAACCGGCCCCCGGTGGCGGTCTCGGCGGCCAGGGTCTCCCAGAGCGCGGGCACGCTGCCCAGCAGTTCCGCCGGGCCCGGGCGCGCCCCGGCGTTCACGCCACACCCCGCAAGGCGGAGACCGCGCGGCCCAGCAGCCCGGTCAGCTCGGCAGGCGGATGCAGCCCGAGCACGAGCAGCGCCACCAGGCCGGCCACCACCGGCACCACCATCCACGCGCTCGGCTCGCCGCGGGCCAGCGCCGGGGCGCCGGGCCGCTCCCGCCGGGGGACCAGCAGCATCCTGTTGGTGGCCAGGGACAGCCCGAGGAAGGCGATGGTGACCAGCACGACCAGGATCGCGGCGCCCACGTTCGCCGAGGCGGCCAGCCCGCCGGTGACGATCTCGAACTCGCTGCGGAAGATGCCGAACGGCGGCAGCGCCGACAGGGCGCCGATCGCGGCCAGGAACAGCGGACCGCTCCAGGGCAGCAGGTCCAGGCCGCCGGTGACTGCGGAGATCTGCTTGCTGGCGAACTTACGGACCAGCACGCCAGCCCCCATGAACGCGTTGCCCTTGGCGGCGGCGTGCGCGAGCACGTGCAGCAGCACGCCGGCCAGCGCGACCGGGGCGCCGAAGCCCACCCCTATCGCCAGGATGCCCATGTGCTCCACGCTGGAGTAGGCCAGCAGCCGCTTGTAGTCCCGCTGGTCCAGTAGGTACAGCGCGGCGAGCAGCAGCGAGGCGACACCGAACACGAGCAGCACGTCACGGGGGAAACGCGGGCCTAGCGCGGCCTGCGCGATCTGGTAGAAGCGCAAGATGGCGTAGAAGCTGACCGCGAGCAGCGACCCGGACAGCAGCGCCGACACCGGGGTGGGCGCCTCCGAGTGGGCGTCGGGCAGCCAGGTGTGAACCGGGAACAGGCCAACCTTGGTGCCGAACCCGAGCACCGCCAGCACGAAGGCCAGCCTGACCGCGGTGTGCGGCAACCGCGCCGCCACCGCGAGCAGCGGGCCGAACGCCAGGTTGTAGGAGGGCCCGAGCACCCGCGAGCCAGCGTAATAGGCGAAGATCGTCCCCAGCAGCGCGATGGCCAGCCCGGCCGAGGCGAGCAAGACGTACTTCCACGCCGCCTCGGCGGCGCCGTCGGTGCCCTCCAGCGCGACCAGCAGCGCCGAGACGATCGTGGTCACCTCGATGGCCACCCACAGCAGCGCCAGGTTCCCCATCAGCGGGGCGGCGAGCATCGACCAGGCGAACAGGTTCAGCCCGGCCCAGAACCGCTGTGCGTACCGCCGGTCCCGCGCCCCGCCGTGGCCGGCGGTGCCCAGGTAGCCGATCGAGTACACCGCCACACACGCGTACAGGAAGGAGGTGGCGAGCAGGAACACCACGCTCAGCGCGTCGGCCCGCAGGAACCCCAGCCAGGCCAGATCGCGGCGGGAAGCGGCCGGGACCAGGGTCAGGACCAGGGCGAAGCTGGCGATCCCCGACGCGCTGGTGACCAGCCCGGCGGCCCGGCCCGGCAGCCACAGCGAGGCGATGGCGGCGGCGGCCGGGACGGTAAGCAGCACGGCGACGGCAACGGACATGGCTAACCCCGCAGGCTGGTCAGGTCGGTGGTGGACAGCGACTCGGCACGCCCGTGGTGGATGCGGATCAGCAGGCCGAACACGATCACCGCGACCAGCAGGTCGAACAGCAGCGCCACCTCCAGGATCAGCGGCAGGCTCGCCGCCACCACCAGGGCCGCCAGCGAGATCCCGTTCTCCAGCGAGAACAGCCCGATCGCCTGGGAGATCACGTCCCGGCGGTGGATCATCAGCACGAACGCCACCAGCACCACCGACACCGAGACCGACAGCGCGGTGGCTGGCGCGCCGCTGCCGGGGACCGGGATCCGGCCGGCGGCGAAGAAGCCGAACGCGGCCACCGCGATCGCCAGCAGCACGGTCGCGGCCAAGCCGAGGCCGCCGCTGCCCGCGATGTCGCCGACGTCCACCGGCGGGCCCGCCGGGCCGTCCTCGCGCAGCAGCCGCCGCAGGACCAGCGGGATCACCACCACCTTCAGAGCCGCGGACAGGGCCGCCAGCACGTACAGCTCGGGCAGGTGGTGCACGGCACCGACGATGACGGCGAGCACCGAGATCAGCCCGGCCTGCGCCGCGTAGAGGCGGATCTGGTCCCGGACCAGCGCCTGCCGGAGCATGCCGAACTCCGCGAGCAGGATCAGCACCGCGACGACGTTGGCGCCCCCGGTGTAGACGCCGGGGGCGTGTGCCGGATCCATCAGCCACCCCCCAGGTAGAGCGTGAACACGCCGAGCACCGCGAGCAGGAACGCGGCGGCCGCGAACTCGGTGATCTTGAACAGGCGGAGCTTGGCGAACGAGTTGTCGATGACCGCGATCACCGTTCCCAGCAGCGCCACCTTGACGATCAGCGCGGCGATCGCCAGCGCCACCGCCCCAGCCTGCTGGGACGCGGCCAGCCCCCAGGGCGCCACGAACACGTTGACGAAGATCGTGTACAGGATGAGCTGCTTGGCAGCCGATCCCCACTTCAGCAGCGCGAAATAGGGGCCTGAATGCTCGAACGGCCGGGCTTCCTCGATCATCCCGAACTCGTTGGTCCCGGTATGGGTCTCCACCGGGATCCGGCCGGTCTCGTACAGGATCACCATGAACAGCGCCGCCGCCGCCAGCAGGTGCGCGGGGCGGATGATCTGCCCGGCTGAGGACCGGACCGTAGCGGCCAGCGCGTAGGGCAGGTCGGTCCCGGTCAGCAGCGCCACCGTGAACACCACGAACAGCACCACCGGCTCGGTGATCGCCGCGAACGTCTTGGCGCGGCTGGCCCCGAGCTGGGCATACGGGCTGCCGGTCTCCAGCGCCGCGACCGCGACGCAGAAGCTGGCCAGCGACAGGATGAACCCCCCGCCGAGGATGTCGCCCATGTAGCCGAGCGGCAGCGGGTAGCTGGTCAGCACCGGGATCAGCAGCGGCACCGTCAGGTAGCAGGTGAACGCCGCCAGCGGCGCGGCCAGGAAGACCCAGCTCGCCCCCTCCGGCGCCAGCGCCTCCTTGCGGAACAGCTTCGCCAGGTCGTAGTAGGGCTGGAAGATCCGCGGACCCCGGCGGCCCTGCAGCCGCGCCTCGGCCCGCGCGATCACGCCGGACACGCCCGGCGCCGCAGCGACGATCGTGACGACCTGCAAGGCCTGGATCACCGGGATCGGCAGGGACACGCTCATGACCTGGCCCGGATAGCGCTGGGGAAGGGGGGTGGGCCCCCCGGATCTTTGCCGGGCGGCTCCGGTGCAACGTCATCCACGGCGATGGTCTCCTCCCGTGCCTGGACTGCAGGGGTTAGAAGCCATCAGCGGGTCGTCCCACGGTTCGGGCGAGCTTCATCGCCAGCCGCCATTGTGGCCGATGCGGCTCGCGCACAGCAAACCGGGGTGTCAGCGCTGGCCGTCGGTGAGCCTGGCGGCCTCCAGGTCCAGGGCGCGCTGCAGCCGGCCGCGGACCGGCTCGCTGATCGAGCCGGCCTGGTAGAGCCGGGACAGCTCCGCCTGCTCCGCTGCGATGAGCTCGCGGCGCACCTGCCGCTCGGTCAGGGCGGCCGGCGCGGCGTCCGCGCCTGCCTCCACCCGGGCGCGGCCCCGCCCGATGCGGGCCTGCAGGCTGTCCCGGAGCCGGTCGATCACCGCGTCCGGCACCGCATCGCCGTCGGCCAGCTCGTCCAGCCGCGCGAGGCCCGCCTCGGCCAGCCGCAGCCGGGCGACGGTCTCCTCGTGAGCAGCGCTGACCGCGGGCCGGGCGATCCCGGTGAACCTCACCAGCGGCTCCAGGGTGAGTCCCTGCACGATGAGGGAGATAACGATCACCGCGGCCGCCAGGACCAGGATGAGATCACGCTCAGGCAGCGGGGCCCCGCCCGCCGTGGCCAGCGGGATCGACAGGGCGGCGGCGAGCGGCACGACGCCGCGGGTGCCGGCCCACGAGACGACGGCAGGCACCGCCCAGGACGGGCGTGCGCCCCGCCGCCACTGGGTGAACAGCCACGACGGAAAGATCCACAGCACCCGGGTGGCGATGAGCGTCCCGGCGACCGCCAGCGCCGCCAGCGGCCAGCCCTGCGCATCAGCACTGGTGAGCGATCGGATCAGGGTGGGCAGCTCCAGGCCGATGAGGCTGAACACGATGCTCTCCAGCAGGAAGATCACCGTCTGGTAGACCGAGTGCAGCTGCAGCCGGGTCTGCGGCGTGGTGATCCGGCTGCGCCACGCGCCAGCGGCCAGGCCCGCCACGATCACCGCTGTCACGCCCGAGACGTGCAGCACCGTGCCCAGCACGTACGCCGCGTAGGGCGTGATCAGCGCCACCACGGTCTCCAGCACCGGGTCGGTGATCTTGCTGCGCACGAAGATGACACCGGCCGCGACCACCGCGCCCGCCAGCACGCCCCCGCCGGCCAGCACGGCGAACTCGCCAGCCCCGTGCAGCACCACCCCGGCGGCGGTGGCCGCGGCCGTGCCCGCGACCGCGAACGAGACCGCGATCTGGAACAGCACCAGGCTGGTCCCGTCGTTGAACAGGCTCTCCCCCTGCACCACCGCCTGCACCCGGGCCGGCAGGGACAGCCGCCGCCCGAGCGCGCTGACCGCCACCGGGTCCGTGCTCGCCAGTACCGCGCCGAGCACGAACGCCATGCTCACCGGGACGGACGCCACCGCGACGGTCACGGCCGCCACCGCACACGCCGACGCCAGCACCAGGCCCACCGCGAGGATGACCACGGGCCGCCAGACGGCCACCAGATCCCGCCAGGGCAGTTCCTCGCTGGCCGCGTACAGCAGCGGGGGCAGCACCACCAGGCTGATCACATCGGGCGGCACGTCAACCGGCGGCACCCCGGGCAGCAGGCCCACCGCGAGGCCGGCGACGACGAGCAGGGACGGGGCCGGGACGCGCAGGTGCCTGGCAAAGGCCGCCACCACGGTGCCCAGCACCACAAGGAACAGAACAGTCTCAACGTCGCGCACGCTGGCCTCGCCAGATCGATCCCAGGAACCGTTGCCGACCAGACTTCCCGGCGCGCCGCCCTCTTGACCATACCCATCGCCGGGAATCAGATCCCTGCCGCCACACGGGCCGCTGGGGCACCAGCACCGCGACGGTGGCGACACCTGCCTTCCGCGCTGCCGCCAGGGACCCGGCGCCACCCGCGCGACCTTGCGGTGCCGGCGCGGGTAACCTGGCGGGCGTGCTCCGCCTGCTCGACGCCCGGACCGGCTCGCCTGCTGAGGTCAGGCTGGCCCGCCGAGGCGTGCTGCGGGTCTGCGCGCACGCGCCGCAGGCCGCCGCGGGGCAGGACATCACCGCGCTGCGGGTCCTGCTCATCGCCGACGTGCTGGCCCGGGCCGCCGAACTGCGCGGCATGCAGGTGCTCACGGCCGTGCAGCTCACCGGCGCCTCACCCGCGCAGGCGGCAGCCGTCGAGGACGACGCCAGCGCGCTCGGCATCCACCCGCCCGCCGTCTATGGCAGCTGCCGTGAGGCCCCATCCTCGCTCGGCGGCCCGGTCGATGTGCACCTGGTGGGCCAGGGCGCCAGCGTGGATCCCGGGGGAACCGGGCTGCTCGCCACCGTCGGTGCCGCCCGGCTGGAGACCGCCGACGATCACCCTGACGCCGCGGCCGACGGGCCGCTCGCCGGCCACCGGCACGACCCGCTCGCCGTCCGGCTCGCGCTGATGTCTTTCCCGGGCCAGCGGCCGGCGGTCCTGTCCGGCGGGGAGCTGGCCCGCGCGGGTGAGGCGATCGTGGGCTGGCGGAAGCTGGTGGCCCGGTGGGCGGAGTCACCCTCCCGGCCGGTGCCCGCCGCCATCGCGGACACGATGTGGGAGGCGTTCGGCAGGCTGGACACCGTGGCCGCGCTGGCGCTGCTGCGCGGCCTGCCGGCCGACGCCACCGTGCCGGCCGGCGCCAGGTTCGAGACCTTCGTGTACGCGGACCGCATCCTCGGCCTCGACCTGGCGCGGGACATAGGCCGGTAACGGCCGCTGGCCGCGCCCGGCTACCCTGTGAGTGCACGGCGGTGGGGCCCGCCGTCAGTAACTGCGGCGGTCGCCGCCAACGGTCCCTGCCCGGCGCAGGCGGGAGGCCAGATTCGGGTGGCCGGACACGGAGCCGTCACTGACAGGCGGCCGCGCAGGCCTGGCGCGCCAGTGGTACGCCTGGCCGGTGCCGTCGCGCTGCTTGTCCTGGCCGCCCTGGGCTGTGCGGCCCGCGGGGTCACCCGTCTTTCCACCGCCGGGACGCTGCAAGCCGGCTCCGGGACAGTGACGTTCATCGCCGGCATGGCCGCTGTCGTCGCGGCCTGCCTGCTGCTGGCCGCGCTGCTCGCCCTGCTGGCCGGGCGGCGGCGGCGTTCCAAGGACGGGCTGAACCGCGTCACCGAGCCGGTGGGCCCGTGGTGGGCGCGGGCACTCGCCCTGCTGGCCGGCCTGGCCCTGTTCGTGCTCCCGATCGCGGCCGTGGTGGCGACGCTCCACCGGCGGCGCGCTGGCGAGCGGCTGACGGCACCGGTGGTGCCGGTCATGCCGCGGCTCCCGGGCGCGGTGCAGTCCACCAGCCAGGCGGACACCGCCTTCCTGCTCGGCGCGGGGGCCGCGCTGGCCATCCTGGCGGTGGGCGCGCTGGTGGTGGCCGGACTGTGGCTGCGCCGCCGGCGGCGGGCGGCCGGTGCGGGGAGCCGCCAGCCCGCGGCACCCTCCCCGCTGGCCGTGGCGGTGGCCGCCGGGACCGCCGCGCTCGGCGCGGCGGCCGGCCCCAGGGAAGCGATCATCGCCTGTTACGCCGCGATGGAGGCCACGCTGGCAGCAGCCGGGTCGCCGCGCCGGGCCGCCGACACCCCGGAGGAGCTGCTGATGCGCGCGGAGGGTGACGGGATCATCCGGACACCGGCCGCCCGGCGGCTCACGGCGCTGTTCCGGGAGGCCCGGTTCAGCCCGCACCGGCTCGCCGACGCCCAGCGGCGCGCGGCCCAGGCCGCCCTGGAGGAGATCGGCCGTGACCTGGCGGGCAGCGGTAAAGGCCGGGAACCGGCGGGCAGCGGAACCGCCCGTGACCCAGCGGGCAGCGGCGCCGGCCGGGACCGGGAGGCCGGGCCATGACCGTGGTGATCTGGGTGGTGACCGCGCTGGCCGCGGCGGTCATGCTGGCGGCCGGGTACGCGGTCGGCGGGCAGGCGGGGCTGCTCGCGGTGGTGGCGCTGGCCGCGACCGTGGCGCTGCTGGCGGCCCGGCTGCGGATCCCCGCGCCCCCCGCGTCCCCGCCCCGGCCGCCAGCCTCCCGGCAGGAACAGCAGCAGGCGGGCGCGGAGTTCGCGGCCTACCGGCATATCGAAGCCGCCCTCGGCCAGGCGCAGGTGTCGCCGCGGCACTTCGGTCACACGGCCAGGCCGCTGCTGCAGCGCCTGCTCGCCGCGCTGCTCGCGGACCGCCGCCGCGTGGACATGGCCAGCGATCCCGGGGCGGCCCGGGAGGCGATCGGGGACGAGCTATGGCCGCTGCTCGACCCGGCGCGGCCCGCGTCGGAAGATTCCCGGCAGCCCGGTGTCAGCGAGCAGACCATCGCCCGGATAGTCGACCGGCTGGAGGATCTGTGACGATCAGCGAATCGGCCAAACGGTGCGCGGAGATCCTCGACGAGGTCGAGCGCATGATCGTCGGCAAGCGGGAGGTGCTGCGCCTGGTCCTGCTCGGCATCCTGGCCGGCGGCCACGTGCTGCTGGAGGACCTGCCGGGGCTGGGGAAGACCATGATGGCCCGCTCGTTCGCCGACGTCCTCGGCCTGCGGTTCACCCGCATCCAGTTCACCCCCGACCTGCTGCCCGCGGACGTGACAGGCGCGCCCCTGTATGACCAGCGGACCGGGGAGATCGTGTTCCGGCCCGGGCCGGTGTTCACCAACCTGCTGCTCGCCGACGAGATCAACCGCACCCCGCCCAAGACCCAGGCCGCCCTGCTGGAGGCCATGGCCGAGCAGCAGGTGACCGTGGACGGCCAGTCCCGGCAGCTGCCGCAGCCGTTCATCGTGCTGGCCACCGACAACCCGATCGAATACGAGGGCACCTACCCGCTGCCCGAGGCACAGCTCGACCGGTTCCTGCTCCGCACCCGGCTTGGCTACCTGCCCCCCGCGGGCGAGGCGGTGATGCTGCGGCAGCGGCTGGAGCGGGCCGGGCGGGTGCCCGCGCTGCGGGCGGTCGTGGACGCCCAGGGCCTGCTGGAGCTCCGGGACAGCCTGAACCAGGTGCACGTCGGCGACGACGTGCTCGGCTACGTCGTCGCCCTGCTGACGGCGACCCGCGACAACCCGAAGGTCGCCGTCGGCGCCAGCCCGCGCGGCGGAATCGCCGTCACCGATCTCGCGCGCGGCTGCGCGGTGACCGAGGGGCGGGACTACGTGACACCCGAGGACGTCAAGGCGGTCGCCGTGCCCGCGCTCGCCCACCGGCTGGTGCTGCACCCGGAGCTGTGGGTGCGGCGCATCAGCGGTGAGGACATCGTCGCCGACCTGCTCGCCGAGGTGCCGACGCCCCCGACCCGCCCGCAGCCGCCGGAGCCCGCACCGGCCCCGCCGGACCCGCGGCACGGGCGACCGGAGCCGCCGCCCGCACCACCGGAGCCCGCCCGGTGACGGCCGCGCCAGCCCCTCCCGCCCGGCCCACGGCCAGCCCAGCCCCGGCCGCCCGGTCCGCCAGTCCTGCCACCGAGACGGGCCTCACCTGGGCGCCGACGGCTCATTACCGGCGGCTGGCCACCGTCGCCCTGCTGCCGCTGCTCGCGGCCGTGCTCCTGGGCCGCCCGGGCTACCTGGTGCTGGCGGCGCCCATGGTGGCCGCGCTGGCGCTGGCGGCGCGCCGTCCCCGCTACAGCGCCAGGGTCAGCGTGCAGGCATCCGGTGACCGCTGCCTCGAAGGTGAGCAGATCATCCTGCGGGTGAGCGCCGGGCCCGGCGGGCCGGCCGACTCGGCCGGTATCCGGCTCATGCCGCCGGCCGGGCTGGCGGTCAGCGGCACACCAGGCGGGCCAGGCGGGCCAGGCGGGTCAGGCGGGTCAGGCGGGCTGGGCACGGCGAGCGAGCTGAACGGGACGGACGGCGCAGGCGGGGCGGACGGGCCAGGCGGGGCGGACGGGCCAGGCGGGGCGGTCAGCCAGGTGCGGGGCGGCGGCGGCCCTGCCGAGGCGCAGTGGCGGCTGATCGCACGGCGATGGGGGCGCTGGGACTCCGGGCGGATCATGGTCACCGTGCGCAGCCGCGGCGGGCTGTTCGCCGGCACGGCGGTGCTGGCCCTGCCGGAGATCACCGTGTTCCCCCGCCCGCCGTCGCTGGCCCAGCTCGCCCTGCCCGCGCAGCTGCGCACCCGCATCGGCGATCACGTGGACCGGCGGCCGGGCGACGGCGTGGAGTTCGCCGGCGTGCGTCCCTACGTCCCGGGTGACCGGCTGCGGCGGATCAACTGGCAGGTGACCAGCTACCGCGGCGCGCTGCACGTCAACCAGTTCGCCGCCGAGCGCGCGGCGGAGATCGTCGCGGTCATCGACGCGACCGCCGACGCCGGGCCGCCCGGCGGCTCCGCGCTCGACCGTGCGGTGCGGGGTGCGGCCGGGGTCGCCCGCGCCTACACGCGGGCCGGCGACCGGGTGGGCGTGATCACGCTGTATGGCCCGATGCGCTGGATCGCGCCCGGCATCGGGCAGCGGCAGTTCTTCCGCATCGTGGAATCGGTGCTGGACGTCCGCTCCCTGTACAGCTACGTGTCCCCCGACATGGCCCGCATCCCGCCGGCGGTGCTGCCCGCGGGCGCACTGGTGATCATGTTCTCGCCGCTGCTGGATGAGCGGGCCATCGACGCCGTGATCGACCTGCGGGAACGCGGCTATCCCATCATCGTCACCGACGTGCTCGGCACCTCCCCCGGCCCGGCAGAGCCAGCACCTCAGGCAGAATCGCCGCCCCCGGCGGGCCCGGCACCCCCCCGAAGGGCGCGCCAGGGTTCCGCCGGGCCGGGGCTGGCGCTGCGGCTGTGGCGGCTGGAGCGGCAGGCGCTGCGGTACCGGCTCGAGTCGCTGGGGATACCGGTGGTCGGCTGGCCGGGTGAGCCACCCGGCGAGGCCGGCCCGGGAGACGGCACCGGCGCGCGGCTGGACCTGGCGCTGGGCCGCTTCGCCCGCCATCGGGTCCGCGGCGGTGCCCGGTGAGGCGGCGTGTCCCGGGCCGGTACCCGGTGAGGCGCCACGTCCCTGGCCGGTCCGGTGCCCGGTGACCGGCCCCGTCCCGTCCCGCGGCCGGCCGGCCAGGGCCCGCGCCCTGGCGCGCGGCATGCCGGTGAGCCGTGCCTCGCTGGGCGCGGCCGGCGTGGGGGCGGTGATGCTCGCCGTCCCGGTGATCGCCGTGCCCGTCACCTGGCCGGCCGCGGTCGTGGGAGCGGCCTGCCTGCTCGCCGCCCTGCCCGGCAGATGGCCGGCCGCCGGGACGCTCGCCGCGCTGGCCGCGATCGCCGCCAGCGGCGCCGGCATCGCCTCCGGGGTCACGGTGCTGCCGCTGGCCGCCGCCGGGGGAACCCTGGTGCTGGCCTACCTGCTCGCGCTGGACGCCGCCGAGTCCGGTCTCACCACCGGCGGGTCCCGGTGGATCCGCGGCCGCCTCCCGGCCTTGGCCGCCGGCCTTGCCGCCGCCCTCGTCACCGCGGCCGCGGCGGCCGCCACGGTCCCCGCCGCACCGTGGCTGGTGCTGGCGGGAGCCGCCGCCGCGGGCGGGGCGCTGCTCGTGGCGGCCCGCTAGGCCGTGTCTGGTAGATCTATGCCGTCGTGAGCGGTTGCCGGCGAGATGGAGCCGTCGCCCGGCGCCGCCGGGGGCGCAGACGGCGCGGCACCAGCCAGCGCGCCGAACACCTCGGCGTACACGTCCTGGCCGTGGCTGGTCGGCAGCGGCTCGCCCGGCAGCAGCCGGAAGGTGCGCCGGCCGCCGGGCTCCCGGCCCGCCCGCAGGAACACCGCGGACGTCCCCGCCTCGGCATAGAGACTCCGCGCCAGGTCATACAGGTGGGTGACGTACAGCACCCGGACGCCGGCGCCGCGCAGCGCGCGGACGATCTGCCGGGCGATCTCGGAGCCTTCCCGCTCGTTGGTGGAGGCGAAAGACTCGTTGCACAGCAGCACCGACCCGGGCGTGATGCGCGCGGTGATGCCGCTCATCCTGGCCAGCTCCTCGTCCAGCTTCCCGCTGGTCATGCTGGCGTCTTCCTCCCGCTTG
>DATIXO010000092.1:0-3198 GCA_035518495.1 Streptosporangiaceae bacterium
ACCACGCGCTTGGCGCGGCCAAGCTGCTCGAGCGTGACGTGGTCGAGCTTGAGGCCGAGCTCTTCGGAGATCACCTGGCCGCCCGTCAGCACGGCCATGTCCTGCAGCATCGCCTTGCGGCGATCGCCGAACCCCGGCGCCTTGACGGCGCAGCTCTTGAGAGCGCCGCGGATCTGGTTGACGATCAACGTCGCGAGCGCCTCGCCCTCGACGTCCTCGGCCACCACCAGCAGCGGCTTCTTGACCTGCGCGATCTTCTCCAGCAGCGGCAGGAAGTCCTGCATCGAGGAGACCTTGGCCTGGTGGATCAGCACGTACGCGTCATCGAGGACCGCTTCCAGGCGCTCGGGGTCGGTGATGAAGTACGGCGAGATGTAGCCCTTGTCGAACTGGAGGCCCTCGGTGAACTCCAGCTCGAGGCCCATCGTCGGCGACTCCTCGACGGTGATGACCCCGTCCTTGCCGACCTTGCTGAAGGCCTCGGCGATCAGCTCGCCGATCTTGTCGTCCTGCGCGGAGATCGTCGCGACGTGCGCGATCTCGGTCTGCTCCTCCACGTCGCGGGCGGACTTGAGCAGCCGGTCGGACACCTCGGCGGCGGCGGCGTCGACACCGCGCTTGAGGTCCATCGGGTTCGCGCCGGCCGCGACCGAGCGCAGGCCGTGGCGCACCATCGCCTGGGCCAGGACCGTCGCCGTCGTGGTGCCGTCGCCGGCGATGTCATTGGTCTTGGTGGCGACCTCCTTGGCGAGCTGGGCCCCGAGGTTCTCGTACGGGTTCTCCAGATCCACCTCCTTGGCGACGGTCACGCCGTCGTTGGTGATGGTGGGGGCGCCCCATTTCTTATCGATGACGACGTTGCGGCCGCGGGGGCCTAGCGTCACCTTGACGGTGTCGGCGAGCTTGTTGACGCCGCGCTCGAGCGCGCGCCGGGCGTCCTCGTCGAACTCCAGGATCTTGGGCATTGAAATTCCTCAACCTACGGTTGGTTCGAGTTCAGGGGCAGGCGGGGCAGGATCGCTGTCCTGCCCCGCCGGTCCGCGAGTTCCTACTTTTCGATGACGGCGAGCACGTCGCGAGCGGAGAGCACGAGGTATTCCTCGCCCGAGTACTTCACCTCGGTGCCGCCGTACTTGCTGTACAGCACGACGTCACCCACCTTGACGTCCATCGGGACGCGCTTGGCGCCAGCGTCGTCGAACCGGCCCGGGCCGACCGCCAGGACTTCGCCCTCCTGGGGCTTCTCCTTGGCGGTGTCCGGGATGACCAGCCCGGACGCGGTGGTCTGCTCGGCCTCCAGCGTGCGGACTACGATCCGGTCTTCGAGTGGCTTGAGAACAACCTTGGTAGCGGTCGCCACGATCTGACCTCCTCCTCCGAAAAGGATGGGGAAACGGCTATAGGGGAACGACCTCGGCCAGCTGTCGTCGCGGGTGCCAGACCGGCCATGTCGCATTAGCACTCTACCCTAGAGAGTGCCAGTCCCGAACAGTATCCGGGGCGCGCCCGCCAGTCAACTTGCCGGTCCGGCCCGGCAGGCTGACCGGCCGGGGCCGCCGCGGTGGCGTGGCCCGGGCTGCTGGCCGGTCAGGCCAGCACGCGGGTCACCGGCAGCGCGGAGTCCGCCCCCACATCCAGGGACGAGGGCGGGACGCCGCGGCCGGCCAGCTCGGCGCCCAGCGCCGCCACCATGGCCCCGTTATCCGTGCACAGCCCGGGCCGGGGGACCCGCAGCTGAAGGCCGGCCGCCGCACAGCGCTCTGCCGCCAGCGCGCGCAGCCGGGAGTTCGCGGCCACTCCCCCGCCGATCACGAGGTGCTCAACGCCCTGCTCCCGGCAGGCCTGCACCGCCTTGCGGGTGAGCACGTCGGCCACCGCCTCCTGGAACGAGGCGGCCACGTCGGCCACCGGCACGCTGAGCCCGGCCGCGCGCCGCTCCTCGACCCAGCGGGCCACCGCGGTCTTCAGCCCGGAGAACGAGAAATCGTGGGTCTGGTCCCGGTACTTGGCCCGGGGGAAGGCGATCGCGGCGGGATCCCCGGCCCGCGCCTGGGCGTCGATCGGCGGGCCGCCCGGGAACGGCAGCCCGAGCACCCGGGCCACCTTGTCGTATGCCTCGCCCGCGGCGTCGTCGATGGTCGCGCCGAGCGGCTGCACGTTACCCGCCACGTCCTTGGTCAGCAGCAGCGAGGAGTGGCCGCCGGAGACCAGCAGGGCGATCGCGGGCACCGGCAGCGGCCCGTGCTCCAGCTGGTCCACCGCGATGTGCGCGGCCAGGTGGTTCACCGCGTACAGCGGCCTGCCCAGGGCCAGCGCGTACGCCTTGGCCGCGCACACCCCGACCAGCAGGGCGCCGGTGAGTCCCGGCCCGGCCGTCACCGCGATCGCATCCACGTCGGCCAGCCGGACCCCGGCCGTGGCCAGCGCCCGGTCTACGGCCGGGACCATGGCCTCCAGGTGGGCCCGGCTGGCCACCTCGGGCACCACCCCGCCGAACCGGGCATGCTCCTCGACGCTGGAGGCCACCGCGTCGGCCAGCAGCTCGTGCCCGCGGACCAGCCCGGCGCCGGTCTCGTCGCAGGACGTCTCGATGCCCAGGACCAGGGGGGCGAGCGCTGCCGTCACCGGGGGCCTCCTGCTGCCCGGTGCCTGTCACGTCGTCTCGTGCCCGCGAAACCGAACCGGCGCGGGCGGGACAGGCTGAGCTGCATCACCAGGGCGTCCGTGCCGGACGGCTGGTAGTAGCCACGCCGGAGGCCGATCTCGGTGAAGCCCCGGCTGCGGTAAAGCCGTTGGGCTCGGTCGTTGTCCACCCGGACCTCGAGGAAGACCTCGCTGCAGCCACGCCGGGCCGCCTCGGCGATCAGGGCGTCCAGCAGCAGGGCCCCGATCCGCTGCCCCCACCTGTCCCGCGCCACGGCCATGGTGAGCACGTCGGCCTGGCCGCCGCCCGGGCTGAGCAGGCCGGCGTACCCGACCAGCTGGCCGCGTTCGCGGGTGTCCCGGGCGGCACCGGCTTCCCCGGCGTCCTCCGCGACCAGGTAATGGCGCCCGCTGGCCGCACCGTCCAGCTCGGACTCCAGCATGGCCTCTGACCACGCCTCGTCCCCGAACAGGGCATGTTCCAGCCCGACCACGGCGGGCAGGTCGGCGCGGGTCATGGCACGGAGGGTGATGCCCGCCGGGGATGTCGCGGGG
>DATIXO010000093.1:0-5289 GCA_035518495.1 Streptosporangiaceae bacterium
GGGACCAAGAAGGGCCACGTCGAGCGGTTCCTCCGGCAGGGTGACAAGGTCAAGGTGACGATCATGTTCCGGGGACGCGAGCAGTCCCGGCCCGAGCTCGGGTTCCGGCTGCTGCAGCGCCTCGCGGGCGACGTCGAGGAACTCGGCTTCGTGGAGGCCCAGCCGAAGCAGGACGGCCGCAACATGATCATGGTCATCGGGCCGCACCGCCGCAAGAGCGAGGCAAAGGCGGAGCGTGCGGTGCCTCGCGAAGAGGCTTCGACGGCCGAACGGCCGGTGCGGGTGCGCCGGCCACCGGCGCCGTCCGCCGCGGAAGTGCGTGAGGCCGCCGAGGCCCGGCAGCCCGCGGCCGGGAGCGCACCGGAGGGCGAAGCCGAGGACTGAGCCGGCGCGGCGAGCGCCAGTGGGCCCACGGGCCACGCATGGCTGGTCGCCGCGGATGAAGGCAGCAGAATGTCGCACCGCTGAGGCGCGGTAAACCCCCGGCCTGGCGGTGCGCGGAGAGACTCGCGCCACCAGGCGCCGAGAATACGGTCGCGCTACCAAGCGCGCAGAAACGGAAGACGGCGACCATGCCGAAGATGAAGACCCACAGCGGGGCCGCGAAGCGGTTCCGGGTGACCGGCACCGGAAAGGTGATGCGCCGCCGGGCGAACCGGAACCACCTGCTCGAGCACAAGCCGACCAGGCGGACCCGGCGCCTGTCGGTGGACCTGACGCTCGCCCCCGCGGACGTCAGGAAGATCAAGAAGCTGCTGGCGAAGTAGCCCAGCCCGCCTCAAGGGAGTCAGAACAATGGCACGCGTGAAGCGGGCAGTGAACGCGCACAAGAAGCGCAGGGTCGTGCTTGAGCGGGCGAGCGGATACCGCGGCCAGCGGTCGCGCCTGTACCGCAAGGCCAAGGAGCAGGTCCTGCACTCGATGACCTACGCCTACACGGGCCGCAAGGATCGCAAGGGCGCCTTCCGGCGGCTGTGGATCCAGCGCATCAACGCCGCCGCGCGGGCGGACGGCATCACCTACAACCGGTTCATCCAGGGCCTCAAGGCCGCTGGTGTCGAGGTCGACCGCCGCATGCTCGCCGAGCTCGCGGTGTCCGACCCGCCCGCCTTCTCCGCACTGGTCGAGGTGGCGAAGAACGCGCTGCCGCAAGCGGACGCCCCACCGGCCGACAGCGCCGCGGCCTGACCCCGCCGGTTTCGGTGATCCGGAAGACTTCGCCACCCCTGGCGTGGAAAAGTCTTCCGGATCATGGGAATGAGGCCCGGCATGAGGGCCCCCCGGGCACGTGGGGGCCCTGGGCATGAGGGGGCCCTGGGCATGAGCGAGCCGTTCGGGCCCGAGCTCACCAGCATCCACTCACCAAGGGTGAAGGCCGCCCGCCAGCTGGCCAAGCGGGCGCTGCGGCGGCAGGCACGGTCGTTCCTTGCCGAGGGGCCGCAGGCGGTCGGGGCGGCGCTCGGCCGCGACGGTGTCGTCTCCCAGCTGTTCATCACCGCTGCCGCCCGCGCCCGCCACGCTGATCTCGCCGGCCAGGCCGCCCGTCAGGGGGCGCATGTCCAGGCGGTGAGCGGCGAGGTCATGGCCGAGCTCGCGCAGACCATCACCCCGCAGGGGGTGCTCGCCGTCTGCCGTTACATCGACATCCCGCTGGCGCAGCTGGCCGCCGCTGGCCCGCGGCTGGTGGCCATCCTCGCCAGCGTCCGCGACCCGGGCAACGCCGGCACCGTGCTGCGCACCGCGGATGCCGCGGGCGCCGGCGGCGTGATCTTCTCAGACGCCTCGGTGGATCCCTACAACAGCAAGTGCGTCCGCGCCACCGCCGGGAGCCTGTTCCACCTGCCGCTAGCGGTGGAGGTGCCGGTGGCGCAGGCGGTGGGTGCGATGCGTCAGGCCGGCCTGCAGATCCTGGCGGCGGACGGCCGGGCAGGCAGGCCGCTGGATGGGACCGGGCCAGGCGAGCCGGGCAGCCTGCTTGACCGCCCCACCGCGTGGCTGTTCGGGAACGAGGCGTGGGGGCTGCCCGCAGACGTGCTGGCGCTCGCCGACGGCGTGGTCGCGGTCCCCATCTACGGGCAGGCGGAGAGCCTCAATCTGGCCGCCGCGGCCGCGGTATGCCTCTACGCCTCCGCCCGCGCCGCCCGCGCTGGCCAGGCCAGTCAGCCAGGGCAGGTACCCTCTGCCGGGGCTGGCCGCGCCGAGCGGGAAGAATGAGCACAGGGGGGCTGCCCTTGCCAGTCGGCAACGCGCTAGAGTCTGATCACGTTGCGTCATTGGCGACTGCCGAGACGATGGGAGCCGTGTGGGTGTGGACGGGCTGAGCCCGGGCAAGGCGGTGGCGGACCTGGCGGGCATGCCGGCACAGGCCCTGGCCCCCGCCGGGTGGCACATGGCCCCCGACGAGCTGCCCGACGGCCTGGTGGTTGCCGACCACACGGGACGGGTCGCCGTGTTCAACCGGGCCGCGGCGCGGCTGACCGGCCTGTCGGCCGCCGACGTGCTCGGGGCAGACGTGCGCAAGGCGCTGCCGCTGCGGGACGCCGACGGCCGCTGCTGGTGGATGTCCGCCGACCCGTATCAGGGCCTGCCTACCCGGACCCGCCACCCGGAGATGTCGCTGTACCTGCACGACGGGACCGAGCTGCTGGTCACCGTCAGTTACGTGCGCGGCCCGCACTGCGCCACCGGGGCGCCCCGCCCCAGCGGCCCGGGCCCGCTGCGCTATCTGATGATCAGCCTGCGCGGATCGCAGCAGCGCGCACGGCTGGAGCGCGTCCGGGCCGACCTGGTCAGCACCGTCGCGCACGAGCTGCGGTCCCCGCTGACCAGCGTGAAGGGGTTCACCGCGACGCTGCTGGCCAAGTGGACGCGGTTCACCGACGACCAGAAACGGGTCATGCTGGAGACCGTCAACGCCGACGCCGACCGGGTCACCCGGCTGATCACCGAGCTGCTGGACGTGTCACGCATCGAGTCCGGCCGGATGGAGATCCACCGGCAGCTCGTCAGCATCCCCGAGCGGGTGCAGAAGATCGTCGCCGGCCGGGTCGCGGCCGGGGAGCAAGCTGACCGGTTCCAGCTGGTGGTCGCCGGGGAACTGCCCGAGACCTGGCTGGACGCTGACAAGGTCGACCAGATACTGGGGAATCTGGTCGAGAACGCGATCCGGCACGGTGCTGGTACGGTGACGATTGTGGTAGAGCCGGTCGGAACCGTCGCCAGCCGGGGCACCAGCCGCGCGGACGCGGCCGCCGGTGTGCCGGGCGGCCTGCGCGTGGTCGGCGGGCCGGCCGTCGCGGTCTCGGTCCGCGACGAGGGCGACGGGATCGCGCCTGAGCTCGTGCCGAGGATCTTCCGCCAGTTCTGGCGCACCAAGCGCCGCGGCGGTGCCGGGCTCGGCCTGTTCATCGTCAAGGGGCTGGTCGAGGCGCACGGCGGGTCGATCACCGTGCAGCGGGCGCCCGGCGGCGGTGCCGAGTTCCGATTTATCATGCCCGCCGGACTGCCCGACTTCGGGTAGCGCGGCGGGCTCCGGCCCAGCGGATCACTGGCGTGTTCCCGCACGTGTCATCCGGGCCAGCCCCGGGCGCCGCGGGCGTGGGACGGGCAGTCCCACGCGCTTTGCGTTGTGCAGCGAACCGCCCGGGCGCCGCAGGCCGTCAGCTGACCCTCATGCCGCAGGAAAGCAGGACCCGATGTCCGCACCGAACAAGCATTACGACCCGGTGGAGGTGGCCGCGCTGTCACCCGATGAGGTAGCCGGGATGCGGGACGCGGCGCTGGCAGCCATCGCCGCCGCCAGCGACCTCGACGAGCTCAAGGCGGCCCGGCTGGCGCACGCCGGTGACCGGTCGCCGCTCGCCCTCGCCAACGCCGAGATCGGCGCGCTCCCCCCGCAGGCGCGCGCCGAGGCTGGCCGGCGGACCGGGACCGCGCGGCGTGAGGTCGCCCAGGCCCTCGCCGCCCGGCAGGAGGAGCTGGAAGCCGACCGCGACCAGCGGGCGCTGGTCGAGGAGGCGGTGGACGTCACCCTGCCCTGGGGCCGGGTGGGCCACGGTGCCCGGCACCCGGTGACCACCCTGTCCGAGCGCCTGGCCGACGTGTTCGTCGCGATGGGCTACGAGATCGCCGAGGGGCCCGAGGTCGAGGCCGAGTGGTACAACTTCGACGCGCTGAACTTCCCGCCCGACCACCCGGCGCGGGAGCAGTACGACACGATGTTCGTGGCGGCGCCGGACGGGACGGCGCACTCGGGCGTGGTGCTGCGCACGCACACCTCGCCGGTGCAGATCCGGGCGATGCTCACCCGGCCGCTCCCGCTGTATGTGGTCAGCCCCGGCAAGTGCTTCCGCACCGACACCCTCGACGCCACCCACAGCCCGGTCTTCCACCAGATCGAGGGGCTGGCCGTGGACGAGGGACTGACCATGGCCGACCTGCGGGGCGCGATCAACGCGTTCGTGGAGGTGATGTTCGGCGAGGGGCTGCGGACCCGGCTGCGGCCGGACTTCTTCCCGTTCACCGAGCCGTCGGCTGACGTGTCCATGGAGTGCCATGTCTGCCGCGGCGCGTCCGCCCGGCCGGGCGGGAAGCCGTGCCGGGTCTGTAAGTCGCAGGGCTGGATCGAGATCGCCGGCTGCGGGATGGTCAACCCGAAGGTGCTGGTCGCGTGCGGGATCGACCCGGACCGCTACAGTGGCTTCGCGTTCGGCCTCGGCATCGAGCGGAGCCTGATGATCCGGCACGGGCTCGCCGACATCAGGGACACGCTGGAGGGCGACGTGCGGTTCAGCAGGGCATTCGGGATGGAGGTCTGATGCGCGTTCCACTGTCCTGGCTGGCCACCTACGCCGCGCTGGGGGAACCGCTGCCGGGCGCGGACGACGTGGCCCGCCGGCTGACCGCGGCGGGCCTGGAGGTCGAGACGGTCGAGCAGGCCGGGTACGACATCAGCGGCGTGGTCGTCGCCGAGGTCACCCTGATTGAGGAGCTCACCGGGTTCCGCAAGCCGATCCGGTACTGCCAGGTGTCCACCGGGACCGGCGAGCCGCGCAGCGTCATCTGCGGCGCGGCCAACTTCACCGTGGGCGACCGGGTGCCGTTCGCGCAGCCCGGCGCCATGCTGCCCGGCGGGTTCGAGATCGGCGCGAAGAAGGCCTACGGCCGCATGTCCGAGGGGATGATCTGCTCGGCCGCTGAGCTGGCCATCGGCGACGATCATTCCGGCATCCTGGTGCTGCCGCCCGGCGCGCCGCTCGGCGCCGACTTCGTGGCCTACGCCGGGCTGGC
>DATIXO010000094.1:0-37568 GCA_035518495.1 Streptosporangiaceae bacterium
GACCTTCGTCCACAACCCCGGCCGCGGCGCGGCCGACCTGGTCATCCTCGCCGCCCAGGACTTCACCGCCGAACCAGTCGCCCGCGTCCACCTGCCCGCCCGGATCCCGCTCGGCTTCCACGGCAGCTGGATCCCCGACCACTGACTCCGGGGAGCACCGCCTGGCTTGCTCCCTTAAGACGGGCACCGCCACCGTCGTCCCATTTGCCATGCCTTGCGCCAAAGGAGTTGCTCGATGGAAGCCAACGTCCTGACGTTCGCGCTGATCAGCCTGGCCGGAAGCTTGGTCTACGTCGCCGTGGTAGTGGCGTTGCACTTCCTGCCGACGGGCTACAACCTGGCCCATAACGCGGTCAGTGACTATGGCGTCGGCAAGTACGCGCCGCTGTTCCGGGTCAGCCTGTGGGCGGGCTCGATAGCCGTGCTGGCCCTGGCGATCGGCCTGACGCTAGAACCGGGCGCCCCGCCACTGGTCATCCGGGACCTGGTGTTCCTGGGCCTGGTCGCCGCCGTCCGGATCGGGGAGTCGCTGTTCCCGACCACCGTGGAGGGGGAGAAGCTGACCCGGACCGGGGCGATGCACTACCTGTTCGCGATCTTGACGTTCGGGTTCACCTACGCGGCGATCTCGGGCCTGACCCCCGACCTGGTCAAGCTCTACCCGTGGCACTCACACCAGGGGATGCTGGACTGGCTATCGGGGGCGGTCCTCGTCGGGCTGATCCTCGTCGTAGCCACCTTGCTGCCGCGGCTGCGGCGCGTCTTCGGGCTGTGCGAGCGGTTCTTCCTGCTCGTTACCTACGGATGGCTCGTGCTCGCGGCCTACCTGCTCGCCGTCAAAGCGCATTAGCATGCCGGAGGCCCCATGCCGCAACAGTGCCGGCCGGCAAAGCTGGGCGGTGGGAGCCGTGAACTGATGGCCGCCGGGGCGGGCCTGGATTCACAAGCCGTCGATCGAAATCAGACGCCACCCTGTCGATACGCGGCGCGTCAGGAAAGAGGAGAGCCATGAGGATCGATGGATCGGTTGCCCTGGTCACCGGCGCCAACCGCGGGCTTGGCCAGGCGTTCGCCCGGGAACTGGTCGGGCGGGGTGCGGCCAAGGTCTACGGCGCGGCACGCAATCCCGCTGCCGTCACCGAGCCCGGCGTGACACCCATAGGCCTCGACATCACCGACGCGGAGCGGGTTGCCCAGGTCGCGGCGCAGTGCGCGGATGTCACCCTGCTGGTGAACAACGCGGGGGTGCTGAAGTACAGCACGTTCATCGGCGCGCCGGACACCGGCGCGGCGCGGCTGGAGATGGAGACCAACTACTTCGGGACGCTGAGCATGTGCCGGGCCTTCGCGCCGGTGCTGGCGGCCCACGGCGGCGGCGCGATCGTCAACATGCTCTCGGTCAGCAGCTTCTACTCCGATCCATTCACCGCCTCCTACGGCGCTTCGAAGGCCGCGGGCTGGTCGCTGACCAACGGGATCCGGCTCGAGCTGCATCACCAGGGCACCCTGGTGGTCGCCGTGCACGCCAGCTTCATCGACACCGACATGGCGGCCCTGGCCACCAACGTGCCCAAGGACAGCCCCGAATCGGTAGCCCAGCAGACCTTCGACGCCGTCGAGGCCGGCCAGGTCGAGGTGCTCGCCGACGAGCGGACCCGGACCGTCAAGGCAGAGCTGTCGCGCGATCACGAGCTAGCTGATCTACCCGCCGGTCCAGGAGTTCTGGGACAGCGCGGTGGCAGGCAAAAGCTAGCGCGGAGCGCTTTTCCCCCACCGGTGGAGGCGGCTGAGACCGGTAGCTGACAACGCGCCGACCATGCGGGAAGGGCCGCGTGAGCCCATCGGCGGTCAGGCAGGTTGATAGGGCTTTGGTTCAAATCCCGGTAGCACCAGGTCGGCGTCGCCGTTCACGGGTCTTCGGTCGCCAGCCAACCCCGGTGCCGTTCCCAGTCCGCGCGGCTGGTCCCCGGCAGCAGCCCGATGGCGTCAGGAACCTCGCCCGCCCAGTCGATCACGGCTGCGATACGCACGTCGCCCCAGCTGATCGCGCCAGCCATGTCGCCTCCCAGACAATCCTGCCGGCAGCTGCTTTCGCCATTGCCGTGCGGCACCACTGCGGTTTCGCCCTTCCCGCTGGTCAACTGGCATCACTCCACCGGAGCACCCAACCGCAGTCGCGTTGGCGAAATCGTATGGCCTACCGGCGGCCGCGTGCGCTAACGCGCGCTCATCAGCGCATTGGCGCACGCGGTCCGGCATGGTCGGCGTGCCTGGCTGCCGGTGTGGCCAGGCTGGCTTGGTGGAAGCCCCGGTGGTGGGGCTGGCTCGGCCGGCCGGCGTTGCCGACCTGTGTCATGGTGTCTGCGTGGGTGAGGACCTGTGGGATGCCTATGACCAGATGGGCCTGAGCTTTCAGCAGCATGCTGCCGACAGTGCGTACAACGCCCATTACGACCGGCCGGCGGTGCTGGCCGCGCTCGGGCCCGTCACCGGCAGGCAGGTCCTGGACGCGGCCTGCGGCCCCGGCCTGTACCTGCGTGAACTGCTGGAGCGAGGAGCCGAGGTCACCGCCTTTGATGCGAGCCCGGTAATGGTGAGCTTGGCCAGGCAGCGGACGGCAGGCCGGGTGCGGATCGACCAGGCGGCGCTCGGGGAGCCGCTGCCCTACCGCGACGGCGCCTTCGACCTCATCGTCTGCGCGCTGGCCATTCACTACGCCAGCGACCGCGCGGCCGCATTCGCCGAGTTCCGCCGCGTCCTGCGCCCCGGCGGGGCAGCTGTGGTATCGACCCAGCACCCGGTGATGGACTGGCTGCGCAAAGGCGGCTCCTACTTCCAGACCACCCGGGAAACCGACATCTGGCATACCCCATCCGGAGACCAGCCAGTGCACTTTTGGCGTGAACCGCTGTCAGCTCTGTGCACGGCTGCCACCGACGCCGGATTCCTCATCGAAAAACTCATCGAGCCGGTCCCTGCCGAGACGATGCGCGAACGCTACCCCGAGGATTACGAGAAACTGAGCAAGGAACCAGGATTTCTGATCCTGCGCCTTCTCAAACCAGCCAGACCGCATCCCGGCCCTCCAAACTGACCCGGTACCGCTGCCTTCGTGTTCTGGGCAGGCACGCAACGCCCGCTCATGCCCGCTGGTCGTGCGAATTGGTCTAGCGGCTTTTTCAGGTCGAAGTAGCTACACTCCGGCTATGAAAGCAGCGGTCTGCACGAGGTACGGCCCGCCCGAAGTAGTTGTCATCTCAGAAGTGGAGAAGTCGGCTACGGGGGACAACGGGCTGCTCGTCAAGGTCCACGCGACCACGGTGAACCGGACGGACTGTGCCTACCGCGCTGCCAAGCCCTTCTTCATGAGATTCCTCACCGGCCTTGTCAGGCCCCGGTCGACGATCCTGGGCACCGAGTTTGCGGGCGTGGTCGAGGCGGTCGGCAGCGGCGTGACGTCGTTCGGGGTCGGCGACAAGGTGTTCGGATACAACGAGGGCCCCTTCGGTGCTCATGCCGAGTACATGTCGATTCCCGAGGACGGCTCGGTCGCGACCATGCCGGCGAACGTGACCTACCAGGAGGCGGCTCCCAGTACCGAGGGTTCGCATTATGCCCTCGCGCATATCAGGGCGGCAAAGATCCACAGCGGGCAGGACGTCCTGGTCTATGGCGCAACCGGTGCTATTGGCTCAGCGGCGGTCCAGCTGCTCAAGAGTCTCGGTGCCAACGTGACCGCGGTCTGCGACACGAGCCACCTGGAGCTGGTCAGAGGCCTGGGCGCCGACCGGGTCATCGACTACACGACCGAGGATTTCACCAAGGACGAGCAGAAATACGACGTGGTCCTCGACTCGGTTGGCAAGAGCTCCTTCAGCCAATGCAAGCGGCTCCTGAAACCCGGCGGAATCTACATCTCGTCGGAGTTGGGCCCGCTGGCCCAGAACCCGTTCCTGGCGCTCATCGCCCCGCTGCATAGCGGCAAGAAGGTCATGTTCCCCATCCCGAAGCATGACCAGCTGATGGTGGAGTATCTCAAGAAACTGATCGAGTCCGGAGAGTTCAAGCCCGTCATCGACAGAACGTACCCGCTGGACCAGATCGTCGAGGCCTACCGGTACGTCGAGACAGGGCAGAAAACCGGTAATGTCGTCATCAGCCTCGAGCGTTCGCACTAACGGCCCGGCGCGGATACGCCGTCCCGTATAACGCGACGGCGCGGATACGCCGGACGGGCCTCCGAGGCGGTCGCCTACGCAAAGGCGCACGGCGCGGCCGCTAGGGTGGTCGCGGGCAAGCGACGCGCCGCGGAGCGGAGGCAGCGATGGACCCGGCCACAGGCGAGGGCGCGACCGCAGGCGACGGCGAGCCAGCCGCTGGCATCCGGGCGTCGGACGCCGAGCGGGACGCGACCCTCGAGCGGCTCAGTGCGGCCACCGGGGACGGGCGGCTGACCCTGGAGGAGTTCAGCCAGCGGATGGACCGCGCCACCACGGCCAAGACCCGGGCCGAACTCGGCCGCCTCGTGGCGGATCTTCCCACCGACCCCGGCGCGGCCGGCAGCGCGGTCGCCGAGCGCGGCCCGGGGCGGCCGTCGTGGCACATCTCGCCCATCGGCGGCCTGAGCGTGGCCGGGCCATGGCGGATGGAGCGCAGTGTCATCGTGCTGAGCCTGATCGGCGGCGCCGACCTCGACCTGAGCCAGGCCCAGCTGGCCGCCCCGGAGGTCACCTTGACCAAGGTGTCGCTGCTGGGCGGGGTCTCGATCGGGGTCCCGCCGGGGATCCGGGTCGATGTGTCGGGCTTCAGTCTCATCGGCGGCACCAGCGTCGACGCCGGGCCCGAGCCCGGCCCGGGCGCGCCGACCGTCCATATCCGCGCGTTCTCACTGCTCGGCGGGACCCGGATCTACCGGGCAGGGCCGGCCAGCCAGCGCGAAGGCCCGGCGGAGGGATCACCGATGGACTGGCGGTCCCGGCGGCGGGCCGACCGGTACCAGTGGCGGGCCCAGCGGCGGGCCGAACGGCGATCGCGGCGCTACCGTTAGCCTGGCCGCTGCCGCCAGCGGCGGCATCCGGGCGTGGGCGAAAGACCAGGGCATCGCGGTCAGCGAGCGCGGCGGCATCCCGGCGAGCGTTGTTGGCGTCTGACGATTCCCCGCCGACCTGCCGGTCCACGGTCAAGATCGGCGTCTCCGCGCTCGATGCCGAAGGGCTGGGAGGCACGAACTACGCCTTCGCGCGCCACCGCAGGTCTCATTCGCTCCCCTTGATGCCACCACGCGGCTACGCGCGCGCATTCACCGGGTCGCCCTACGTCTTCTCATCGAGGTTGCGCCATCCGCATGATCCGGCGAGATCACATAACCGATCCACGATCACTGACGTTGTGAATGTCCGGATCTGCCGCAGACAGGGATGTCACCTAGCGACTTCCGGCGTTGAAGCATGGCGTGGCCGCCCTGGCCGGAGTCCTCAGCCAGGCCGGCTTAGGAGGACCTGCCATAGGGCGTCGATCTGTCCTTTGACTGAGCTCGGGAAGACGTGCGGAATGCAGCCCTGCGGTACTGGCGGCAGGCTCCCGTCCGCGCGGCGGGGCTGAGCCACCACCACCGGCAGCCCCGGGCGGCGGCGGCGAATGGCCGCGGCAACGCCGGACTCTGGATCAAGACCGTGAAGGACGGCGTCGGCACCGGCCAGCACGGGGCACAGCCGGTCACGCAGCAAGGGGCAGGCCGCCAGGTCAGGGCCGGGCCCCGAGCAGAAGGCGACGTCGAAGCCCGCCTGCTCGAACATGGAAAAGTCCGAGATCGCCAGCGCCGGGTGGCCGTCCTCGATGAGGACCCGCGGACGGTGCCCAGCCCGGCGGGCTGACCTCCATGCTCTCCGGGGAACTCGCTGTATCATGCTCCCTCCCGGCGTCTTTCTAGCCAGTAAGCACACGCACGGCCAGGCGAGGGCAGGGCCCTTGGTCCTGTCCCGCGTCCCGACGTCGGCTGGTTTCCCGCCGCCACGGCGGCAGCTGGTGAGCCCCGGGGTAATGACGTCAGCCAGTGACTGGCCGAGCCGTCCGGATCTGCCGCTGTCCGGTCGGACAGCCGGGCGATTGCAGCTCCGATCGCGCGCATCCCGGCTTGATCTGCCATGAAGCGGCGTGCCGACGCTCGTGCAGTCGGCAGCCACTCGACCCTGACTGAGCGTCGCCGAGCAGTTCGGTCATTGCCTCCTCATCGGGTCAGCCTTCTGATCTGCGTCGGGACGGCCGGATGAACCGGCGACCCCTTGACCCCAGTCAGCTCCTGGCCGTCGCGCGCACACCGATGACTGCGGGGAGGGTTCCCGGCACCGGAATATCGCTAGCCGCCACACCAGGCAACTTAAGGCCATCTGTCAGCGGATGCTGTGTGTCAGTCAAGGGCACGGCCGAGGTTGAACGCGGCGCTGATCAGCGCCAGGTGGATCAATGCCTGGGGGAAGTTACTTCCGGTAGCTGCCATGGCGGAACTCGTCGACAAGCGACGGATGGGACGGGTACCAGCCGAGTTCGGCTCGGGCCTTGGCCGCGTCGGTGCCCTGATCGAGCAGCAGCGCTTCGGCGAAATAGTTGCCCAGGCGGGCGCGGGCCTCATCCTCGGAACCGGGGACCGCTCCTGGCGCGGCGACGGCGACCGCGGCCGCCTCCGTCAGTTCGGCGACGGTCGGGTTCGCTCCGTTGCCGATCACGTAGCGGCCGCGGGCGAAGCCGTCTTCCAGGACGCGCCGGAAGACATCGGCCAGGTCCGCGACGTGGACCGTCGACCAGTGCTGCTGCCCGGTGCCGATCATGATCAAGTTGCCGGCGTCGTCGAGGGGGGAGGCGAGAAATCATTGCAATAGGGGCCGACAGTTTGCTGGCGTCACCGCACCACCCGATCCAGGCAGGGCTTACCCGCGGGGGAGAAAAAGTACTTGCCCGGGCTGGATCTGGCTTGGCTGGTCGAGGAGGGCGGATAGGGCGCTGATGACCGCCGCGGTGAAGGTGCGGTCTTGGGGGAAGGTCTTGGCGGAGACGAGGATCAGGCCCGCGTGGGCTTGGCTCGCGGCACGGTAACGGGCGTCAAGGGGGATGAAGTCTTTGACGTTGGCGGTGACCAGGGCGCGCCTAGCGGCGGTGGCATGGGCCAGGATCTGGTCGTCGGCAAGCCCGGCGAGGGCCGGGTCGGCTACGACCGCCAGCACGTCATGGCCTTTGGCGCGCAGTTGCTCGGCAATGATGCCCGAGAACATCTCATCGAGCAGCAGGGGGCTCATTTTCACCCTGCGAGCAGCTGGCGTTCCCGCCGCCAGGCATCTTCGGCCGCGTCATCGGCGGCCTCGGCCGCAGCGATCTCGGCATCGACCTCATCGGGGTAGGAGGCCCAGTACCGGACCGCGACACGAATCAGGCGTACCGGGATGCCAGTGTTCTCCGCTATCAAGGTGAGCAGGTCGTCTTCGCCCAGGCCACGCTCATGTGCCCGAGCTGACTTAACTGCCCGCACGACTTCCCACACGTCGGGACCACCGACCAGACCGGCTCGCCTTCCGGTAGGCCCTGGCCGGAACACGATCCTCGGATGCTCGCTCATGCGGAGCGCCTCGTCCACGAGCCGGTTCGCAGCCGATGACAGGGACATGCCAGGGTTGGCAGCAACGAAAGACGACAGCCGCTCCGCCACGGCAGTGTCGAACCTGACAGGTGTCGCGGCACGCTTGCTCATGACTACATTGTAGTTGGTTTATGTCGCCTTAGCGATGGGGCCCGCCAGATGATGCCGGCATGCGGCCGGTCGACATCGTGGTCTGCGGCAGCGTCACAGTGAACCGGCAAGGTGCCCGGCTCGGCAAGGGGGCGGCCTACTCCGACATCGAGGTCGTGCTGCTCCAAGAGGCCAGGCTGATCGGTCCCAGCACTGTAATCGTGACGACTGTCCACCATCTGCAAGTTGTCGACGGAGCACTCCCCGAGACCGAGCACGACTTCAGCGCCGACCTGATCATCACCCCGGACGAAGTGATCGAGTGTGGACCTCCACGACGGCCTAGCGGCCTCTACTGGGAGCACCTGACCGAAGACAAGATCGCCGCCATTCCCGTGCTCGCCGCGATGGCGGCTGCCAAGCGCGGCTGACGGCTGCTGACGTGTGACATCCGCCACAACTTTTGAACACACGATGCCGCAAATGCCGCAAATGCCGCCTGTGCAGCTGACGTAGATCGTTTACGCCGGGGTCGTTGCTGTGGTCTTCTGCTGGAGGCGTCGTAGGCCGCCGAGGCCGCCGAGGCCGCCGTGGGGCCGATGGTAGTTGTAGAAGTCCTGCCCCTCTTGGAGCCTGGCGTTGAAGAGCTGGGTGTCGTCGATCACGACGCCCTTGAGCTGACGGTAGAACTCCTCGCCCCCGTTCAGGTAGATCGAAGTTCGCCGCCCGCCGCAGCCCCAGGAACTAGTCGGCCTGACGATGTGCGGCCCGGCTGCCGCCGGGGCAGACTTGCAGCATGGAGACCCCCGATGTGCAGGGGGCTTATCCCCGGCTGAGTGATGCCCAGGTCGCCGCGCTGACTGCCCTGGGCGAGCGGCGTGCGGCCCAGCCGGAGGAGGTCCTGTTCCGGGAAGGCCAGCGGAACGGCGATTTTTTCGTGGTTCTCACCGGGAATGTGGCCGTCGTCGAAGCGCGCGGGACGCCGGAGGAGCGCACCATCGCCGTGCACGGCCGCCACCGCTTCCTCGGCGAGCTCAGCCTGCTGACGGGCGAGGCTTCCTACTTCACCGCTGTGGCGGTCGACGCGGGCGAAGTGCTCGCGGTGCCGGTCGAGCGCCTCAGGGAGCTGGTGGTCCGCGATCCCGGGCTCGGGGATCTCATCCTGCGCGCCTACCTCGTCCGCCGCTCCATCCTGATCGGGCTCGGAGTCGGCCTGCGGATCGTCGGATCGCGGTACTCGCCGGACGCCAGGCGGCTCCGCGACTTCGCGGCGCGCAACCGGCTCCCATACCGCTGGCTGGACCTGGAGGCCGACCCGGGCGCCGAGACACTGCTCCAGCATTTCGGCGTGGCGCCGGAGGACACCCCGATCGTGATCGCGGCCGACCGGCTGCTCCGCAACCCCAGCAACGCCGAGCTGGCCGCCGCGATCGGGCTCCCGGCGCCGGGCGCCCCGCACACAAGCTGCGACCTGCTCGTGGTCGGGTCGGGACCGGCAGGCCTGTCCGCCGCCGTGTACGGGGCCTCGGAAGGCATGCAGACCGTCGTCCTCGACAGCACGGCCACCGGGGGCCAGGCCGCGACCTCGTCGCGGATCGAGAACTACCTCGGGTTCCCGTCCGGCATCTCCGGCGCCGAGCTCGCGGACCGGGCGGTCATCCAGGCGCGGAAGAGGCGTCAGCATCGCGCTGGCCAGGACCTTCAAACTCATCGACGCAGAGATGAAGGCCGTGCACAGCGAGGAATGGGAGCGCACGTTCCGCCTCTTCCGGCTGCTGATCTAGCTATCCGACTTGAGGATGTGCGGCGGCCGTAAACCGGCAAGTCTTGGTGCTACAGGCGGGCCAGCTGCCGCGCAGACGATCGAGGGACGCTGGCGGCCAGGCTGCCCAGGCATGAGGAACACGATCGCGGCTTTCGACCGCGCTGCCGTGCGCCGCATCGGCGAGACCGATTCGCGGTTGCTCGACCTGGTGATGCCTAGGCTGAGCCGACTCGCCAACCGTGGCTTGCTGTGGATCGGGGTGGCTTCTGTATTGCGGGCGACAGGCGACAGGTGGCGCGGCGGGCCGCCTGGCGCGGCCTGGCCGCAGCGAGCGCCGCCACCAAGAGGGAGGCTAGAACCGGCACAGCGAGGAGGCCACCCCCACCGGGTACCTCCTCGCTGCCACGCAACCCGCCGACCTCCCCATTCGCGGCGCAGCAGCGAGCCTCGGCGGTATGAGGTCGCTCGCTACGACTTGGGTCAGCTAGGACCGTGCGAGCGCGCCCTGGACCCAGTCTCGCAGCGCGGGCAGCGGCATGGCGCCCGCCTGGCGGGCGATCACCTTGCCGTCCCGCAGCACCATCAGCGTGGGGATGGCCTGGACGGTGAACCGCTGCTGCAGCTTCGGTGCCTCGTCCACGTTGACCTTGACCAGCTTCACCGTGCCGGCCAGGTCCTGGGCGAGCTGCTCCAGCGCGGGACTGACGGCGCGGCAGGGCCCGCACCAGGGCGCCCACATGTCCACCACGACGGGGATGGCGGCCGCTTCGGCGACCTCGGCGAACGTGTCGTCGCCCGCGGCGGCAACCCAGGGCAGCGGCTTGTGGCAGTTGCCGCACCGGGGGGTTCCGCGCGCGGCGGCCGGAACCCGGTTCATCCGGCCGCAGTTCGCGCACCTGACCAGATCCGCTGGCGTGCTGCCTTGTCCGTCTGGCATGCGGTCGCTCCTACCCGGGGTTCTCGTAGCTGACGGTGAGCTCGCTCCCGGCCGCGTCGACCCGGATGACGGCGCCGTCCCTGACGTCGCCCGCGACCAGGGCGCGGCCGATGCGGGTTTCCACGTCGCGGGCGATGAACCGGCGCAGCGGGCGCGCCCCGTACACGGGGTCGAAGCCCTGTTGGGCGATGAGTCGCCGTGCTTGCTCAGTGAGCTCCAGCGTCAGCGACCGTTCGGCCAGCCGCTGCCGCAGGCCGGTGAACATGAGGTCGACGATGCGCTCGATCTCGGGCTGGGTCAGCGGCTTGAACAGCACGATGTCGTCGAGCCGGTTGAGGAACTCGGGCCGGAACCGGGACCGCAGCTCGGCCATCACCAGGTCGCGGGCGTCGGACTTGATCTCGCCGTCGGAGGTGACCCCGTCCAGGAGGTACTGGGAGCCGATGTTGGAGGTCATGATGATGACGGTGTTGCGGAAGTTGACGGTGCGGCCCTGCGCGTCGGTGAGCCGCCCGTCGTCGAGCACCTGCAGCAGCGTGTTGAACACGTCCGGGTGCGCCTTCTCGATCTCGTCGAACAGCACCACCGAGTAGGGCTTGCGCCGGACCGCCTCGGTCAGCTGGCCGCCCTCCTCATACCCCACGTAGCCGGGCGGGGCGCCGACCAGCCGGGAGACGGTGTGCCGTTCCTGGTACTCGCTCATGTCCAGCCGGACCATGTTGTCCTCGGTGTCGAACAAGGTCGCGGCAAGGGTCTTGGCCAGCTCGGTCTTGCCGACCCCGGTCGGGCCGAGGAACAGGAACGAGCCGATCGGCTGCCGCGGGTCCTTCAGCCCGGACCGGGCCCGGATGATCGCATCGGTCACCGCCTGGACCGCCTCGTCCTGGCCGACGATCCGCTCGTGCAGGATCTGGCCGAGCCGCAGCAGCTTGTCCCGCTCGCCCTCCTGCAGCCGGGTCACTGGGATGCCGGTCCACCGGGACACGATCTGGGCGATCTCCTCGTCAGTGACCACCTCGCGCAGCAGCCGGGCGCTGCCCTGCTTGCTGGCCAGGTGATCCTCCTCGGCGGCCAGCCGCCGTTCCAGCTCGGGCAGCTTGCCCATCCGCAGCTCGGCCGCCTTGTTCAGGTCATAGGCCCGCTCGGCCCGCTCGGCCTCGCCGCGGACCTGCTCGATCTCGGCGCGCAGCGCCTGCACCTTGCGCAGCGCCTGCCGCTCCGATTCCCACTGCGCCCGCATCGCGTCCGCCTCTGCCCGCAGGCCGGCCAGGTCCCGGCCCAAGGCAGCCAGCCGGGCCTTGCTGGCCGGGTCGTCCTCCTTGGCCAGCGCCGCCTCCTCGATCTCCAGCCGCATCACCCGCCGGGTCAGCTCGTCCAGCTCGGCCGGCATCGAGTCGATCTCGGTGCGCAGCATCGCGCACGCCTCATCGACCAGGTCGATCGCCTTATCCGGCAAGAACCGGTCACTGATATACCGGTGGGACAGCGTCACCGCGGCGATCACCGCCCCGTCGGAGATCTTGACCCCGTGGAACACCTCCAGCCGCTCCCGCAGCCCGCGCAGGATCGAGATGGCGTCCTCGACCGACGGCTCGTCGACCGGCACCGGCTGGAACCGCCGCTCCAAAGCGGCGTCCTTCTCGATGTACCTGCGGTACTCATCCAGCGTGGTCGCGCCGATCATGTGCAGCTCACCGCGGGCCAGCATCGGCTTGAGCATGTTCCCCGCGTCCATCGCCCCCTCGGCCGCGCCCGCGCCGACCACCGTGTGCAGCTCATCCACGAACAGCAGGATCCGGCCCTCGGCCGCCGTCACCTCCGCCAGGACTGCTTTCAGCCGCTCCTCGAACTCACCTCGGTACTTCGCCCCGGCCACCAGCGACCCCATGTCCAGGGCGAAGACGACCTTGTCCTTCAGCCCCTCCGGGACGTCGCCGTTGCTGATCCGCTGCGCCAGCCCCTCCACGATCGCCGTCTTGCCCACCCCCGGGTCCCCGGTCAACACCGGGTTGTTCTTGGTCTTCCGGGACAGGATCTGGATCACCCGCCGGATCTCGCCGTCCCGCCCGATGACCGGGTCAAGCTTGCCGGCTGCCGCGTCTGCCACCAGATCCCGGCCGTACTTCTCCAGCGCCTCATACGCGCCCTCCGGCGTCGCCGACGTCACCCGCTGGTTGCCGCGGATCCTGGTCAGGTGCTCGAGGAACGAGTCCTTGCTAAGTCCATGCTGGGCCAGCAGGCGGCCCGCGCCGGAGGAGGCGCCCTCGTCGATCATCGCGATGATGAGGTGCTCGACGGACACGTAGTCGTCCTTGAGCCGGCTGGCCTCCCGCTCGGCGGCGTCGAGCAGACGGGATAGCCGCTGGGTGACGGCGATCTGGCCGGGTGCGACCCCGGGGCCGCTGACCCGCGGGCGGCGGGCAAGCTCGGCCTCCAGGTCGGCTGTCAGCCGGCCGGTGTCCACGCCCGCCTGCCCGAGCAGCCGGGGCGCCAGTCCGCCGGGCTGGTCGAGCAGGGCAAGCAGCAGGTGCTCGCCGTCCACCTCGGTGTGCCCGAAACGCAGCGCCTTGGTCTGCGCGTCGTGCAGCGCTTCCTGCGACTTCTGCGTCAGCCGGTTCGGGTCCACTGCTAGCCTCCGGTGCGTCGGGAGTGACCGCGGGCTGCCGCCTCGAGTACCGCGATCCGGTCGAGCAAGTCGGTGACGAGGCCGATAGCCGCGTAGTTGAGGCCGAAGCCGGCGCGCAACCGCTGCACCCTGGCCATGGCCGCGCGCTGTGACGGGGCGAACCACAGCCGCCCGGCCGCGTCGGTGTCCGCGTCCAGCACGCCCAGGGTCACCAGCCGGCGCACCAGGTCAGGGTGGGTTCCGGTGACCCGGGCGAACGATTCGAGGTCGAGGCGCGCTGGCCGGGTGAGTGCATACGTCACGGTCACTTTGGTGTTCATGGTGGCCTGCGGGTTCACTTCGGCCTCCTCGGGTCGAAGGTGGATGTGGCGGCAAGCTCCTCGAACAGGCGCCGCTCCTCGGCCGGCAGTTTCCTGGGCACCAGGATCCGTGCCTCGGCGTACAGGTCACCCGCCGTTCCCTTGGGGTTCGGCAGGCCGCGGCCGCGCAGCCGCAGACGGCGGCCGCTCGACGTGCCCGCGGGGACCTTCACCTTGGCTTCGCCGTCGGGCGTTTCGACTGCGACGGTGGTGCCGAGCGCCGCCTCCCAGGGGGCAAGCGGCAGCTCGACATGCAGGTCGCGGCCCTCGACCCGGTACCGGGGGTGCGGTGCGATGCGGACGATCAGGTAGAGGTCGCCGGCGGGGGCGCCCTCGGTGCCACGGCCGCCCTGGCCGGCCAGCCGGATCCGCTGCCCGTTGGTCACCCCGGCCGGGATGGTGACTTGCAGGGTCCGGGTTTGCCCGCCGCCCTCGAGGGTGACCGAGCGCCGGGTGCCGCGGTACGCCTCCTCCACGGTCAGGTCGATGACCGCTTCCTGGTCCGCGCCGGGGATGGGCCCCCAGCCGCGTCCGGATCTGCCGCCGAACAGCCCGCCGAGCAGGTCGTCGAGGTCGATGTCCTCGCCGAACCCGGTAGCGAAGCCCGTGTCTGCGGCCGGCCCGCGCCGGGCCCGCCCGCCGGTGCCCGCGCCGCCGGCCCTCGGCCCGCCGCCCGCGGCGGCACGGTTCCAGGTCTCGGGGTCGACGTCGTCAGGAACCCGGCGGAAATCCGGCCCGAACGCGTCGTAGCGGCGGCGTGTCTCCGGATCGTGCAAGACGTTGTAGGCCTCGGAAACGTCCTTGAACCGGTCCTCCGCACCCGGGTCCTTGTTCACGTCGGGGTGGTGCGCGCGGGCCAGCTTGCGGTAGGCCCGCTGGATCTGCTCCTGGGTGGCGTTCCTGCTCACGCCCAGGATCTCGTAGAAGTCGCGGTCCGATGCCATCAGCCGTCCTTCGCCACCACGACCAGTGCTGGCCGCAGCTGATGGTCGCCCTCACCGTAGGCCGGCCGCAGGACCTCAACCACCGTTCCGGCCGGAGCGTCGGTCCCGGCCCTGGAGCCGATCGCGTCATGGCGTGACGGGTCGAAGACCGCGCCGAGGTCGTCGCGGCGCGCGAAGCCCAGCCGCTGCAGGACACCCGCCGCCTGGTCGCGGACCGTCCGGACCCCGTCGATGATGGCGCCCGGATCGGCACCGGCGTGCGCCAGCGCCAGGTCCAGGTTGTCCAGCACCGGCAGCCAGTCAGCCGCCACCCGCGCCCGCTCCTCCGAACGGGCGCGCTCGATGTCCCGGGCGCACCGTTTGCGCACGTTGTCCGCGTCGGCCAGGGCGCGCAGCCGCTGGTCCTCCAGCTCGGCGATCCGTGCCCGCAGGGCATCCCGGCTCGGCTCGGCCTCGGCATCGCCGTGGCCGGGCCGCGTGTCGCCCTGGCCGGGCCGCGGAGTCCCGTCGGGCGCCTGGTCAGTCATGGGGTCGTGAACTCCGCGTCGATCACGTCGTCGTCACCCGGGGACTGCCCCGGTGACCCCTGACCGGAGGGGCCCTGGCCCGACGGCCCCGCTCCGCCCGGCCCCGGCCCGGACGACCCGGACCCGGAGGCGCCTAGGCCGTGGTAGACCTGCTGGAGTTCGCTCGTCAGCGACCGGAGCCGGCCGACGGGAGCCTGGTCAGCGATCGCCTGCCGCGCGTCCGCCACCAGCGTCTCGGCCCGGGCCTTCTCGTGCACCGGGACCGCCTGCCCGAGTTCGCTGAGCCTGCGCGCCACCTGGTACGCAGCGGAATCCAGCTCGTTGCGCGCATCGGTCAGCTCGCGCAGCTGGCGGTCCTCGGCGCGGTTGGCCTCGGCATCGGCGACCATCCGCTCGACGTCGGACTTGTCCAAGTTGGAGCTCTCGCTGATCGTGATCCGCTGCTCGGCCCCGGTGTCCTTGTCCCGCGCCGACACGTTCAGGATGCCGTTCGCGTCGATGTCGAAGGTCACCTCTATCTGCGGTTCCCCGCGCGGGGCGGGCCGGATGTTCTCCAGCCGGAACCGGCCGAGCACCCGGTTGTCCGCCGCCCGCTCCCGCTCGCCCTGCAGCACCACCACATCAACCGCGGACTGGTTGTCCTCCGCCGTGCTGAACACCTCGGTTCGCCGGGCCGGAATGGTGGTGTTGCGCTCGATCACCTTGGTCATGACCCCGCCGAGGGTCTCGATGCCCAGCGACAGCGGCGTGACATCGAGCAGCAGCACGTCCTGGACGTCGCCCTTGATCACCGCGGCCTGGACCGCCGCGCCGAGCGCGACCACCTCGTCCGGGTTGACCGTCATATTCGGGTCCTTGCCACCGGTCAGCCGGCGCACCAGGGCCTGCACCGCCGGGATCCGGGTCGACCCGCCGACCAGGATCACCTCGTCGATGTCGGCCGCGGTCAGCTTGGCGTCGGCCATCGCCTGCTGGACCGGCCCGATGGTGCGCTCGACCAGGTCGGCGGTGAGCTGGTCGAACTTCGACCGCATGAGGGTGGTGTTCAGGTGCTTGGGGCCGGCCGCGTCGGCGGTGATGAACGGCAGGCTGATCGTGGTCTGGGTGACCGAGGACAGTTCCACCTTGGCCTTCTCCGCCGCCTCGAACAGCCGCTGCAAGGCCTGCGGGTCGGCGCGCAGGTCGATCCCGTTGTCCCGCTGGAACTCATCGGCGAGGAAATCGACGATCCGCCGGTCGAAGTCGTCACCGCCGAGGTGGGTGTCGCCGGAGGTCGCCCGGACCTCGATCACGCCGTCACCGATGTCGAGAATGCTGACATCGAACGTGCCGCCGCCCAGATCAAAGACCAGCACGGTCTCGTTCTGCTTCTTGTCCAGCCCGTAGGCCAGCGCCGCCGCGGTCGGCTCGTTGATGATCCGCAGCACCTCCAGCCCGGCGATCCGGCCGGCGTCCTTGGTCGCCTGCCGCTGCGCGTCATTGAAATACGCCGGCACCGTGATGACCGCCTCGGTGACCTTCTCGCCGAGGAACTTGCTGGCGTCCTCGGCGAGCTTGCGCAGCACCAGCGCCGAGATCTCCTCCGGCGCGTACAGCCTGTCCCGGATCTTGAACCGGGCCGAGCCATCCGGGCCGGGCACCACGTCGAACGACACCGCGCTCAGCTCGCTCGCGACCTCGTCATAGCGGCGGCCGATGAACCGCTTCGCCGAGTAGATCGTGCCCTTCGGGTTCAGGATCGCCTGCCGCCGGGCCAGCTGGCCGACCAGCCGCTCACCCTGATCGGTAAACGCCACCACCGACGGCGTGGTCCGCGACCCCTCCGCGTTCGGGATCACCGTCGGCTTCCCGCCCTCCATCGCCGCGATGACCGAGTTGGTGGTACCCAGATCGATGCCGACTGCTATTGCCATCACTGCCTCCTAATGCGGCTGCACCGGGTGCTGCTCCGCGAGAGGTGTTTCCCGTCCAGGTCCTACCGCCATTCTCCCGCGCACGACGTGACGCGGGACGACAGCTCTGGGTCAGGTTCCGACGCGACGGGGTTGGTCTCTTCTGCGTGAGACGCCGCGCCGTGAGCCGTCCCGGCTCATCTGATCTCGCCCGCTGAGAGCTGGCACGGCAGCTGATGATCTTGTCAGGTAACTCCCGCACCAACAAGAGCTTGCGTACCCCGGTGGGCCGGCCCGAATCAACACGTCGCCCCCGGGTCATATCTGCCCGAGATCTGCCCGACACGACCCGGCGACTGGCTGCCTCGCGGCACCGTGCCGCGCCGTTGATGCTGGCTTCAATCCCCGGATTCCAGCCAGGCCAGGTCCGCCAGCACCCGGCCCCGGTCATGGGTCAGCAGCCGGTCCGTGGCCAGCGCCCGCGACAGCCCGCCAGTCAGCCCCGTCTTGTCGGTCAGCACCCGCAGCAGCGCCGCCCCAAGCGGGCCGGCGTGGACGGCTGCGGCTGGGCTGGGCCGCACTGCGGACTGAATTGATCAACTCCGGTGAGCTGCTGAACGGGGCCGGGCTGGCCTATCCCGCGGGCACGACGACCCTGCGGCTGGAAGACGGGGCGGTCGCTATTACCGAGGGGCCGTTCAGGACGTTTGCACCTCATCTGAGGGCTTATTACCTGGTCTCCTGCTCGGATATGACCAGAGCGGGCGCCATCGCGGCCCGCATCCTGGACTCCCGTGTCACGGCGGTAGAGGTTCGGCCAGTCTATGACTCAGCCCACGCCGAGTAGCGTCAAGCAGCTGCGCTGGCCTACCCAGGTCAGCGCGCCGGACGACCTTGGGTGCGGTACGCGCCGACCCGCGGCGCCGCCGTGATCGTTCCCATGTGGGCGATTTTCGTTCCCAATTCGGGGTACAAGTGTTCGAAAAATCAGTCGGGACGGCCGGATTTGAACCGGCGACCCCTTGACCCCCAGAACGGGGGAGTGGGCTTCTCCGCAGCTCAGCGGCGTTCAGACCGTTGCGCACGACAGGCGCCCACCTGCGGGTTGTTCGGTTGCGTGGACAACGTGTGGTCCCCAGATGGTCCCCAGCGCATTGCTGCGCCGCCCGTCTAGGCGGTGCCGTCAGGTCCTGATGCACGTATAGGCGCCGTAGATCCGGCCGTCGAATTCAGCGGTCACGACGCGGAACCCTGCGGCGGCGAGCATGGGTTCCAGCAGCCACCGGAAGGTGCTGAACTCGGTGCGCAGGTGCTCGGCGAAGTCATCGCGAGTGTAGCCGCGAGCCGGGTCGTCAGCCGCGTCGTCGAGCCAGGCACCAAGCACCGCCTCTGCCTCGGCGGGCTGGAAGTCGAAGATCAGGTCGTGCAGCCGGAAGATGCCACTGGGGCGCAGCAGCTGGGCGATGCGGTCCAGCGCGAGCGCTTTCCAGAAGTCGGGCACTTGGTGCAGAGCGTTGCGGGTGAATACCGCATCCGCAGGTGAGCCGGCGTGCTGATAGGACAGGAACCCAGCCTGAACGCATTCGATGTTCGCCAGGCCGGCCCTGGTGGCGCGGTCACAGAGTGCGGCCTGCATGGCGGGGGAGACGTCAACAGCTACGACGCGGCCCACCCGGGGAGCGGCGGCCAGGGCGAACCGCCCGGTCCCGGCACCGAGGTCCACCAGCGTGCTGGCCGACCCGATGCCATGGTCGGCGAGCACGGCGAGGTCGTCGGCAAAATCGGGATATCCCTGCTTGCGGTCGAACCCGGCGACGAAGCCCGGGTCGAGATGTTCACACCCAGCGTGCGCCAGTTCGTCGAGCATCCACGGCTTGACCATGTTCCGATCCTGGCACTGCCACGCGAGCGGCAGCCGCATCAGACAGCTAACGGGCCCACACGCGGATCTCTGACCCTCTCGATGCGAACTCTGGCCACGACCATCGATGGTGGTCGACGCCGCGGGGCCAGGCAGTCAGAACAGGCGTGGGGTCAGGCAGCGTCGAGAGTGATGACGGTTGCCGCCACGGTTGAAGGATGTGGGATTGGCTGGCCGTCTTCGCGGAGCCCGGCAAGGTGCAACTCGATTGCCTGCCGTATCTCGTCTAGGACGGCATCCTCAGTATCTGCCACTGCGACACAACCAGGCAGATCCGGGGACCATGCGCCATATCCGCCGTCGCTGGCTCGTTCGATCACGACCGCGTAGCTGGTCATGGGGTCCTCCGGTCCAGCCCTGCCTGCCTCAGGATGCTTCGCTCCGTACCAGGTGGCAGCTCGGCGCTCAGCTTGCCAGCTATTGTCACGCGCCCGCGTTTCAGCGAGTGCTTATACTGCCGGTGGCTTCCCACGGTGTGACTAGGTACCAGCCATCAGCCTCGATCAGCTTGATTATCTCACGGACCTTCAGGGGCACCGATCACTCCATCTCCTACTGCTCCCGCTTGTACCGAGATGCAGTCGAGGGGCTGGCGGCTTGCTGGTGGCACGCTACGGGATCCCTGGGACAGTGGAACCTCAGGCAGGCTCGCCCCTGCCCAGGCTCTCTCCAGCATCGGTCGTCCTACCTCAACGACCAGCGGTCAAGATGCGCCAGAACAGCCCGAGGAAGATCGACGTGGTCCCCGGAGGCCGATCCGAGATCCGGATCAAGCTCCTGACCTGCGTCGGGACGGCCGGATTTGAACCGGCGACCCCTTGACCCCCAGTCAAGTGCGCTACCAAACTGCGCCACGTCCCGCCCGTCCACGACGGACCCTAAGACGATAGCGCAACGCGCCACCACCTCGCGCCGCCAGCCCAGCGGAGCCGCGGGGGAGAGGATCATGCGACGCGCCGGTCCGGGCACTTCCGGCAATGCCGCGATCGTTGGATGATCGGACGGCGGGGTATGTACCCTGCTGACTCCAGTTCACCGTTGCTGATGACAGGGTGGGCATGGCAGGTCGTGGATCCCCGGGGGACAGTTCGCCGACGTCGCCGCTGCCCGCCGGGCCGTATCTTGAGGACAGCGCTCGGCACCCGGCTGGCCGGCCGGGCCCGGGGGATCCTGGGTGGGCCGAGTGGCCCAGCGGCGCGCCGCCGCGGCGTGGCCGGGCCAGGCGCCGCCGCCACTGGTTTGCCCGCGCCATGGCCGTGGTGCTGGGGCTGGTCCTGCTCGGCCTGCTGGCGCTGGGCGGGCTGCTGCTGGTGACCCCGTCGGTCGGCGACGCGCCAGCCCGCGCCCAGGCGATGGACCAGCTGCATCACGCCGCCTATCCCGGGCCCGCCGTGCCCGGCCGGTTCGCGGCAGCCCTGGTGTCCACCGAGGATCACCGGTTCTACTCCGAGCCGGGCATCGACCTGTTCGCGATCGCCCGGCTGGTCGCGGGCCGGCTCACTGGCCGTCCCGACCAGGGCGGCGCCACCCTGTACCAGCAGCTGGCCAAGATGCTCTACACGTCGGGACGCTCGGGGGTCACGATCGAGGCGGAACAGGTGGCGCTGGGCATCAAGCTGGATCTGGCCTACCCGAAGCCGCAGATCCTGCAGATGTACGCGGACGTCGCCTACTTCGGGCATGGCTACTACGGGCTGGGGGAGGCGAGTTGCGGTTACTTCGGCGTCAGGCCGGCCAGGCTCAGCTGGCCGCAGGCCGCGATGCTGGCGGGGCTGGTGCAGGCGCCCACGGCCGACGACCCGATCGCCCACTTCACGGCGGCGCGGGCCCGGCAGGCGCACGTGCTGAGCCGGCTGGTCGCCACCGGCCGGCTCAGCCAGGCGCAGGCCGCCAGCGCATACCGGCAGCCGCTGGACCTGACCGGCGGGCGCGCCCGGGCATGCACCCGCTAGACCCTTGAATGCCTAACGGCGCTGCCATCCCACCGCCTGCCCGGCCGCGGGCGTGTGCCGGGTGCCCGCCCGGCCTGTTCAGGCCGGGCGGCCGGTGCGCGCGTCCTGGCCGCTGCCCCGGTGCCCGTTCGCGTGCAGCAGGTCCGGCGCGTGGCCGTTCCTGTTCCCGTCCGGCGCGTGAGTCCCGGCTGGCCGGGGCGCTGCGCGGGCAGGCGCCAGCGGGGGGCCGGCCAGCTGCGGCTGCTGGGTGCCGGTGCCTGCCTGCGCGGGCGGGGCGACCCACACCCACTTGCGGTACGACCAGAACCTGAACAGGGTGCCGAACACGATCCCGATGAACAGCGCGATGTTGTACGACAGCTTGTCGGTCAGGCCGAGCATGTAGTAGGCAACGCCGATGCAGGCGAGCTGGATCGCCAGCCCGATCCCGTTCAGCGCGAAGAACACCACGTATTCGCGGGCCACGGTGCTGCCCTCGCGGTGGCGGAAGGTCCAGTACCTGTTGCCCGCGTAGGACACGAAGGTGGCGACGAGGGTGGCGATGACGTTGGAGGTGAGCGGGCCAACCCCCACCTGGAAGTGCAGCAGGTTCGTGCCGATGGTCGTGACCAGGAACGCGATGGCGCCCACTACGCCGAACTTGGCGGCCTCGTGGATCAGGCGCTGGAACCGGTCATAGAGCCTGCGGACAACAGTCACCAGGCGGCCATCCCCTCGCGTGTCCCCAACGTTGTGATCGTGACCCTTGAGACAGTACCCCCTGCCGGGAGAGCGCCGGGCCAGTGGGCGAGACTCCGGGGGAACTTATTCCTATTAGCCCGGAAAAATATTACTGGGAGAAAGTCTGACCTGCCCGGTAGCCTCACGTGAGTGTCTGCCGATAGCCCGCTGATCCGTGCCCGCGGCTTGGTCAAGCGATTCGGCGACTTCACAGCGGTCGACGGGATCGACTTTGACCTGCTGCGCGGCGAGGCGTTCGGCTTTCTCGGGCCGAACGGCGCGGGCAAGTCGTCCACCATGCGGATGATCGGCTGCGTGTCCCCGCCGAGTGCGGGCGAGCTGTCGATCCTGGGCCTGGACCCGGTGCGGGACGGCCGGGAGATCCGCTCCCGGCTCGGCGTGGTGCCGCAGGAGGACACCCTCGACGTGGAGCTGACCGTCCGCGAGAACCTGCTCATCTACGGGCGCTACTTCGGGCTGCCCCGGGACGTGATCCGGGAGCGGACCGCCCGGCTGCTGGAGTTCGTCCAGCTCAGCGACCGGGCCGGCGATCAGGTCGACCCGCTGTCGGGCGGGATGAAGCGGCGGCTCACGATCGCCCGCTCGCTGATCAACGAGCCGGACATCATGCTGCTCGACGAGCCGACCACCGGGCTCGACCCGCAGGCCCGGCACGCGGTCTGGGACCGGCTGTTCCGGCTCAAGCAGCAGGGGGTGACGCTCGTCCTGACCACCCACTACATGGACGAGGCCGAGCAACTGTGCGACCGGCTCGTGGTCATGGACGCGGGGAAGATCGCGGCCGGCGGGACGCCCCGCGAGCTGATCGAGCGGTACTCCACCCCGGAGGTACTGGAGCTGCGGTTCGACCCGGCCGATCACCAGCAGTCCGCCGAGAAGCTGGCGGGCGTGCCCGCGCAGCGCCGGGAGGTGCTCGCCGACCGGGTGCTGCTCTACGTCGACGACGGCGACGCTGCCCTGGTGGCGGTGCGCGCGCTGGGCGTTGAGCCGCTGACCTCGCTGGTCCGCCGGGGCACGCTGGAGGACGTCTTCCTGCGCCTGACCGGCCGCGAGCTGGGGAGCGAGTGATGGCGGGCGTCGCGACCCGGGTGCCGGGGACGGCGCTGCCGGGCCTGGCACCGTCCGGCTGGTCGCTGGCCGGGCGGCAGCTACGGTTCTGGCTGACCAACTACCGGCGCACCTGGCGCGGCTCCATCTACAGCAGCGTGCTGAACCCGGTGCTCTTCCTGGGAGCGATCGGCCTGGGCCTGGGCACCCTTGTCAACGCGCACGGCTCGGCGCGGCTGGGTGGGGTGAGCTACCTGGCCTTCCTCGCCCCGGGCCTGCTGGCGGCCGCGGCCATGGAGACCGCGGTGGGCGAGTGCACCTACCCGGTGTACGGCTCGGTCAAGTGGAACAAGACCTACCAGGCCGCGGTGGCCTCACCACTGCGCCCGGTGGACATCTTCCACGGCCATGTGCTGTTCGTCACCTTGCGGCTGGCCATGAACTGCGCGATCTTTCTGGTGGTGGCCGCCGCGTTCGGCGCGATCCGCTCGCCGTGGATGATCGCGGCGCTGCCGGTGGGGGTGCTCACCGGGCTGGCGTTCGCGGCCCCGGTCGAGGCATGGGCGGTGACCCGCACCAGGGACAGCTCGTTCGCCATGATCTTCCGGTTCGGCATGATCCCGCTGTTCCTGTTCTCCGGCACGTTCTTCCCGATCACCCAGCTGCCCGCCTGGCTCCGGCCGGTCGCCTACCTCACGCCGCTGTGGCACGGGGTGTCGCTGTGCCGGTCGCTCAACCTGGGCACGGCGGATCTGGGGCAGGCGGTCATCGACGTGGCCTACCTCGTCGCGGTGGCCGCGGCCGGCCTGCTGGCCGGGAACCGCACCTACCGCAGGCGGCTCTATGTCTAGCGGCATGTCCGGCACTGGCGGCCTTCCCGGCGGCGGCGACCTGCCCGTGCGGGAGCTCCCGCTGCGGGTGGTCCCGCTGCCCACGCTGTTCGCCTGGCTGCGCAGATCGCTGGGCGGGAAGGGCAGCCTGCACCTGATCGAGCGGCACGCCCGCGCCTACCGGCATGTCTGGCTGGTGTTCGTGTCCGGCCTGGCGGAGCCGCTGTTCTACCTGCTGTCGCTCGGCGTCGGCCTCGGGCAGCTGGTCGGCACGGTCACCGGGCCCAGCGGCCAGCCGGTCAGCTACACCGCGTTCGTGGGGCCGGCCCTGCTGGCCACCTCGTCCATGAACGGCGCGATCTACGACTCCACTTTCGGTGTCTTCTTCCTGCTCAAGTACGCCAAGGTCTACAACGCGATCCTGGCCACCCCGATGCGCGCCGCCGACGTGGCGCTCGGCCAGATCGGCTGGGCACTGATCCGCGGCAGCCTGTACGCGTTCGCCTTCATGCTGGTCATGCTCGGGATGGGCCTGCTGAGGTCGGGGTGGGCGGTGCTGGCGCTGCCTGCCGCCGTCCTCACGGGGTTCGCGTTCGCCGCCACCGGGATGGCCGCCACCACCTTCATGCGCAGCTGGCAGGACTTCGAGTTCGTGATGCTGGTGAGCCTGCCGATGTTCCTGTTCTCCACCACGTTCTATCCGCTCAGTGTCTACCCGCGGGCGCTGCAGGTGGTGGTGGAGTGCACGCCGCTCTACCAGGCGATCACGCTCATCCGCGGGCTCACCCTGGGGGTGGTCGGCCCAGCCCTGCTGGTGCCCGTCGCCTACCTGGCGCTCATGGGCGTCGGCGGCCTGCTGATCGCTGGCCGCCGGGTGAACCGCCTGCTGCTGACCTGACCCCACGGCATCCGCATCGCCCCGGTCAGCCTTGCGATCTCGCGGTGGGCGTGTGTGCCCGCGGCTGACTTAGGCTGGCGGGGGCGGATCCGGGCGGGCGGATCTGGGGCGCGGGGACCCTGGGTATCGCCGCGACGTGCACACCAGGAGGGGCGCCGATGGCCGTCAGCCCTGGGCCGGCTCCGGCGGGAACCGGCCATGGGCTGGCTCAGGCGGGGACCAGCGCCGGGTCTGCCCGCCAGGCCCGCCAGCCCGCGCCCGTACCGGCCAGCACGGACCGGGCCAGCACCGGCCGGGCCAGCACCGGCCGGGCCAGCACCGGCCGGTCCGACCCGGTGGCGTGGCTGATCGCGCTCGCCGCGTTCGCCGCCTACACCACGATCTCGGTCTTCCGGTACCTGCGCCTGGACCCTGGGTCCTGGGACCTGGGTATCTACACCCAGTACGTGTGGCAGATCGCCCACCTGCACGCGCCGGTGGTGACGATCCGGGGGCCCGGCTTCAACCTGCTCGGCGACCACTTCCAGCCCATCGTGGCGCTGGTCGCGCCGTTCTTCCGGCTCTTTCCCACCCCGGTCACCCTGCTGGTCGCGCAGGCACTGCTGGCAGCGGTGTCGGTGGTGCCGGTCTGCCGGGCGGCGCGGGACCTGCTCGGGACCGGTGTCAGCCGGGTGATCGGCGCGGCGTACGGGTTCTCGTGGGGCCTCCAGCAGATGATCATTTTCGACTTCCACGAGATCGCGTTCGCGGTGCCGCTGCTCGCCTGCTCCCTGTCCGCCCTGGTGCGCCGCCGACCGCGGGCCGCCGCGGCGTGGGCGCTGCCGCTGGTCTTCGTCAAGGAGGACCAAGGCCTGACGGTGGCGGCGATCGGCCTGCTGATGCTCGCGGTCGCGGCCGGGGCCCGGACGGGACGCGGGCGAGACGGCACCGGCCTGGCCAGCACCGGCCTGGCCAGCACCGGCCTGGCCAGCGCCGCCCGGGCCGGCGGCGCGGGGCCCGTCGGCCGCGGCGGGGCGGAAGGTGCCGCCGGGGCTGGCGCGTGGGGGTGGCCCGGAGCGCTGCTCGTGTGCTGGGGCCTGGCCGGGTCGGCGCTGGCGATCGCCGTGATCATCCCGCACTTCAACCCCGCCCATCACTACGCGTACTGGAGCGACGGCGGCGTGCTCTCGCCAGGCGGCAGCCATCTCTCGGCCGGCCGGGTGCTGGCGCAGCTCACCCAGGGCGGCCCGGAGAAGCTGCGCACCACCGTCCTGGTGCTGCTGCCGGTGGTGTTCCTCGCGCTGCGTTCCCCGCTCGCCCTGGTCGCCGTGCCCGGCCTGGCGCTGCGGTTCCTGTCCACCAACAGCGACTTCTGGGGGACGCAGTGGCATTACGACGCCACCCTGATGCCTATCGTCTTCGTGGCCGCGATCGACGGGCTGGCCCGCATCCAGGCCCGGGCCGCCACGCGCCAAGCGCGGCCCGCCAGTGGCCAGCCGTGGCCCGGCGGCATCTGGGCCGGGGCGCGGCCGGGCGCCATCTGGCCCCAGGCGCGGCCGGGCACCCGGGCGGCCTGGTATGCCGCCGCCGCCATGGCGGCGGTCGCGGCCGGGCTGGCGTTCCAGTTCCCGCTGGCGGGGCTGTGGAACGCCCGCACCTACCAGATCAGCCCCCAGGTCAGGGCCGAGCGCGCGGCGATAGCCCGGGTCCCGGCCGGGACCACGGTGGAGTCGACGCTGACCATGCTCGCGCCGCTGGCCACCCGCGACACCACGTTCTGGATCGGCACCCCGGGCAACCCGGTCACGCGTTACATCGTGTACGACGCCGCCGCCAGCGGCTACACGCACCCGCCCACCGACATCCCCGGTTTCCTCGACACCCGTTATCCCGGCGTCACCTATCAGGCGGTCTTCCACGAGGACCATGTGTACGTGTTCCGCGCCAGCGTCACCGCGCGGAAGCTGGGCTAGCGGTGCGCACCACCTCCCGGAACCCGCGATCCCCGCAGATACTTACCGGTAGGTACAGTGCTGACCGGACTCGCCGGGAGGGCGCCTACTAACCGGTAGGTAAAGTGCTGACCGGACTCGCCGGGAGGACGCCGTGGACTTCGGGTACGACGACCGCACGCAGGAATGGCGCGAGCGGCTGCTCGCCTTCATGGCCGAGCACGTCTACCCGGCCGAACCGGTCTTCGCCGAGCAGGCCGCCGCGGCGGCGCGGTCCGGTTTCCCGTGGCAGCGGCCGCCCGTGGTCGCAGAGCTCAAGGCCGAGGCCCGCCGGCGGGGGCTGTGGAACCTCTTCCTGGCCGGCCACCCCGAGGGCGCGGGCCTGACCAATCTCCAGTACGCCCCGCTGGCCGAGATCACCGGGCACAGCCCCGCGCTCGCGCCGGAGGCGCTGAACTGCGCGGCCCCCGACACCGGCAACATGGAGCTGCTGGCGGAGTTCGGCAGCCAGCAGCAGCGCGAGCAGTGGCTGCGCCCGCTGCTGGACGGGGAGATCCGCTCGGCGTTCTGCATGACCGAGCCGGAGGTGGCCTCGTCCGACGCCACCAACATCGCCACCACGATCGAGCGCGACGGCGACAAGTACGTGATCAACGGCCGCAAATGGTGGTCGTCGGGGGCGATGGACCCGGCCTGCCAGATCCTCATCGTGATGGGCAAGACCGATCCCGGTGCGGACCGGCACCGGCAGCAGTCGATGATCGGTGTGCCACGGGACACCCCGGGGGTCACCGTCCGGCGGGGGATAAGCCTGTTCGGGTTCGACGACGCGCCCCACGGAGGCCACGCCGAGGTCGCCTTCGCCGACGTCACCGTCCCGTCCGGCAACCTGATCGGCGGCGAGGGGGAGGGCTTCGCGATCGCGCAGGCCCGGCTCGGCCCCGGCCGGATCCACCACTGCATGCGGCTGATCGGCGCCGCCGAGCGGGCGCTGGAGCTGATGTGCCGGCGCGTCACCGGCCGGACGGCGTTCGGCCGGCCGCTGGCCGAGCAGGGGGTGATCCAGGACTGGATCGCGGAGTCCCGGGTCAGGATCGAGTCCGCCCGGCTGCTCGTGCTCAAGACCGCGTGGCTGATGGACACCGTCGGCAACAAGGGCGCGCACACCGAGATCCAGGCGATCAAGGTGGCGACCCCGGCGATGGCGGAGTGGGTTATCGACAAATCGATCCAGGCGCACGGCGCCGCCGGTGTCAGCCAGGACCTGCCGCTCGCGCACCTGTGGGCGTCCGCCCGCTCGCTGCGGTTCGCCGACGGGCCCGACGAAGTGCACAAGCGCTCGCTGGCCCGGCGTGAGCTGCGGCACTACACCGGCGGCGGCTAGCGGGCCCGGCCGCCGGGACGGCAGCGGCCACGGCAGCCGCAGAACGCGCACCACCAGGCACCACGAAGAATGAGGCCACCCAGCACCGGGCACGACTGACACCTGAGAAGAAGGAGAAACAGCGATATGGCACAGGACGCACAGCGGGTCGCCATCGTGACCGGCGCCGCCCGCGGCATCGGGGCGGCCACCGCACGCAGGCTCGCCGCCGACGGGCTGGCGGTAGCCGTGCTCGACCTGGACGCGGCCACCTGCGCGGACACCGTGGACGCGATCAGCGCGGCCGGCGGCCGCGCACTGGCGGTGGGCGCCGACGTCAGCAAGGCCGACCAGGTGGAGGCCGCGGTCAGCAAGGTGGCCGCCGACCTCGGCCCGCCGGCCGTCCTGATCAACAACGCCGGGATCATCCGTGACAACCTGCTGTTCAAGATGACCGAGGACGACTGGGACATGGTGCTCGGCGTGCATCTGCGCGGCGCGTTCCTGATGAGCCGGGCGGCCCAGAAGTACATGGTCGAGCAGCGGTTCGGCCGGATCGTCAACCTGTCCTCCAGCTCCGCGCTGGGCAACCGTGGCCAGGTCAACTACTCCGCCGCCAAGGCCGGCATGCAGGGGTTCACCAAGACCCTCGCGATCGAGCTGGGCCAGTTCGGGATCACCGCCAACGCGGTGGCGCCCGGCTTCATCGTCAGCGACATGACCGCGGCGACCGCGGCCAGGATCGGCATGGGCTTCGAGGACTTCCAGGCGGCGGCCGCCTCGCAGATCCCGGTCCGCCGGGTCGGCCAGGTGGAGGATGTCGCGCATGTCATCTCGTTCCTGTGCGGCGAGGGCGCCGGGTTCGTCTCCGGCCAGGTGATCTACGTGGCGGGCGGCCCGCTGTGCTGACCGGTGCGGGCGGCCCAGGGGACGGCCCCGCAGATGACACTGCCGCGCTGCGCCAGCGGGCCCGTGACTTCCTGGCCGGCCACGACCCTGCCGGGCTGTCCCGGCTGGATTTCCTGCGGGCCCGGTTCGACGCCGGGCTGGCCTGGGTGCACTACCCGCCCGGCCTGGGCGGGCTGGGCCTGCCGCGCTCGCTGCAGCCGGTGGTCGACGCCGAGTTCGCCGCGGCTGGCGCGCCGGACAACGACCCGCTCCGCAACACGATCGGCCTGGGCATGGCGGCCCCCACGATCTTGTCGTTCGGCACCGATGAGCAGAAAGCCCGCTGGCTGCGCCCGCTGTGGACCGGTGAGGAGATCTGGTGCCAGCTGTTCAGCGAGCCCGGCGCCGGGTCCGACCTGGCTGGCCTGGCCACCCGCGCGGTCAGGGACCCCGCCGGGCCGGACTGGCGGGTCAGCGGGCAGAAGGTGTGGACCTCGCTGGCTCACCGGGCCCGCTGGGGGCTGCTGGTCGCCCGCACCGACCCGGACGTGCCCAAGCACGCCGGGCTCACCTATTTCGCCTGTGACATGACCGATCCCGGCGTCGAGGTGCGGCCGCTGCGGCAGCTCACCGGCGAGGCCGAGTTCAACGAGGTGTTCCTGACCGACGTGGTGGTCCGTGACAGCGACCGCATCGGGGAGGTCGGCGAAGGCTGGCGGGTCGCCCAGGGCACGCTGATGAACGAGCGGGTCGCCATCGGCGGCGGCGCGCTGCCCCGCGAGGGCGGCATGGCCGGCATCGCCGCGGCCGCCTGGCGGGAGCATCCGGAGCTGCGCACGCCGGGGCTGCACGACCGGCTGATCAGGCTGTGGGCCGACGCCGAGGTCGCCCGCCTGGCCGCCGAGCGGCTGCGCCAGCAGCTCGCGGCGGGGCAGCCCGGCCCGGAGGGCTCGGCCGCGAAGGTCGTCTTCGCCCGGCTGAACCAGGAGCTGTCCGCGCTCGAGCTCGAGCTGTCCGGCGCCGGCGGGCTGCGTTACGACGACTGGAGCCTGCGCCGGCCGGAGTCGGTCAGCTTCCTCACCCGCGGGCCCGGCTACCGGTACCTGCGCGCCCGCGGGAACTCCATCGAGGGAGGCACCTCGGAGATCCTGCGGAACATCATCGCCGAGCGGGTGCTCGGCCTGCCCGCCGAGCCCCGCACGGACACCCGCGTGCCCTGGAAGGACCTGCCCCGATGACCTCCACCGACTCCAGCAGGCCCCGCTCGTCATGGCACCTGCCCGCCCGGCCGGGGACCGCTGGCCCCGCGCCCTCCACGGGGCGCATCCCGGACCTGCGCTACACCGAGACCGAGGAGGACCTGCGGTCCGCCGTCCGCGCCCTGCTGGACGACCGGTGCCCGTGGCCGGCGGTGCTGGCCAGGGCCGAGACCGAGGAGCAAAACGACGCTGCCGCCTGGCACTTGCTTGCCGCCGAGCTCGGCTGTGCCGGGCTGCTCATCCCGGAAAGCCACGGCGGGGCCGGGGCGAGCTACCGGGAGGCGGCTGTGGTGGCCGAGGAGACCGGCCGGGCGGTTGCCCCCGTTCCCTATCTGGGCTCCGCGGTGCTGGCCACGGCCGCGCTGCTGCCCAGCGGGGACGAGCTGCTGCCCGGGCTGGCCGGGGGGGAGGTGACCGCCGTGCTGGCGGTGGACTTCGCCCGCATGCCGCCCGCGGCCGTGCCCGGCACGCGGGACGCGGCGGGCACGGGGCTGGCCACCGGGGTGCGGCTGGCCGCCGCCCGGCCGGATGACCCGCCCGGCCAGGCCCGGCTGACCGGCACCGTGGCCGGGGTGGCGGACGCGCTGCTCGCCGACGTGCTGCTGGTGCCCGCCGACGGGGTGCCGTTCGGCCTGTACGCGGTCGACGCCGGTGCGCCCGGTGTCAGCAGGGCGGCGGTGGTCTCGCTGGACGCCACCCGCCCGCTGTGCGACCTGGCCTTCGACGGCGCGCCCGCCCGGCCGGTGGCGACCGGTGAGGCGGCCGTGCAGGCGGTGGTGTCGGCCCTGGCCGCTGGCGCGGCGATGCTCGCCTCCGAGCAGCTCGGCGTGGCGCAGCGGTGCCTGGACATGACCGTCGCCTACCTGAAGGAGCGGCGGCAGTTCGCCCGCCCGGTCGGCTCTTTCCAGGCGCTCAAGCACCGGGCCGCCGACGTGTGGATACTCCTGGCCCAGGCCCGGGCCGCCGCCAGGTACGCGGCTGCCTGCCTGGCCGGCGGCGATCCCGACACGCCGGTCGCGATCGCCCTGGCCAAGGCCGCCTGCGGGGACGCCGCCGTGCACGCGGCGCAGGAGTGCGTGCAGATGCACGGCGGCATCGGGTTCACCTGGGAGCACCCGGCGCACCTGCTGCTCAAGCGGGCCACGAGCGGGTCGCTGGCCCTCGGCACCCCGGACCGCCACCGCGCCGCCCTCGCCAGCCTGGTGGACCTGCCCCCAGCTAGCGCCTAACACCAACCTGGAGCAGCGGAGTCGCGATGGAATCGGTGACGGGCGCGGGGATCGTGGTGACCGGTGCGGGCAGCGGTATCGGTGCCGCGCTCGCCCGCAGGTTCGCCGCCGGAGGCGGCCGGGTGGTCGTCAACGACATCGACGCCGGGGCGGCGGCCGCGGTGGCCGCCTCCTGCGGGGGGACCGCGGCGCCCGGTGACGCCGCCACCGAGGACGGGGTGGCGGCGCTGATCGGCGTGGCCCGGGAGGTGCTCGGCGGGATCGACCTGTACTGCGCGAACGCCGGAATCGCCCGGGGCGGCGGCGAGCAGGCCGCCGAGCCGGACTGGGACGCCTCCTGGCAGGTCAACGTGATGGCGCACGTGCGGGCCGCGCGGCTGCTGCTCCCGGCCTGGCTGGAGCGCGGCAGCGGCCATCTGATCTGCACCGTGTCCGCGGCCGGGCTGCTGACGATGCTGGGCTCGGCTCCCTACTCGGTCACCAAGCACGCGGCGCTGGGCTTCGCCGAGTGGCTGGCGGCGACCTACGCCCACCGGGGGATCACCGTGCAGGCGATCTGCCCGCAGGGGGTGCGGACGCAGATGATGACCGGGGCCTCGGCCGCCGAGAAGCTGATCCTCAGTGATACCGCCATCGCGCCCGAGGCGGTGGCGGACGCGGTGATGGCGGGGATCGCCAGCGGGCGGTTCCTCATCCTGCCCCACCCGGAGGTGGCCCGGATGTACGCGGGCCGGGCCGCCGACCCCGACCGCTGGCTGGCTGGCATGAACAAGCTCCAGCGCCGGATCGAGGCGGCTTCCTGACCCGGACAGCCGTCCCTGGGGCACCTGGGGCCCCAGGGCAGCGGTGCGGCAGGCCAATATCGGCCTGACCTGTGAAAATACTGGGGTCCGGGTCTCGTCAGGGCAGCGGGCCTGGCATGCTGTCGGAATGGATCTCGCTGGCACAGGAATGCTGCATCACATCGAACTATGGGTGCCTGACCTGACCAAAGCCGAGGCCAGCTGGGGGTGGCTGCTCGAGAAACTGGGCTATCACATCTACCAGCAGTGGCCGGAGGGGCAGAGCTGGCTGGCAGGCGTGACCTACATCGTCATCGAGCAATCGCCCGACCGGGTGGCAGGGCGGCACGACCGCTGCCGGCCGGGACTCAACCATCTCGCTTTCCACATCGGGTCCAAGGAAGAGCTTGACGAGATCGTCTTGCACGCGCCCGATCACGGCTGGCGGCTGCTCTACCCGGACCGGCACCCGTACGCGGGCGGGGTCGATCACTACGCCGCCTACCTGGAGAACCGGGACGGCTACGAGGTCGAGCTGGTCGCACCCGCCGCGACCACCTGACAGTCGGGCTGCCAGGCGGCCCGCTCCACTGGCTCAGCCCTGCCCGGCGCCCAGGCCGATGGCGACCGCCAGCCGCAGGTCCCGCGAGGACCTGCCCACCTCGATCGTGAAGGTGCCCCGCGGCCAGGCCCAGTCACCGGCCGCCTGGTCCCAGACCGCCAGTGCCCGGGCGGGCACCGTGAGCACGGCCTCCGCCCGCCCGCCGGGCGCCGCGCTGACCGCGGCGAAGGCCCCGAGCACCCGCACCGGCCGCCCGGCGCCCGCCGCCGGGCCCGCGACGTAGGCCTGGACGATCTCACGGCCCGGCCGTGACCCGGTGTTGCGGACCGCCACCCGGACGCGGACGTCCTCGCCCGGCGCTGGCCCAGGCGCGTCCACCGACGCGGACTCATACGCCCACTGGGTGTAGCCGAGCCCGTGGCCGAACGCGAACATGGGCGTGATCCCCGCCGCGTCGTAGCCGCGGTAGCCGATGAGCAGCCCCTCGGCATAGTCGACGCGGCCGTCGCGCGGGACCGCGTGCAGGACCGGGCAGTCGGACTCCCGCACGGGCAGGGTGACGGGCAGCCTGCCGCCAGGCTCCGCCCGGCCGAGCAGGACGTCGGCGAGCGCCTCGCCCATGGCCTGGCCCGGCAGCCAGGCGTAGACCACCGCGGCGACGTCGCCGGCCCAGGGCATGAGCACCGGCATGCCCGCGTTCACCACGACCACGGTCCGGGGATTCACCGCGGCCACCCGGGCGACGAGCTCGTCCTGCCGCCCGGGCAGCGCGAGGGTCTCCCGGTCGAAACCCTCGCTTTCGGCCGCCTCCGCCGAGCCGACGACCACCACCGCGGCGGCGGCGTCCGCGGCCGCCCGCACCGCCTCCGCGATCATGATGTCCTCGTCCTCATCCGCCGCGATGCCGAGCCGGACGGCCAGCGGGGCATCGACGCCGTCGGCCGGCCGGAAGTCGAGCCTGACCTCCGCCTCCTGGCCGGCCCGCAGATCCACCATGGCCCGGACCTCACCCGGGCGGGTCATCGTCTGCACCGGGTCCGCCGGGACCGGGGTGACCTTGTCGGCGACCACCGCGCCGTCCACGCTCAGCGTGAGATGGCCGACGCCCGCCACGCCGATCAGGTGCGGCCCGGTGGCGCCGGCGCGGAACCGGGTGAGCAAGGTGATCGTCCCGTCCTCGCCCCAGCCCACGCCGGGCGGCAGGCCCTCGTCCCACCATGCGAGCTCGGTGGAGACCCGGTGCTCATGGCCGATCAGCGTCCCGCCGCCGTCGCGGAACTCCAGCCGCAGCCCGGGCTCGCCGGTCAGCGGGTCGCGGATCGACCCGGCCACCGGCTCGGGCACGGTCGTCCACGTCCGGCAGCCCGGCGCCACGGTGACCGTGCCGCGGCCCGCCAGGGCGGCCGGCAGCGCCATCGCGGGTGTGGACACCGTGACCGGGGCGACCACCGCGCTGCCGCCGCCCTGGATCACCGGGTAGACCGCGTTGGGGCCGATCAGCGCGATGCTGCCGATGGTGCTCGCGTCAAAGGGAAGCACCGGCCCCTCGTTGCGGAGCAGGACGAAGGTGGCCGCTGTCGCCCTGCGCACCAGGCCCGGGTCGATCAGCGCGGTACGCGCCCTGGGCCGCTTCCCGTCCCCGGCCGGGTTCCCGTCATCATCGGCGGCCCGGCCGGCCGGAGCGGCCGCCGCGTGCTGGCCGTCCGGGGCGGCCAGGGCGCCGACCCGGCGGCCCAGGCCGATGATCCGGGCGATCTTGTCGTCGATGACGGCTTCGGGGACCACCCCGTCCAGCACCGCCTGGACCAGGTCCGCTCCCCAGGGCCCGTTCGGGCCGGGCATCGCCAGGTCCAGCCCGGCCACCGCGGTCGCCACGGTGGACCTGGCCGCGCTCCAGTCCGAGACGACCACGCCGCCGAACTCCCATTCCCCCTTGAGGATCTTCCTCAGCAGCCAGGGATGGGCGGTGGCTGCAGTGCCGTTGACCGCGTTGTAGGCGGCCATGACCAGCCCGGTGCCTGCTTCCCGCACGCAGGCCTCGAACGGCGCCAGGTACAGCTCCCGCAGCACCGGCTCGGTGATGACCGCGTCGTAGGTCCAGCGCCCGGTCTCGGAGTCGTTGCCGACGAAGTGCTTGGCCGTGGCCGCCACCCCGGCCGACTGCAGGCCGGTGATGAACGCGACGGCTATCCGGGCGGTCAGCACCGGATCCTCGGAGAAGCACTCGAATCCGCGCCCGCCCAGCGGCGTCCGCATCAGGTTGATGGTGGGCGCCAGCAGCACGTCGACGCCCTTGCCGCGGGCCTCCGCGCCCAGCGCCGCGGCGAGCTCGGTGATCAGTTCGGTGTCCCACGTCGCCCCGCACGCGGACGGGCACGGCAGGCTGGTCGAGGGATGGCGCTCGTCCTTGGTGACACCGCGGACCCCGGAGGGCCCGTCCGACACGGTCATCGGCCGGAGGCCGATGGCGGGGGAGCCGTGGGTGCGCCAGTTGGCGGCACCGGTCAGCAGGCGCACCTTGTCCGGCACGGAGAGCGCAGCGAGCAGGGCCTGCTCGGCTGGCGCCCGGATGGCGGCAGCGGGCGGCGTACCGCCGGCTGCGGGTGTGAGGTGCTGGGCATGGGCAGGGCCGGTGGTCATCGGCGGCCGTGCCCGGTCGTCTGGGCACCTGCCCGGCCGGTCGCCCGGCCGGGCAGGATCAGCCCCGCTTGCGCGGTACTCATCTGTGGAGTTGTCGTCCTTTCCTGGGCCGGTCGCGGGTTACGAGGCCGGCTTGAGGTGCAGGACGACCAGCTCCAGGTACGGGCTGTTCGGGATCGGCGTCATGTAGGCGTTGCCGTTCGTCGGCCAGCCGGTGTAGTTCCGCGTCGAGATCTCGCTCCAGGCGGCGCCGTACAGGAGCGGCGTCATCGGCACCTGGCTAGACATGATCTTTTGCAGAGAGGTGATGGCCGCCTTCTGGGTGGCGGGGTCGCTGGTGCCCGCGAACTGGGCCAGCGCGGCCTGCGCGGCCGGGTCGGAGAAGCGGCCGTTGTCACCGGCGGCCGGCTTGCCGACCGGCGCAGTGAACGTGTCGTCGATCCAGTTCTCGTAGTAGTAGAACGGGTTCGGGCCCTGGTTGCTCCAGTGGATCGTGGCGTCGAACGTCCCGTTGTTGAAGTCGGCCTGCCAGGCCGTCGGGGACCCGTTGCCGGCGACCTTCACGTCGAAGCCGAGCTTGTTGAGCTGGCTCGCGATGAGCTGGTCGTCGGTGTAGTAGTCGGAATAGGCGATCGGGTCGGTGATCGAGAACGTGATCTGCTTGCCGTTCTTGGTCCACTTGCCGCCGGTCTTGGTGTAGCCGTCCTTGGTCAGGATGCTGGTCACCTTGGCCGGGTCACCGGTGGCTGCCAGGTCGCCGGTCACCGACGGGTCGAGGAAGGTGTTGTCGATCGGCAGGAGCAGGCCGCCCGACGACGTGGCCGGGGCCTCGTAGCCGGATTCGCCCTGGACGGACAGCTGCTGCCGGTTGATGCCGTAGCCGATGGCCTGCCGCACCGCGGGGTCGTTCAGCGGCGCCTTGGTGACGTTGAACCACAGGGTGACCACGTTGTTGGCGGCGAAATAGGGCTGGCTGTTGAGCCAGGTGGTGTTGTCGCTGCTCTTGCCCAGGTAGTTCGAGCTGATGCCGGGCCCCAGGTTGCTGCCGGCCCAGTCGATCTGGCCGCTGGCGATCGGTGGCACCAGGTTGGCGTTGCTGCTGTAGAAGGGGAAGTCCACCGCCGAGACCTTGACCGCGCTCTTGTTCCAGTAGCTCGGGTTCTCCTTGAGCAGGAAGCCGTGCGAGGAGTAGGTCTGCAGCATGTACGGCCCGGTGCCGACCGGGCTGGCGTCGGTGTAGGTGACCGGGTTGCTGACCGAGCCCCACACGTGCTGCGGCACGATGTAGACCTGCCCGATGAGGAACAGGTTGGCGAACTGCGGCGTGGAGAAGTTCAGCGTGACCGAGGTCGGGCTGGTCGCGGTCGCGCTCGTCACCAGCGGCGCGCTCGCGGTGTAGAGGGTCGGGTTCTTCTTGACCAGGTTGTAGGTGAAGGCGACGTCGCTCGCGGTGAACGGCTTGCCGTCGTTCCACTTGACGCCCGAGCGGATCGGCACCGTGAGCGTCTTGCCACCGTTGGACCAGGTCGGCTGCCCCGAGGCCAGCACCGGGACCGGCGCCTGGGTGGGGTTCATGACGTTGAAGATGTAGAGCGGCTCGTAGACCAGGCCGGTTGACTGGGCCGAATACCCGGTCGCGCTCTGCACGTAGGGGTTGAAATTCTGGCTGGGAGCTGTGACCGAGGTGCTCTCGATGACCAGGGTCTTGCCGCTGGCGCCGCTCGAGCTGGACTGGGTGCTCGAGCTCGAGCAGGCCGCGATGCCCAGGCTGACGATGCCCGCGAGCGCGAGGCTCTTCAGGATTGCATGTTGCATTGCCTAAACTCCATTAGTGCCCGGCCGGCTCGTCGCCGGCCTCATTTGACTGACCATGACGGGGTCTGGAAAAGGGTGGGTGGCGCAGGGCCGGCCGGGTCTGGCGTCCCTGCTGGCCAGATGGGTCATCCGCTAGCTGGGTCGGGGGGTCATCGTTTCTCCTTTCCGGTGCGGCCGCCGTGGCCGGGTTCTTCGGGGCGTGCAGCCAGCAGGCGCTGACGTGCCCGGGGGCAACCTCGGCCAGCGGCGGCGGGAGCTGCGAGCAGACGTCCATCGCGTGCGGGCAGCGCGGGTGGAACCGGCAGCCGGCCGGCGGCGCGAGCAGGCTCGGCACCGCCCCGCTGCCGGACAGCACGGCAGGCTCCGGGCGGTCGGGGTCGGGCGCGGCGCTCAGCAGCAGCTGGGTGTACGGGTGCGTGGGCTGGTCGGTGACCGCGACCGCGGGCGCCGACTCCACCAGCCCTCCCGCGTACATCACCGCGATCTCGTCGGCCAGGTACCGCGCCGAGGCGATGTCGTGGGTGATGTAGAGGATCGTCATGCCCTCGTTCTCGCGCAGGCCGGCGAGCAGGTTGAGGATGCCGAGCCGGATGGACACGTCCAGCATCGACACCGGCTCGTCGGCGAGCAGCACCCGCGGCCGCACCGCGAGCGCCCGGGCGATCGCCACCCGCTGCCGCTGCCCCCCGGACAGCTCGTGCGGGTACTTGCCCAGGAACCGCTCCGGCGGCGTGAGCGCGACCCGCTCGAGCAGGCCGGCCAGCGTCTCATCCAGGCTGCCCGGCGTGCCGAGCCCGTGCACCTTCAGCGGCCGGATCAGGTGGTACCGCACGTCGTGCACGGGGTTGAGCGACGCGAACGGGTCCTGCAGCACCATCTGTACCTGCTGGGCGTACCGCCGCCGCCCGCCGCGGCCCGCGGGCGCGGGCCGGCCGTCGAGCAG
>DATIXO010000095.1:0-15825 GCA_035518495.1 Streptosporangiaceae bacterium
GAAGTTCAGCAGCAGCGCCATCGCGAACACGATGGTGGAATGGCCCAGGGAGAAGAAGAACCCGACCGACAGCGGCCGCTTGCCGTCCTGGACCAGCTTGCGGGTGGTGTTGTCGATCGCCGCGATGTGATCGGCATCGAACGCGTGCCGCATGCCCAGCGTGTAGGCCAGGATCCCGGTCCCGAACCCGAACAGCTCGGTCCCGGTGATGTGGTAACGCCCGCCCACCGCCGCCGCCAGCAGCGCCCAGCCCAGCACGTTCAGGCCCACGATCACCGCCACCATGGCCCCCGCCTTCGCCCACTCAGCGGGGGTCAGCCCATTACGGATCCTGGTGAGACGGGCGGTCACAGCAGCCATGGGACCTGACCTTCCCTGCGGGGACACGATCGGGGCCAGTCTAAAAAGACTGCAACATAGTTGCAATAGCGCATCATAGGCAGTTACTGGGCGGGCGGTTTATCCTGGGGCCGTGACCGGGGACACCCAGGCCAGGGCCCAGTGGGCAGAAGACGGCGAGGTCGTCAACAACGCCCTGGCCCAGCTGCGCCAGCACGGCGGCCGGGCCACCTCGGCACGGCGCCTGCTGCTCAGGGCGCTGCTGGCCAGCCCCGGCCACCGCAGCGCCGAACAGCTCGCCGCCGACGTCCAGGCCAGCGCACCCGGCGTCAACCTGTCGACCATCTACCGCAACCTCGACGAACTCGAACGGCTCAAGATCGTGGACCGCACCCACCTCGGCCACGGCCCGGCCACCTACCACCTCGCCGAAAACGCCCACGGCCACCTGGTCTGCGAACAATGCGGATCCATGACAGAAGTCCCCAGCCAGATCTTCACCGGCCTCGCCTGGACCATCCGTGACCAGTACGGGTTCACTGTGATGCCACATCGCTTCGCCGTCCTCGGCACCTGCGCCGCCTGCCAATGAAACCGCGGCACGCCCTCAAGATCACTGTGCCACGCAGTTGCCTAGCCGAGCCCCGGCAGATCGCGGAGGCGACATGAACCCTGTCCGGATCCAGGTCGCAGCCGCCGGAGACGAGCCCGGGCTTGTTGCCGTGCTCGCAGGCCTGTTCGCCGAGGACCCCGGCACCAGGGATCCATCGGTCAGCCAGGAGTGGCCACACCGGGCCGGGCTGTCCAGCGTGAAAGCCTGGATGGCAGACACCAACCGGCTCGTACTCGCAGCGACCGACGGCGCCGCGATCGTCGGAATCCTCACCGGAATCCTCACCGAACCAACCGACTACCGGCCAGTCCGGGTCGCAACCCTGCACAGCCTCTACGTCAGCTCCGCATACCGTGACCGCGGCGTCGGCAGCCAGCTGGTGGCGGAATTCCGGTCGTGGGCCCGCAACCGGCGGGCGCAGCGTATGTCTGTCACTGCCTACGCGGCCAACACAGACGCGATCCGCTTCTACCAGCGGCACGCCTTCGCGCCCCGGCTGCTCGAACTAGACGGCGAGCCCTGAGGGTGGGGGTGGCAGCCCGCACCAAGCGTCAGCGGCGCGGCTGGCATTAAGCGGCTGCGGATCCACGCGTCGGCAAGACCCCAGCTGAGGATCGCGGCCCCGGCGAACCATAGCCGGGCCTTCCATGCCGCACCGCCGGCAATGTCGGCACCGCGGCGCGCGAGCCGCGCGGTGTTCTCAGCGGCCCGCCAGCGGCGCATCACCCAGCCGGCCGCGAACGCCACCACGATGGCGACGAAGGCCTCGTCTACGCTCACGCCCCGAGTATCGGCTATCAGCTCCCACGGGGCGGCACACATCCTGAAACCCACCTGGCTGGCCGCCGCCCGCAGATCCGGTCCCGCCCGCGGTCAGCCACCCGACGGGATGCCCGGCAGGCAGCTGCCCGGAAACCACGGCGAAGGACTGGGACAGGCCCGGTGGGTGAGCGGGATGCCTGCCAGGGCCGGGGCGGCGGTGGCGCTGGACAGCACGCCGGGCGGAGTTCCGCGGTGAACGCCGGGTCGGCCAGGCGGTCGATGATGACGACGTCGGCACTGTGCAGCGCCTGCCCTCAGCCCTCCTGCACTGGCACCAGTTCGGCGCCACACGCGCAACGGTAGGACGACTCGTCAGTCACCCCCGGGCAGTGGCATTCCGCCTGGATGACCAGCCGGCAGTTGCACTCCTCATGAGTACAGGTCAGCACGGTTCCTTCCGCGTAATTGGTCATAACTATCTCTTCTCTCAAGTCTCAACGAGGCCACCGGCCCGGCTGTCCCAGCCCCTGGGTCTGCTCTTGCCTGGCGGGCCGGGGGCGGTGATGTCCCGGCCGTGATGGCCGGAGCAGTCCTGGCCGCGGTGCGCGGGACCACTAGATCATGATGATTAGCATGAAGGCCATGGTGACGCCCATCGCGATGCGGCAGCCCGCCGCCGTCCTGGGATCGAGCAGGAGCCTGCGGGCGGAGCCTGCGGCACCGCCCCCGTCGCCCGCCGGCTTACCAGGGCTGGCCTCCCCCGCAGCGGCTGCGGTGCTCACGCCGCCTTCGGTCCCGGCCGGGCCGGCCGAGGCCACCGCGGCGCTCACGGATCCGCCCGCGGCCGCCGCGCCAACCAGCGCGGCAGCGGCCGGCACGGTGCTGGCCGGCACGGCAAGGTAACTGCCGTGCGGGGTGGGGCCGGACAGCCGGTCCAGGTCCATGACCGCATAACCGGCCAGCACGAGCGCGAAGATGAACGCCACCACCGGCACGGCCAGGGTCGGCATCCCGCCACTGGCGCCGCCCATGCCGGCCATCCCCGACCCGTGGCCGGCCGCGGGTGCGGTGAGCGCGGCGAACATGTAGACCATGGCGGCGCTATGCACCAGGTGCGGCGCGTGATGGCTGTCCACGAGCACGCGGGTCCCCCGGCCCCGCGACTCCCGGTAGACGCACCAGGCGAACCAGGCGGTCATGACCGCGAAGATCACGGTCCAGACCCCGTTGGGCAGCGTGCTCAGGCTGGCCACGAGCATGCCCGCCATCGCGATGCCCATCAGCACGTGCGCGCCGTCGATGTCCACGTCCATGACGCCGCGGCGCCAGGGCAGGTCAAGGACCAGCCGACCCGCGCTCACGGCGGCGACCAGCAGCATGAGTGCGGCGAAGAAGTCCAGGATAAAACCGGGGATCCCCATCATGGCGTTACCTCTCCTTCAGCAGCTTCGCGAGCAGCCGACCCCGCCGCCGCAGGCGCTACGACCGCGGGCGGCTTCCTGACCGGCCAGTAAGCCAGCGCCAGCAAGATCAGCAGCAGGCCGGAGTTAGGATCGGTGGCCCCGCCCGCCAGGATGGCGCCGAACGCCTCCCCGAAGACCCAGATGAGCGCGGCCACCACGATCGCCAGCACCACGGTGGCCCGGGCGGCCGGCACCGGCAGATAGACTCCGACCGCGATCACTGCCAGGGCTATCGCCAGCACGATGGACGCGGCCAGCCCCTGATGAGCCAGCAGCGACGCGGCGTGGTTGTCCAGGGCGGCCAGCCAGCCTGGCTGGCCGTCGGCCATGCCGCCGACCATGCCGCTCAGGCCCTGCGCCGTCCGGTTCCCCGGCAGCAGGGCAAAGTAGGCCAGGCTGCCCCACAGCGCCAGCCACAGCACCCGGGCGGCCGACGCGCCCACCGCCCGGGCCGCCGTGAAGGGGGCCGCGGCGGCGTGCCGGTCGGAGGGCCACAGCAGCACGGCCAGCAGCGCGTAGATGATCACGGCACCGGGAGCACCGTTGACCGGGCTGGCGCTGGGCGTCAGTATCATGCCGAGCCCTTCACCGAACCACCACACGCCCAGCGACCAGGCGATCGATGCGGCCAGGGCGACCCGGACCGTGGGCCGGAAGGCGATCCCCAGCGCCAGCAGCAGCTGGATGGTGGCGAAGATGGTGTTGAGCAGCACCACGTGGTGCTCAACCAGGCGGGCGTCCCAGCTGATCGGGCTGGCGATCGCCCCCGGGTTGCCCGCGGCGGTCCCGGCGAGCATCTGGCCGAACGCCTTGGTAAACATGAACGACTGATACTGCAGCACAGCGTCCAGCAGCCAGATCGCCGCCAGCGCCAACTGCAGCACCCGCCGGGTGTCCGGCGGGTGCCAGGCACCCTCGGCCCCCAGCCGCTCCGGCCACGCGGCCCGGCCGCCCGCGACGGTCACGTCACTCATCCCGAATGCCTCCTCAGCATCCCCAGCTCCGGCCCGGCAACGGCTGCCTGACGGGAGCATTGTTTACAAGCACCATTGGCTTGAGCGTGGCTCATGCTCCTCGTTATACCTGACCGAATAGGTGAAGACACCCTCGCGGCCCGTCACCTTTATCCAGCGCGTCGGGGCGGTTGTAACAGAACAGTAGATGGCACTCGCCGACACAGGCAAGCAGGACCGGCCTGAACGTCGTCGTGAGACGCCGCCAATTCGATGAACCAGCAGGTAGAAAGGCATCTCATCGCAACACTAATTTGCCTCGCCTTTACCCCGCTGCCCGTTGCCGGTAAACCCCCTGGCGGTATCCTTGAAAACCCGGGAGGGGTATCTGCATTACCACCTAGGGGTATCTGGGGAGCCAACTCCCGCCTCCCGTGTGGAGCGTGCCAAAAACGGCCGGAATGAGCGGTTGCCTCACGCCGCTGCCATGGGAGGCCGGGCCAGTAATGGAGACAACGGCCCGTGTGCCCATAATCGTAGACAGCGACCTGGGCCGCCGGGCGGCGCTCAGCGCGGCTGTGGACGAGGCCGGCTACGAGCTGGCCGGCTGGCCTGGGCCAGGAAGGCGGCGAGCGGCCGGGGGTAGTCCCCAGCCGGGCAGATAAGCACGATCTTCCGGGCCGCCGGGAAGGGGTTCCCGTGCCTGGGCGCGGGGCAGCGGCGCAGGTACCGCTGGGCGGCCCAGTAGGTGGTCCCGATGGTCGGGCCGGCCAGCACGCCGTGCCAACGGGCTAGCTCCAGCGTGGCCTCGATGGCGTCCGCGGCGCGGACCGGGATGATCTCAGTGCAGAAGGAGGGCTCGAGCAGGCCGACGTCCCACAGCTCGGCCTCGCAGCGGATGCCGGGGATGAAGTCGTCTTTGGTGGAGACGATGCCGATGGTCTGCAGCCAGCAGGTCAGGCGGCTCGCGCGGCTGACTGCTCACCGTGACAGCCTCGGCCCACCTGATTGGCGGTGCGCACCAGGCCGGACACCGCACGCTGGCACCGGCCAGGAAGGTGCCCCGCCCAGCGGCATTCGGTGGTAACGGCCACCGGGGCCGTTACCGTGACCGCGGACCGCTCCCCCATCCTGGCTCACAACGACCTGCCGGCGGACCCGGCCAAGCGGGTTGCCGGCCGGGCCGGGCGCAGGCGCGCCTGTACCGCGTTGCGCCTTCTGTGCCGCGGCGATCCCGTCAGCAGGCGCTTGCAGCGCTGCCTCTGCGGCGCTCTCCGCGCACGCGATGGCGCCCTCACTCCCTACACCCCGGCTCCCGGCCTCGGTCTTCCCGTGCGCCGGCCCGGCGCGCGGGCGGCGCCGCTGGTCACACTGTGGCGATGAATCCTGAGTGGCCGCTCAGCACGAGGGCTGCGATGGCGATGATGGCGGCGGCGCTGGCTGCCTGGAGTCCGTAGCGGACGGCTGTGACGGCCAGGCGCCGGCCGGGCGGCAGCTTGTGGTCAGAGCGCAGCGGGCTGCGCAGCCGGCGGATGAACAGGGCGAGCAGGGGCACCTGGAGCAGCCAGATGACGGGCCGGAGCCAGGGGTAGTGGCCGATGTCCAGGCCGAGGATGAGTGCGTGCCATAGCGACAGGCCGTAGAAGACGAGCACGAAGCGGTGCAGGAACCGCCACCGGCGTATGCCGATCATGTGCCGCAGGTAGAACGTGGGCGCCACGAGCACCAGGATGTAGATCGCGAAGATTCCCGCGTTGTAGCCCCAGACCGCCTGCGGCCAGCCCTGGGCCGCCCACTGGCCGGGTATCAGCACGGTCTTCCAGCTGTCACCCATGGCGTCAAGGGCGGTAGCCAGCACGTGCACCGCCACCAGGCCGATGACCAGCAGTGACAGCTGGCGGTGGGCTCGGTCGATCTGCCGGTAGCTCAGCGGGAACCAGGACACCGCCCGGCCCGACTGCTGCAGTCCCAGGATCGCCGTCAGGTAGGCGAACAGCAGCCCGGCCAGCCCGGATGCCTGCAGCACCGGGAACGACCAGTACTTGGTCATGTTGTTCATGTGCATGCTGGACATGGCGACCGCGGCCGGGCTGCGGTTGTGCGCCTGGAGCCGGGCGATCCACACATACAGGACCAGGGTGACGGCGACGCCGGTGATAGTGATGATCGCTGCCGACCGCGCCGCCTCCTGGTCGCGCGGCGTACCGGTGCTGTCGAGCTCGGTCTGGGCGGTCATGCTGTCCCTTCCTTCATCGGTCGGAGCCGACCGCTGCTGCGGCCGGCGAGGGGCCAGTCAGGCACCGGCTACATGCCGGGCATGCCTGGCATGAGCGGCCCGGCCGGTCCGGGCATCGGCATGCCGAACTGCATGGCCACGAGCATGTAGGCCATGCCCAGGCTCATCAGGGCCAGGCTGGCGCGCAGCGCCAGGCCCTCGTGCCCGGAGCTGGCCGGGCGCGGCACGGCCAGCCCGCTCGCGCCACCGGCCGCCACTAGCCGGGTGCCAGGAACGGCTGGGCAGAGGTATCCGCTGGCCCACGCGATGGCCTCAGCGACCTGCCAGGCGGCCAGGACGGTGGTAAGGACGACCAGGTACCGGACCGAGGACAGGGCGAACATGTAGGCCATGACGGCGAGGTCGGCGGCGGTCAGCACCCAGAGCCGGCCGACGGGCCGACCGCGGGCGGCGGCAACGGCGATCGCCGCGACAACGGCAGCGGCCGCGGCGCCGAAGACGGCCTGCCCTGAGGTGGGGCCCACGGGCATGGCCCCACCGGGCCAGAACATGTCGATCATGCCCACGGCCACGAGCACGTGAGCGGTGTGCCACACCCGGAGGCTCCGGCCCGCCGCGGCGAGGTGGCCCACGTGCCAGGCCGCGATCACGGCGTAGATCAGGAGCCAGGCCAGGCTTGCCCAGCCCGGAATCCAGCTACTGCTCATCAAATCCTCGTGTCAATTATCGGTGCTGGGATAACCGGCAACGGTAAAAGAAGCTCCGGGCTCCACGGGGCGCACATCAGAACAAGCCGACGGGTGCTGGTGACAGGCAGGATAAAGCCCGGCGCGTCACCGCTGCAACCTCGATGACTTGGTATGACAATGATCTCTGCGCCGCCGTTAATACACCGGGAACACATCCAGGGTATTGCCCGGTACTCCCTATGGGTATATGAATAACCCCCCGGAGGTATGCCGCCAGGGAAAACAGCGGATCATATCCCGGCCGCTATTCCCATCGCAGCATAAGCCGACCCGCCAGCAGCCCGGGCCACGGCTCCAAGGTGAGGCTGCTGCCGGCCTGGTCGGGGAGCCGGCCGGTGCCATCCCTGGTCACCGGCCGAGCCCGCCAGCCGTGCGTGCGGCAGACCTGGCCCGCCGCACGCGGGACTGGACAGCTGGGCCACAGATGGTGGCGCGGCCGGCTGGTCATCCGGTAGCAGACGGTCTCGCGCCGTATCCGGTTGGCTCAGGCCGGCGGGGTGTACTGGGTCACCTGGGGGGTGAACTGGGCCAGGTCGTAGATGCCGAGGTTGTGCTCGATGCTGGCTACCCGGGCCACCATCGCGGTGAACTCGTCGGTGCCGAACTGCTGGTGCTCCAGGTCGGCGAAGTGCCAGCCCAGGTCGGCCAGCTCGCCGGCAGGCACGACCTGGCGGAAGGCCGGGAACACGACGGTGTCCTCGCGGGCCTCGTGCGGCTCGTACATCCGGTCGAACGCCTGCATCGCCGCGGCGATCTGCGCACGCGCGCCCGGGTCCGCCACCTGTCTGGCGGTGGCCGCGCGGAGCAGGAACTGGGTGATCATCCGTCCCCGGGCGTGCTGGACCAGCAGCGTGCTCACGGTGGCGGTGAGCCGGCCGGCCCTGACCAGGCGGGGGAACACGTAGCCTTCCTCCAGGCCCTCGTGGAATCCCTCGATGTAGTCGTGGATGATCAGGGCCGCGGCGTGGAGATCCGCCGCGTCCAGTGGCCCGCCCGCCTGGATCCGGGCGGTCATTTCCCGGTAGCACAGCAGCACCCGCTTCAGCACGCCGTGCTCGCGCATCAGGTCCTCGCCGGGCGAGATGACGGCCGGGCCGGGCGGGGCCGCCGATGACGTGCTCATGGCCCAGCCGGCGCTGGCCGCCGCCGCGCCGGCCGCCAGGCCGCAGGCGGACAGCAGTACCGCCCGCCGGCCGGGACGTGATGACCGCTGGCCGGTGGTCATGAGCCAGGGATCAGCGGCTGGCCGGAGGGCCGGATCACATACCACTCGCCGCCGTTGAGGTCGATGTCCTGCCCGCTTGCCTGCCCCGGCGCCACGTCACCGGCGTAGGTGTACAGCGGCCAGTTGTTGTAGGTCACCACCCGCCCCACCTCCGGATCGGGATCAGAACCCAGCAGCATCGAGTCCACCCCGGCGCCCGCGGCCAGCGTGCCACCGGACGGGAGCATCAGCGGCGGCCATGAGCCCAGGCAGGCGGCAGTGCAGGTGACAGCCCGGTGACCGTCCGGCGCGAACACGTACAGCACGTAACCCTGGCTGTTCACCAGCACCTTTCCAAGATGGGGCACGGGCCGGGCCCTGACAGTTACCGTCCGCGCGCCCGATGCCTGCACCCCGGCCGCCATGCCTCCGGTCCCTGAACCCGAGGACGGTGACCCGCCGCAGCCGCAGGTGAACAGGACCACCATTGCTGACAGCAGCGCAAGTCTCGTGCGTGGCGGCCCCCCCAGGTGCCTGCCCTGGTCCGACCGGCGGCTCCGCCGCATCCTCGCCCGCCTCCTCAGTTCGTTCTGCCGGCCATCACGCCTGGTGAAATCCCAGAGTAGCCACTACAATTCGTAGTTGTTAGGGTGACCTTACCAGGCCCCTTCGCGCTGCGGGATGCCCCCACCGGCTTCCCGGCAAACGCAGCAGCGTGACAGCAGGCGGAAGCGCGCTCGGCTGCCAGGTCAATGGCGACACTCCCGCGCCTTGTGCGTGCACAGTACGCAGACGATCCCGGCAATCGTTCCCGCCCCCGGCTGCCCCGGTGCTGGGCCGCTCCCGTCGGCGCCGCTGTACCACGGCGCCGCGCTCGTTGATTCCGGCGGAATCAGCCCAGCAAGCGAGTCAGCCTCGCATGGGTGGGCGAGGGTCGGGTGTCCGGCGGCCCAGTTGCCCCAAACCGGACCGCCGACAACGCGGCACCTGGCCGTCGCCCGGCAGCTGCCTCCTGCCAGGCGGCCACGACTCGGTGGCCAGCCGGCGCGCATGGTCCAAGGCGATGCGCACTCTGCCCGAGGCCGGGACCGGCTCTTCACCGCGCACCGGGCTAATCTGGCGTGCCCTTGTCCACCGCGCCGGTGACCGCCAGCGCGTACCAAAGACCCATATCCTCGGCCTGGCCGGTGGCCTGGCCCGGCGCGTAATCGCCCTGCCACAGATACAGCGGCCAGCCGTTGTAGGTCTCCTGCAGCATGCCGTCACCGCGCCGCACCGTGCCCAGCAGCGCCGCCCTGACCCCCGGGCCCGCCCTCGGCCGGGTGATCCCGCGCGGCAGCACCAGCGGCGGCCACTGCCGGGCGCAAAACCCGGTGCACCGCGACACCACGCGGTGATCGGGGACGTACATGTACAAGGTGTAACCATGGCCGTCGGTGATGACCTTGCCCAGTCCAGGAATCGTCCGGGCCAGTACCTCATACCGCGGCACGGCGCCCGCCTCCCCGCTGAGGCCGCCACCACAGCCAGCCGCCGCCACCGCGGTGGCCACCACCGCGGCCAGGCACAACCCGCGGCAGCGCGCTCCCAGCGCCCGGCCGCCACCAGCGCCGCCGTGGCCGACCGCCAATCTAGGCCTCGCTCTGCCAGCCATGCCCCATCCATCACCCACCCGCAGCCGGATCAGGGTACACCGCCTGGCTCCAGCCGCCGGGCCGCGGAAGCCGCAGCGGGCGGCGCAGTGCCAGTCCGGACACGAAACGCTAGTACTCGGGTTCGCACTCATCGCACCGGCAGCCCCGCGCCAGGCCAGCGCGGTGCCGTGCGGCGGCAGCGCGGCGGGCTGCTCCATGCGGTCATGCGCTCACGGTTGGGCAATGGTTTCTGCGGTTGGCACGACGAGATGACCAGGAGGAGCGGCGCACAACATCCAGTCCGGCACTGGCCGGACGAACCCCCGACACTACGGAGTGATTCACCGCTGCACTGCTCTTGGCAGGTAATGGCTCGGACGCTCTCATCCGATGATTGTATGTGCCAAGGGCAACACTTTAATGGTAATGAGTGTCGAGGTGTCATGCGACACAATTAGGCGCAGCCGTCGCTGACGTATAGCAAGTTATATGTAAACCCTGGATATCTCTGGACCGGCGCGGTCCAGAGATGCACCATTGATCCTGTGGGACATGCATCTGGCACGCCCGTTAACGGGCGAAGGTGCTTCCGGTGATCGGGAAGGTGCTCCGCAGGACCAATACCGGCGGCTTGCTTCGCTACTTGTTCGGGCCGGGCCGGGCTAATGAGCACACAGATCCGCATCTGGTGGCGGGATTCGCTGATCCGGAGGATCTTGAGCCGGAACGCCGTCCTGACGGATCACCCGATCTGCGCCGCCTAACCGGGCTTCTGGCCCAGCCGGTGGCGGCGCTTGCCTGCCAGAGCTGTGAAAAGCCAGTGTGGCACTGCTCGTTGCGGACGGCGCCGCAGGATCGAGTGCTGTCTGATGGTGAGTGGGCTCAGGCGGCGGCTGGGATCATGCATCGCACGGGGCTATCACCCGAAGGTGATGACCTGGGGGTGCGCTGGGTAGCGGTCCGGCACGCGGCCGATCACATTCACATCGTTGCCACCCTGGCCCGCCAGGACGGCGGCAAGCCCAGCACCTGGAACGACTTCTACCGAGTGCGGGAGGCTTGTCAGGACGCCGAGCGCCGGTTCGGGTTGCGCCCCACGGCTCCGGCGGATCACACCGCCGCCCGGCGCGCTACCCGCGCCGAAAAGGAGCAGGCGGCCCGCCGCGGATGGGACGAGACGCCCCGGGCGGCGTTGCGGCGGGAGGTGTGCACCGCGGCCGCCGGGGCGGGCACGGAACAGGAGTTCTTCACCCGCATCGCGCAGGCCGGGGTGCTGGTCCGGCTGCGGCACAGCACCACCCGCCCGGGCCAGGTGACCGGGTACGCGGTCGGCCTAGCGCGTCACACGGCCAGGGACGGCGGTGTGATCTGGTACGGCGGCGGCAAGCTCGCTGCCGACCTGACCCTGCCCAAGCTGCGGGCCCGCTGGCAGCCGCCAGCCGGACACGATCCGTTCCACGCGGCGGAGTTGCCAGCTTCTGCCGTGCGCGCCGTGCTCCGGAACAAGGTCACCATAGCGGCGCGTCAGGTCCGGGATGAGGCGGGGTTCTTCGCCCGGCTCCGGGCGTCCGGGGTGCTGGTGCGGGTGCGGTTCAGCGAGACGGACCCGGGCCAGGTCACCGGGTACGCCGTCACGCTTCCCGGCCACACCGGCACCGATGGGGCACCACGCTGGTATAGCGGTGGGCGGCTGGCCGCCGAGCTGACCCTGCCGCAACTGCGCTACCGCTGGGCCCAAGCACCCAGCGGTACCCCCGGAGAGTGGAGCGGTGTTCTGTTTCACTGCCCCGGAACGGAACACGATCTACCAGCATGCGTCTCGCCAGGCCGCGCAGGCCGCAGAACACATCCGCCGCTGCGCCTACCGCGACCCGGCCGCAGCGGCCGACGCCGCGTGGGCGGCGGCTGACACGCTACATGTCGCGGCGTGGGCGCTGCGCAGCCCGGTCTTGCGCTGCGCAGCCGACGCCTACGACCGCGCCGCCCGCACCGGTCACGGCCGGATCCCGCGCCGCAGCCGAGATGGGAACCGCCTGCGCTCTACCGCGCGGCTGCTGGCCATGGCCGGTGGCGTCGCCGACGACACCAGCTTGCTCACCGCGGCGCTGGTGGCGAACCTCGCTGCGCTCGCCGCCGCCGTCGCCGAGCTGCGTCAGGCTCAGCAGCATGCTGCCCAGGCAGCCGCGGCCCGCGCGGCAGCGCAGCACCTGCACGCCGCTATGACCCAGGCCCGGTCCCAGGCGCCTCGCCCGTGCAGGGGCGAGGCGCCGCGGCGCGGGGAAGCAGCGAGAGCAACTGGCAGGGCACGAGCGATTTCCCGGTATCACTGTTGGCTGGGCTTCGCGCGGCCGCCCACCCGGCTCAGGCAGCCCCGCAGCCATCTTCCGGCCCGGGCCCGTTGCCGCCCAAGCGTGCTGGGCCGAGACCATAAGAGGCGGTGATAACGCTGATCTCAGCCTGGTCGGTTGCAGGCAGACCTGGTAACGCTTCAGCCCGCGCTAAATTCTCCGGCGCGGATGCCGGCGGTGAACTCGGTCCCACTGAGCGCCACCGATGAGTGCCAGCCCGCCTCATTGCTCGGTTCCCAGGCAGCGTCGGGAGCAAGCGATACCTTGGGTGCCATGACTGCTCACCCGGCCGAGCCCGTTCCCGATGCTGACCCAGAGGAGGCAGCTACGGCTGCGGCTGCCCTCAAGGAATACCGGGAGTGGGCCGCTGCTGGCCGACCGGGCGCGGTCTCTCACGAGGAGGCGATGGCCGAACTGCTCGCCGACACCCGGTGAGGGTCGAGTGGCTGCCAACGGCACGGACGTCCGCACGCCGCTACCTGACAGATCAAACCGGGATGCGCGCCATCGGAGCGGCAATCGACCAACTGCCCGATAACCCGTACCCGCCGGAGTCGTTCCGGTGGGGCGAGGTGTTGCGGCTGCGCGTCGGCCCGTACCGGATCATGTACACGGTCGAGGGCGACTTGATCACAATCCTGCGCGTCGATCGCCGCACGGACTAGCTCAGCCGCTTGGGGCTGACGCCGAGAGCCGGATCTCGACCGCTGCACTTCACGCCGACCTCCTCCGGCCCAGGCTGCCGGGCTTCTTGCCGCGGTTGCGGATCTTGCTGAGGGCGTCGATCGCGGTGTCGTCGGTCTCGTCGAGGGTGCCGAGGTATTTCTGGGTGGTGACGATGCTGGAATGACCGAGCCTCTCCTTGACGACCTGGAGGTCGGCTCCCCCGGCAGCAGGTCACCGGAGCGCTGGCCGGTGGCGTTCAGCTTGGCCACCGCCTGGTTGAGGTTGACGCCGATACGGCGCACTCATATGAAGCGACCCGTCAAGGCTTTGCAGCTCGTGATGGTGGTTCGTGATGGTTTGTGGGTCTTCGTCACTGGCTGGGTGCGGGTTTTCGGGCATGGGAATCTGAAGCCCTGGCACTGATAGCTGGCCAGCCGTGCGACGGGATGCCCGGGTCAAGGGGCGCGCAGCGCTCGTGCAGCGACGCCGGATGCTGGTCCTGCCTGCACGAGACTGGCATCGTGGCGAAGACGGGGCGAAGGCCCGCCGCGCGCCGGCTCTGGCAGGCAAGACGCACTCCGCGCGGACCGGGTCCGCTCGGCCAGCAGGGCGGCGAACAACTCGACCGCATGCGCGCTGGCGCCGTCGCGCCCGGCCCGGAGTAGCCGGTGCGCGTCAGATTGAATCGTCCCTGTTGATCCGGGCGCAGCGGGCAGCCATCATGACCAGCGATCCCACACAGCAGGCTTCAATGACCAGTAAACCGCCCGGGGAGCCTCTGGCACCACGCACCACTGACCAGAACACCCATTCGGGCGCCAAAGCACTGATCAACAGCTCGAAGTCCGAGGCACACCTATCGGCGGATCAGGCGCGATCCCGGCTGAGACGGGCAGCTACATTCCGTTATCGGCCGGCCGTCGTGGGCCCAGCAGTCACGATATGCGCCCCGCCGGACCCGAATGGCGCCACCTGGAAGCCCAGCACACCAAGCGCATGGCCGAGCGCGGCGTTCATGACCTCCTGGGTGCCGTGGTACTCGTGCCAGCGGCACCAGTCCAGCGACAGCAGGTCGTGTGTGGTCCAGGACACGACCACTCCTGCCCTGCTCTCGGGGGCATCGCGGGCAGCGACGGGCAGCACAGCAGGCACACTCCGCCGAGCCGGTACCGCGGATGGTGCCGGGCGCAGTGGTGGAGCGTGAACCCGGCCTTGGTCAGCGCCCGGGCGATCGCACCGGCCAGCGAGCGGAGGGGGTGATGGGCGGGCAACGGCCCGCCGGAACCAGCGGCCGGGCAGTTGCCCGGTCTGTCCTGCCGGCCGCCGCCCAGCCAAGCTACGCTCGATTCGCGGCCCGTAGCCTGAGGCGCTGGGCAGTAAGGCAAGTCAACAGGGCCTTAGTTCAAATCTCGGCAAGCCGAGGCAGCCTCGCGTGTAACCGCCTGGCGAGCGGCCCGCGTCATCTTCCTAGCAAGGGGGCATGGCACGAGGAGCGTCGCCCGGCACGGTGCGCCGCGCGGGAGGGACCGCAGTCCGAACATGTCGGGGTGAATGTCGAGGCCGACATGGTCCCGGCGGTGGGCTCCTCGGCGCCGCGGTTCCAGGACCGGTTGTCGTTGGTCCCGTCGCGGTTGTTCTCGCCGTTGGCCTTGTTGTGCTTGTCGTTGTTGGAGACCTCACTGTGCAGTGAAGGGCCTCTGCCAGCCCGTGTCCGGGGCTGCCTCGATTCCCACCCGAACGGGGTGGTGACGGCTCACCCGTTCGGGGCTTACCTGGGGAGTATGCAGGCGGCAAGACGAAACCGCTGGCGGCTTCGTGATCACCATTCGCGGCGCAGCTGGACCGGCGGTGCGCGCTGTCTTTGAGGACGTGGAGCTCACCGTGGCAAACGACACGACGGTGATGCACCGTTCGGGTGGTGACCAGCTGTGGGCCGGTCCCGCCGGGACGGCGGCTCGCAGTGATGGCTCGGCGAGAACCGGCCAAAGCGCTACTCGTGCTGGCTGGTACGGGGGACCTCACGCCGCACCGGCTCCCGGAGATCCTGTGGTTCTCTCATTGCCTGAACTCCTGAGACGAATGGAGCATCTTCTATGAGCACCTTTCCGCCGATCGCGGACTACGGGTTCTTGTCGGATTGCGAGAACAACTGCCTGGTGGCGCCGGACGGTTCGATCGAGTGGCTCAGCCTGCCCCGGCCGGACTCGCCGAGTGTGTTCGGCGCGCTGTTGGACCGGACCGCCGGGAGCTTTCGGCTTGGCCCGTTCAACACCCTGGTGCCCGACCATCGCCGGTACGTGCCGGGGACGATGGTGCTGGAGACGACATGGCATACCCCAACGGGGTGGCTGGTGGTCAACGACCTGTTCGTCGTCCGGCCGGTAGGCGACGAGGGGCGGCGTGCCGGCTACGAGCGGGTCCCCAGGGTCGGCGCCGGGGTCGGGACGATCCTGCGCACTGCCACCTGTATCTCGGGGAAGGTCGACGTGGTGGCGATGTGCCTTCCGATGTTCGACTACGGGTCCACACCAAGCGTCTGGAGCTACGACACCGACAGCTACCACTCGATGGCGGTGCACCAGCCCGATGGGGACGTGGCGCTCAGCCTGCACTCCAGCTTTCAGCTCGGCGAAGTCGGTGCCCGCGCCTACGTCCGGTCCGCCCTCAACGAGGGTGAGTCGGGCTTCATTGCCCTCACATGGTCGGGGCCGGCGCCGACCACCCAGCAGGAGGCGGACGCCGACCTCGAGTCCACCATCAGCTTCTGGCGGGACTGGCTCAGCACCGGGACTTTTCCAGACCACCCGTGGCGCCCGTTCATCGAGCGCAGCGCGCTGACCCTCAAGGGACTGAGTTAC
>DATIXO010000096.1:0-67839 GCA_035518495.1 Streptosporangiaceae bacterium
CTGCTCCGTTTCCGCGGGCCGGCGGATCCCAGAGATCCGGTCATCCTCTCCTAGTCAACCGCACTACCCAACGGCCGCCGGCAGCGCGGCATTCCAGCTCACCGGGAGCCGGTGGGGCCGTCGCCATCGGCCAGGTGCAGCGGCATCCCGATCCGGGCGCAGACGACATCGGGGCGGCCGCTCAGCGCGGCGCTGATCACCAGGTCGTAGTGGTTGTGCAGGAACTCGTAACGCAGCCGGTCGGGCAGGACCACCGGGATCAGCACGACGATCTGCTTGTCGTGATGCTCGCAGAGCTGGTCGATGAACGCCACCAGCGGTTCCGCCACCGACGCGTACTCGGTGTGCAGCACCTGCAGCGGCACGCCGGGATTCCAGCGGGCCCACTGCTGCTCCAGCTCCTGGCCCCGCCCGGTGCGCCCGTCGGCGTCCTCGAGCACCACGGTCACGGCGATCACGTGCTCGCTGATGGACAGCGCCTCCCCGATGGCGTACTGGGCCAGCCGGGACACCGTGGCCACCGGCACCACCACGATGGTCGGCCTGACCTCTGGCCTGCCGGGGATGTCGCCGAGGCCGAGATCGCGCCCGACCCGCCGGTAGTAGCGGTGGATGCGGGTGAACAGGACGATGAAGGCCGGCACGGCGATCACGACCACCCAGGCACCTTCGGTGAACTTGGTGCCGATGAACACCGCGGTCGCCATGGCGGTGACCGTCGCGCCGAGGCCGTTGAGGGCGGCGCGGAACTCCCAGCGCGGCGGCCGGGTCCGCCACCAGTGCACGACCAGCCCGCTTTGCGACAGCGTGAAGCCGGTGAACACGCCGATGGCGAACAGCGGGATCAGCGTCAGCACGTTCCCGCGCACCGCGATGAGCAGCACGCCGGACAAGATGGACAGCGTCCAGATCCCGGGCGCGAACACCTGCCGGTCGTCGCGCAGGGAGAACAGGTGCGGCAGGTAGTGATCCTTGGCGAGCAGGCTGGCCAGCACGGGCAGCCCGCCGAAGGAGGTGTTGGCGGCCAGCGCGAGCACCAGCGTGATGGTCAGCGACATGACGTAGTAGACCCAGTTCCTGCCCACGGCCATGGCCATGATCTGGCTCAAGACCGTCTGGCCGGACCGGGGCCCGACGTGCCAGCGGTCGGCCAGCACCGCCAGCCCGAGCAGCATCACGCCCAGGATCGTGCCGAGCAGCATCTCGGTCCGCTTGGCCCGCTTGACGCGCGGCTCCTTGAACTGCGGCACCCCGTTGGCGATCGCCTCGACCCCGGTCAGCGCGCTGCAGCCGGCCGAGAAGGCCTTCAGCAGCAGCAGCACGCTCACCGCCTCCAGCGGAACGCGGGGCACCAGCGACACGCCCGGCTGCGGGGCGTGCAGGGCCAGTGGGTGGATCAGGCCGATCGCGATGATGATCAGCAGGCCGACGATGAACACCATCGTGGGCAGCAGGAACGCCCGGGCGGCATCACCGAGGCCGCGGAGGTTGAGCACGGTGACAAACGCGAGGATGACCAGGCAGATGACCACCGTGTCCGGGTTGAGCACGGGGAAGGCCGATGTCAGCGCCGCCACCCCGGCGGCGATGGAGACCGCGACGGTGAGCGTGTAGTCAACGACCAGGGCGCCGGCGGCGACCAGGCTGGCCCCGTGGCCGAGGTTGGCCCGCGACACCGCGTACGCGCCCCCGCCGTTCGGGTAGGCGTCGATCACCTGGCGGTAGGAGAACACCAGGATCGCCAGCAGGACCACGATCGTGATCGTGATCGGCAGGACCAGGTGCAGCGCGCTGGCGCCCGCCGTGGCCAGCACGACGATGATCGCTTCCGGGCCGTAGGCGACCGAGGTCAGGGCGTCCAGGGACAGCGCGGGCAAGCCCTCCACCGGGGTGATCCGTTCCTGGGCCACCTCACGTGCCCGGAGCGGCGGGCCGATCAGCAGGCGCCTCACCGAGGCCACGGCATTGCGGCCGTCTGACCGCCCGTCTGCCACGCCCGTACTCTACGACGGAGCCCTGCCGGATATCCCTCAGCCGCGCGGTGAAGCTTCCGTGCCTGACCGGCACGCAGCCACCCTGCCGGTCAGGGCACCACGGTGACCGGCCACCGCCCGGCCCGCACCAGCCGCACCGCCAGCGAGCCGACCAGCCGGTGCCCAGCGTGGGCGGATGCGCCCACGACGACGGCGTCGGCGCGGATCTCGTCGGCGATGCGGCGCAGCTCGGTGAACGGGTCGCCCTCGGCCGCGATGAAGGTGATGGGAATCCCCAGCTCCGCCGACACCTCCTCGGCCCGCTGCCGCATGCCCGCGGCGATCTGGCTGAACGCCTCGTGCCGGGCGGCGGCGAGGTCGGCGCCGCCCGGTGACGCCGCGCCCAGCGACGCAATCGGGGCGACGTAGACGGCGGTCACGCTGGCGCGCTGCCGGCGCGCCAGGCCCGCCGCGTAAGAGGCGGCCCGCAGCGAGGTGGTGGAGTCGTCGACGCCGACGAGGATCGTCGTGGGCCCGTCGGTTCCCAGCTCGAACGGGCCTTCTCCGCCAAGCGTCACAGCGGCAGTGTACGGGCCGCCGCGGCGGTGACGGGCCCGGTGACCGGCGCTGCTTCAGGCGCGGGTGAGCAGCTCGGGCCCGAGTTCCCGCAGCTCCGCGGCGGAGGTGACGCCCAGCAGCTGCAGGGTCCGCCGGAACTGCTCCGCCAGCAGGTCCAGGGCCCGGTCCACGCCCGGCTCGCCGGCGGCCATCAGGCCGTACAGGTAGGCGCGGCCGATCGCGACGGCGTCGGCGCCGAGCGCCACAGCGGTGGCGATGTCGGCGCCGTGCCGGACGCCGGAGTCGACCAGCACCGTGAGGTCCTGGCCGACCGCCTCTCGCACGGCGGGCAGCAGGTCGATGGGCGCGACGGCGCGGTCGAGCTGGCGCCCGCCGTGGTTGGACAGCTGCACGCCGTCGGCGCCGGCGTCGGCGGCCCGGCGGGCGTCGGCGGCGCCGAGCGGGCCCTTGATGACCAGCTTGCCGTTCCAGCGCTCGCGCAGGGCGGCGATGTCGTCCCAGCTGATGCCCGGGTGGAAGAAGCTGGCCGTGCCAGCGATGGTCTCCGGCCGGCGGACGGCGAGGTTCGCGGGCTTCACCGCGGGGCTGCGCAGCAGCCGCAGCCAGTAGCCGGGATGCGCGCCGATGCTCGCGATGGCGCGCATGGTCAGCTCGGGCGGCAGGGTCAGGCCGTTGCGCACGTCCCGGATGCGCCGGCCGGCGACCACGGTGTCCACGGTCACCACCAGCACCCGGTACCCGCAGGCGGCGGCGCGGTCCACCAGTTCCCGGGTCAGCCCGCCGTCGGCCAGGATGTACAGCTGGAACCACAGGTCGCCGCCGGTGGCCGCGGCCAGGCCGGCGACGGACGTGGTCGCCATGGTGGACAGCGTGTAGGGCAGGCCGTGCCGCGCCGCCGCCCGGGCGGCCGCGGTCTCGCCCCCCGGGTGCAGCATGCCCGTGAACCCGGTGGGCGCGAGGACCAGCGGCAGCGGGACCGGCCGGCCCAGCACCTGCCCGGCGGTGTCCACCACCGAGACATCGCGCAGCGCCCGCGGCACGAACCGCCAGCGCCGGAACGCCCCGATGTTGCCGGCCATGCTCAGTTCCTCATCGGCGCCGCCGTCGGCGTAGTCGAACACCGGCCGCGGGATCACCCGCCGGGCGGCGCGGCGCAGGTCGGCGATGTCGTGGCAGCGCGCGAGCCGGCGCTGCGCGCCACCCAGCCCGGGCGGCTTCACCCGCACGAGCTCGCGGATCTCCTCGATGTTCACTGCCCGCCATTGTCCCCCGGGCCGGCCGCGCGCATGCTCCCGCTTGCCGGGCCGCGGTCCCGCGGCCTAGGTTGCGCGCATGCACAGTGTGGATCCGACGACCGAGCAGATGATCCGGTCGGTGCTTGCCTACGCGGAGAACCGGCTGCGGCTGAACCCGGTGCCGCTGGATGAGGGCTCCCGGGACCCGGCCGAGCTCGACGCCGCGCTGAAGGGGCTGCTGGGCGACGATCCGCACAACCCCGATCAGGTCCTTGGCGCGTACACCTCGTGCGTCGCCCCGGCGGTGATCTCCGCGGACAGCCCGCGGTTCCTCGGCTTCATCCCGGCGGCGCCGACCAAGGCCGCGCTGCTGTTCGACATGCTCGTCTCCTGCGCCTCGATCCAGGGCATCTCGTGGCTGGAGGCCGCGGGCGCGATCCACGCCGAGAACCTCGTGCTGCGCCTCATCGCCGACCGGGCCGGGCTGCCCGGGACGGCGGGCGGGTGCTTCGTCTCCGGTGGCTCCGCGGCGAACCTGTCGGCCCTGATGGTCGCGCGCGAGATGGCCAAGCGCCGGGCCGGCCGCGCTGGCGCGGACCGCCGTCTCCGGGCCGCGGTGAGCGCCGACGCGCACTCCTCGATCATGAGCACGCTGCGGATCCTGGAGATGGACCCGCTGACCGTGGCCACCGCCGACCACCGGCTCACCGGCACGGCGCTCCGCGCGGCGATCGAGGCCGACGGCGACCCGTCGTCGCTGGCGGTGGTCGTTGCCACCGCTGGCACGACCAACGCCGGCATCATCGACGACCTGGCCGGCGCCGCGGCCGTCGCGCGCGAGCACGGCCTGTGGTTCCACGTCGACGGCGCCTACGGTGGCGCGGGCCTGTTCGCGCCGAGCGTCCGGCGGGCCTACGACGGCATCGAGCACGCGGACTCCTTTGTCGTCGACCCGCACAAGTGGCTGTTCACGCCCTTCGACTGCGCGGCGCTGCTGTACCGCGACCCGGCGCTCGCCCGCTCGGTGCACAAGCAGGAGGCTTCCTACCTCGACGTCATCCATGACGAGCCGGGGGAGTGGAACCCAGCGGACTACGCCTACCACCTCACCCGCCGGGCGCGGGGCCTGCCGCTGTGGTTCTCCCTGTCGGTGCACGGGGTCAAGGCCTACACCGACGCGATCGAGACGGCGATCGCGCTGGCCCGGCGGGCGGCCGAGCAGATCAGGAGGCGCCCTTACCTGGAGCTGATCCGCGAGCCCGATCTCGGCGTGGTGCTCTTCCGCCGGCGCGGCTGGACCGCACAGCAGTACACCCGGTGGGCCGATCAGCTGCTGCACGACCAGGTGGCCTTCATCCCGCCATCAGCCTGGGAGGGCGAGCCGGTAGCGCGGTTCGCCTTCCTGCACCCGCACACCCCGATGGACCTGGTACTCCAGATCCTCGACCGGATGGAGTGACGCGCGCACGCCCGGCAGCCTGTCACCGGGTGGCGGCGGGGTTCCCGCTCCGCGGCGGCCCCGGGTGATCTAGAGTCCCCGGGTGATGGAGCTCGAATCGCTGGACGCCGCCTTTGTCATCGACACCTTCCTGCTGCTGCTGATCGGCATCGGGCCCAAGATCGCCCTGGTGCCGTTCCTCGACATGACCGCGGACATGTCCGAAGCCACCAAGCGCCGCGTCCTGCGCAAGATGCTGACCACCGCCGCCACGGTCGCCGCGCTGCTGCTGATCCTCGGCGGCCTGCTCACCAGGCTGCTGCATTTCTCGCCCGGCGCGCTGGGCGTCGCCAGCGGCATCATCCTGCTGATCATCGCCGCCAACATGGTGCTCGGCGACGGCAACGGTGGCGGCGGTGGCGGCCACCCGGTCAGGGGCCGGGACCCGATGCAGGTCGCTGTCTTCCCGCTGGCCGTGCCTTACCTGCTCAACCCGGCGGGCATCGTCGTCCTGGTCACCCTGTCGGCGGAGGCCAGCTCGGCCGCGGTGCTCGCGGTCGCCGTCGGCGTGCTGCTCGTGGTGCTCGCGGTCGACGTCGCGGTGTTCAACTGGGCCGCGGGGGTCGCCAGCAAGCTCGACGCGAGCCGGATGCTGGTGACCGAGAAGGTGTTCGGGTTCCTGCTCGCCGCGCTGGCGGTACAGCTGGCGCTGAACGGATTGTCCGACGTCGGTGTCATCCACCTGGCCGGCCACTGAGGCCGGGCGTGCCCTAGGAGGACACCTGCCGTTCCAGGGCGGCGAGGGATTCGGTGATCTCGCGGCGCATCTTGGGGGTCAGCAGCCGCAGCAGGGGCCCGAACCCGCCCTGCACCTCCACCCTCTTGACCACCCGGACCCGCCCCCCGGTGAGCGGTTCGAGCGAATGGTCGAAGACGACCTTGCCGAGCGGCATGGGGCATTCGGTCACCCAGCGCCGCCCGGCGTCCACCTCGGTGATGGTGAAGGATCCGCCGAGGTTCCCGCGCTGCTTGGCCCAGCCGGAGACGCCCGGCTCGAACGGGCCGTCGAGCCGCGCCATCTCCTTGCTGACATCCCACTCAGGCCAGTGGGCCACGTCGGTCCACACCTTCCAGACCGCGTCCGGCTCGGCCTGGAACGTCGTCTCGCATTCGAATTCGTACATGCCCTGCCCCTGGGTGAAGCTCAGCCAATATGGAAAACTAGCCGGCTTATGTTCCGAAAGCACCCACCGCATCCTGCGTATCCGCGAACACCTCCCCAGGCTGCTGGCAATGACCACGCCAGAGCCAGGCCATCAAATGGCAACCCTGGCTCGCCCTGGCGCCCCGCCCGGCCCCTGGCCAGCGCGGCAGGCGCGCGCTACCGCGAAGGCGGGTGGGCGGCCTGGCCGGTGGCCCCAGCGGCATCCTCACACGGGCCAAACGGCTGCCGCCCCGTACCCGCGGGATCATCGCGGCGGCCGCGGGCCCCGGCCTTGCGGGCGGAAACGATGAACCTGCCTTGCGCCGGCCATTCGGCCCGGCCGCCGAAGGGCGCCGCGTCCTGCCCGGCGTACCCGGGGACGGTAGTCCAGCCGCCGTTGCCCGCGCCGTCGCGGCGGGATGAAGAGGAACCTGAGATTCCGCCATCCGCACGCCCCCCCGGCACGGTCGGCCCCGGCGGCCGGACCCACACCGTCAGCCGCCCCCGAAACCGGCGCCATTCCCCCTGCCGGCCACGGGCGCAGCTGATCCCACGACGGTAGGCGCAAGCGGCTGGTGCCGCATCGTCAGAACTATGTAGATGGTTATGTATCTGCCCGCCGCCGGGTCAGACCGGACGCGACCGGCAACGGCCTGGCACATGTCCCGCGCTCCCCGTGCGCCACTCCAATCGCAGCCGCGTGCCGACGTGGGCGCTCTTTCCGCCGCAGTGATCTGCGTCAGGGCTATCGTCTGGGAGAATGCTCGCCAGGCAAGCCGGCCCCGGAATCAGGCTGTGAGGAATGAGGTAGCGGAGATTCCGACCAATCTGCCCCAGGAACAAAATAGCTTCGTCGGCCGTGAGCGGGAGATCGACAAGCTGCGCCAGCTGGTGGGCGTGACGCGGGCGCTGACGCTGTGCGGGGCCGGAGGCATCGGGAAGACCCGGCTGGCTTTGCAGGTCCTGGCCGCGGTGGCGGGCGAGTTCCCCGACGGTGTGTGGTTTGTCGAGCTGGGTGACCTGCGGCAGCCCGATCTGGTCGTCTCGCGGGTGGCGGCGGCCGTCGGCATCGGCGAAGAGCCCGGGCGCCCGCTGCTCGACACCCTCGCCGACGCGCTGCGGCCCCGGCGGCTGCTGCTGGCACTGGACAACTGCGAGCATCTGATCGATGCGTGCGCCCGGGTGTGCCAGCGGCTGCTGGCCAGCTCGCCTGGGCTGCGCCTGCTGGCCACCAGCCGTGAGCCGCTGCATGTGGCCGCCGAGACGGTGTGGCAGGTGCCGCCGCTGTCCGTCGCGCCCGACGGCGCGGCCGCCGGTCCGGAACAGGCATGCCGCTACGAGGCGGTCCGGCTGTTCGCCGCCCGGGCCGCGGCGTCGTTCCCGGGATTCACGGTCGGCCCGGCCAATGCCACGGCCGTCGCCGCGCTCTGCCGCGCGCTGGATGGCGTCCCGCTGGCGATCGAGCTGGCGGCCGCCCGGGCCCGGACGCTGTCGGTGGAGCAGATCGTCACCCGGCTGGCCGACCGGTTCGGGCTGCTCACCACCGGCGACCGGACCGCGCCGCCCCGCCAGCGCACCCTGCGCGCCGCGATGGACTGGAGCTACGAGCTGCTCACCGCCCCCGAGCGGGTGCTGCTGCGGCGGCTCTCGGTCTTCGCCGGCTGGTCGCTCGAGATGGCGGAGCAGGTGTGCTCCGATGACGGCATCCCGGTCAGGGAGGTTCTTGACCTGCTTGCCTCGCTGGTGGACAAGTCGCTGGTGGTACTCGAGCCCGAGGCGCTCGGCCAGGCGCGCTACCGGCTGCTCGACACCATCCGCGAGTACGCGGCGGCGCGGCTCGCCGATGCCGGTGAGGCCCGGGCCTTCCAGCTCAGGCTGCGTGACTACACCGTGACGGTGGCAGAGCACAACATGGCGGTCGGGATGGCGCACATCCCTGCCCCCTGGCCGGCCCGGGTCGACGTCTTCCGCCGGTACGACGTCGAGGCCGGCAATGTGATGCAGGTGCTGAGCCAGTGCCTGGCAGAGGGCGACGTGGAGACGGGGCTGCGGATCTGCACTGCGGTCCGCCCCTGCTGGATCGTGCGGGGCACCTTCGCCGAGGGCGGCGAGCTGCTGGACTCCTTCCTGGCGATCGACGCGCCCGCCGTCTCCCCGCGGGTGCGAGGCGTCGCGCTGGTGGGGCGGGCGCAGCTCGCCCTCTCCACCTCCCCGGCCCTGGCCGAGATCCGGGCCGGGGAGGGGCTGGAGCTGTGCCGCGCCACCGGGGACAGCTTCTGGACCGCGGCCGCGCTCAACCTGCTCAGCGAGATCGCCCTGCACACCGGCCGGGCGGATGAGGCGGCGTCAGCCGCCGATGAGGCGCTGTCGATCGCCCAGGCGGCCGGCGACTGCTGGAACGAGGGCTACGCGCTGGGCATCCGGGCGGCGATCGCCGCGCTGCTCGGCAGGCTGCGGGAGGCGGAGCAGCTCGGCAGGTCCTCGATCAGCCTGATGCGCCGCATCGACCAGCAGTGGGGAGTCGCCCGGGCGCTGCTCGGCCTCGGTGACCTGGCCCGGCTGCGCGGCGATCCCGGCGGGGCGCACTCCCGGTACCTGGAGGCACTGGCCACCCTGCGGGAGATCGACGCCCGGCCGGACATCGCGCGCTGCCTGGCCGGCCTGGCGCGGGTGGCCATCGACCTGGGCTCCACCGGGCAGGCAAGGCAGCACCTGGCCGAGAGCATCCGGCTGAGCCATTCCACCGGCTCACGCATTGGCGTGGCGCGCGGGCTCGAGGCCTTTGCGACGCTGGCCGCCAGCGAGAACCGGCCGGAGCTGGTGGTGCAGCTGACCGCCGCGGCCAGCGCCCTGCGTGAGGAGGCTGGCTTCCCGGCCCTGGCCGGCGCGCGGGTGGAACGGTACCTGGCTTCGGCGCAGCACCTCGGGGAGCCGGCCATTGGCCGCCTGTGGGCGCGGGGGCTGGCCATGACCGGCGAGGAGGCGGTCGCGGTGGCGCTGGACGTCCCGCAGGAGACAGCAGGCGCCCGTGACAGCGCCGCCCTGGCCGCTGTCGGGACCTTCCGGACGGCAGCGGCGGTGCCCGGCACCCTCACACCGCGCGAGCGGCAGGTCGTGGCGCTGGTCGCGGGTGGCCGCAGCAACAAGGCCATCGCGGAGGAGCTCGTCATCAGCCCGGCCACGGCCGCCCGGCACGTTGCCAACATCCTGGCCAAGCTGGGATTCACCTCCCGCGCGCAGATCGCCGCCTGGGCCGCGGGCAAGGAGCCTGATCTGGCCGGCCCGGCCGCGGTGACCGCGCCGGCCCAGCATGCCGTGCCGCGGACCGTGCCCCGGGCCGGGCGGGCCGGCCAGCTGAGGTTTGACACCCGCCGCGGGTTATCTGACCCTGGACTCACCATGGCTGACCACTTCGGGCCCGCTTCGCCCAGCTGCGCGATGCGGCTGGCCGCTGGCGGCCCCTGGGCCATGGCTGGCCGCCCTGGCCGAGCCACCATGCGGTGCCGGTGACGGCTCGCCCGGACATCCGCCCGGCCAGCGGCCCCGGATCGCAGCCCGGCGGCGCCGGAACCCGGCCCGGCAGGCCTGGCACGCCGCCCGGCGGCCCTCCGGCGCCGCCCGGCGGGATCTCCCGGTGGACCGACATCGACGGCCCCGTGCACTACCTGGACTTCGGCGGCCCCGCCAGCGGGCCGGTGATCGTCTGCGTGCACGGGCTCGGCGGCTCGGCGGTGAACTGGATGGCGGTCGCGCCGCTGCTGGCCGGCGGCTGCCGGGTGCTGGCACCGGATCTGGCCGGGCACGGCCTCACCCGGGCGGGCCAGCGCGGCACGGGCGTCGCCGCGAACAGGGCGCTGCTGCACCGGTTCACCGCCTCGGTGTCGGCGGAACCGGTCATCCTGATGGGCAACTCGATGGGCGGCATGATCTCGCTGCTGGAGGCGAGCGCGGCACCGGCCGCGGTGGCCGGCCTGATCCTGGTCGACCCCGCCCTGCCCGTCGTGGCTGCCCGGCCGGACCCGCTGGCCGCCGCGATGTTCGTGCTCTACCTCACCCCCGGCCTCGGCCGGGCGGTCATGGCCCGCCGCCGTCGCCTGACATCCGAGCAGTTCGTGGCGAGCGTCCTCGGGCTGTGCTGCGTGGACCCCTCACGGGTCACCGCCGACGTGATCGCGCGGCATCTGAAGGTGGCGGATCAGCGGGCCGGGTTCGCCAGCGCCGAACGTGATTTCACCGCCGCGCTCCGTTCTGTCATCGCCACCGCCAGCTATCCCGGGCGCCGGGCCTACCGGCGGCAGATCGGCTCGGTCACCTGCCCGGTGCTGCTGATCCACGGCACCGGTGACCGGCTGGTGCCGGTCGCGGCCGCGCGTGCGGCCGCGCGTGCCAACCCCTCCTGGTCGCTGGCTGAGATCGCCGGGGTAGGCCACGTGCCGCAGCTGGAGGCGCCGGCCGCCACCGCCCGCGTGATCACCGGGTGGCTCCGCTCAGCGGGCCGCCGCGCGGCAGCGGCGGCCACCCCGGGCGCCGCTGGCGGCACCGGGCGTCCCTGACCCGCCGTCCCCGGCTGCCTGCCCGTGGCCGGGCGCCAGCCGAACGCCGCGGCCTGCCAGGCATACCGCGTCGCGAGAGGGGGCAGGGCTGCCAAGCAGGCGCCGATGACGGGAGGCAGGCCATGGAGCGGATGAGCACGCTCGACGCGGGGTTCTTCTTCGTGGAGCACCGCAACGTGCCGATGCACCTTGGCTCGCTCATGGTGTTCGAAGGACCCGCGCCCGCCTATCCCGATCTCGCCGGCCTGTTCGTCTCGAAGCTCCCGCTGGTGCCGCGCTACCGCCAGGTCGTCCGGACCGTGCCGCTGCACGTCTTCCGGCCCGCCTGGGCAGACGATGAGAACTTCGAGATCGGCTATCACGTGCGGCATGCCGCGGTGCCGAACCCAGGGCGGCCCCGCCAGCTGCGCCAGCTGGCCGGGCAGATCTTCGCGCAGCGGCTCGACCGCGACCGGCCGCTGTGGGAAGCGTGGTTCCTGGAGGGTATCGACGGCGGCCGCTGGGCGCTGATCTCCAAGGTGCATCACTGCATGGTGGACGGCATCGGCGGCACCGACCTGATGACGGTGGTGTTCGACCTCAGCCCCGACGCCGCCCCGGTGGCGCCCGTCACCTGGGAACCAGAGCCGGGGCCATCGGCGTTGGGCACCATCGTCAGTGGCGCCCGCGACACCGTGAGCTGGCCGCTGCGGCAGCTGGCGGACGCGCCGGGCTTCGTGCGGGGGCGGCTGCGGAGCCGGGCCGACCTGATGCGGTTCAGCCGCGGCCTGAGCGGCAGCGCGCTCCGGCTCACCGCTCCGTCGGCGAGCTCTCTGAACGGCCCGATCGGGCCGCACCGGCGGTGGGTCTGGACCACCGCCAGCCTCAGCCGGGTGAAACGGATCCGGGCGGCGCTGGGGGGGACGGTCAACGATGTCCTGCTCGCCGCGATCACCCGGGGCTTCCGTGACCTGCTGGCCGAGCGCGGCGAGCTCAGCGAGGGACTGGTCGTGCGCTCGCTGGTCCCGATCTCGCTCCGCCGGAAGGACGAGCGGGGGGCCGTCACCAACCGCGTGTCGGCCGTGCTCGCCAACCTGCCGGTCGGCGAGCCTGACCCGCTGCGGCGGCTCGCGTTACTGCGCGGGGAGATGGACGACCTCAAGCGCACACGCCAGGCGGTGGGCGCCGAGCTCCTCACCCAGATGCTCGGGTTCGCCGCGCCCACACTGCTCGCGCTGGGTTCCCGGGCCGCATTCCAGCTCCCGCAGCCCCTGGTCCAGACGGTGACGACCAACGTGCCCGGGCCCCGCTTCCCGCTGTTCGTCCTCGGCCGGCAGATGGTGGAGGCCTACCCATATGTGCCGATCGGTGACAACGTGCGGATCTCCATCGCGATCTTCTCCTACCTCGATCGCTTCTCGTTCGGCATCACCGCCGACTCCAGCGCCGCGCCCGACCTCGGCATCCTGACCAGGGGCATCCGCCGCGGCCTGACAGAGCTTCAGGACCAGGCGGTGGCCGCCCGCCGGGCCGCCGCGCCCGGGCCCAAGCGCCGGGCCGCCGCGCCCGGGACCAAGCGCCGCGCCGCCGCCACCCCGCCCGGCGCGGATCCCCGCGAGGGCGTGGCAGCGCGGCCGCCGTGATGAGCGGCCCCCCGGATGGGTAAAATCACACCACCAAACGCCGGGGCCCGGGGGACGGCGCCGGCGGCTGGGCCCTGGAGGTGCTCATGGGTCCTGAACCGGCGCCCGGGGGTTCCGGCCCGCGGGTGGGCCTGGTGCTCGGCGCCGGCGGTGTGCTCGGCGCGGCCTGGATGGCCGGGGCGCTGCCAGCGGTGCAGGAGCGCCTGGGGCGTCCGCTCGCCGGTGTCGACCTCATCGTCGGGACCAGCGCGGGCAGCGTTCTCGCCGCCGCGCTGCGCTGCGGGATCAGCGTCGACGAGATGATCGCCCATCAGCGGGGCGAGGCCACCGGTGTGCTGGCGGAGGCCGGCCTGGCTGATGTCGCCGGCGGCCCGTGGCCGCCGGCGCCCGCGCTGCGGGTCGGCTCGCCCCGGCTGATGCTGACCTCGCTGCTGATGCCGCACCGGGTGCATCCCGGGGTCGGCGCCAGCGCCTGGGTCCTGCGCGGCCGGGGGAGTCACCAGGCCCTGCGCGAGATGGTGCGGGCGGCGCATGCTCACGCCTACCGCCACATGACGCCGCCCGGGGCGCCAGCCGACTGGGTCGGGGGCGGCCGGACCTGGATCGTCGCCGTCGACTACGACCGCGGCCGGCGGGTGTTCTTCGGCCGCCCGGGTGCCCCCCGCGCCCGGCTGCCGGACGCCGTTGTCGCCTCCTGCTCCATCCCGGGCTGGTATGAACCGGCCGTGATCGGGGGGCGCCGTTACGTCGACGGCGGCGTGCGGTCCCCGACCTCGCTGGGCGCGCTGGCACGGGCCGGGGTGGACGAGGTCTTCGTGCTCGCCCCGATGGCCAGCGTCGAGGCCGGCCGGCTGCCCCGCATGCCGCACGAGCGGCTGGAGCGGCGGCTGCGGACGCTGATCACCATGGCGCTGCTGCGGGAGGTCCGGGCGCTGAGCTCAGCGGGCATCCGGGTCACGGTACTCACCCCCGGGCCCGAGGACCTGGCGGTCATGGGTGCGAACCTGATGGACCCGCGGCGCCGCCAGGTGGTGCTCGAGACGTCCCTGACGACGTCGGCTGCCGCACTCACGGGCATGCCGCTGTACCGGCCAGCCGTCGCCTGACCGCTGGCGCCGCGCCGAGGGTCAGCGGGGCCCCGTATCGGTGGGCAGCCCGATGCGCCGCAGCCGCGCGACGTGCTCCGGGCCCAGGCGGTCCCACAGGCCGATCGCGGCGCAGTTCGCCCGGAGCTGCTGCGCGCTGGTGGCCCCGAACAGCACGCAGGTCACGTCCGGGTTGGTGAAGGGGAACGCCAGCGCCAGCGCGGTCGCGGTGGTGCCCAGCTCACCGGCCAGGCCGGCGAGCTCATCGGCCGCCGTGACGGCCGGGGCGGCCCGGGGCTCACCCAGCGTCCCACTGGCACGGCCCGCCGCCGGGCCGGACCGGTACTTGCCGGTGAGCACCCCGCCCGCCAGGCAGAACGAGGCGATGACCCCGGCGCCTGCCGCCGCGACCGCCTGCCGCATGACGGTGTCCTCCACCCATGACCGCTGCACCAGGCTGTAGGGCAGCTGGACCGCGCAGGGCGGTGCGATCGCCAGGCTGGCGGCCGCCGCCACCGCCTGCCCGCAAAGATCGGCGGGCCAGTTCACCAGGCCCCAGGCGCGGGCCTTCCCCGCGGCGACGAGCCCGCCGACGCTGGCCACCAGATCGGCTACCTCCAGGCCCGCGGGCGGCGGGTTCGCATAGATCAAGTCCACGTAGTCGAAGCGCATCCGATCGAGGGAGGCGTCCAGCTCGGCGGCGGCGCTCTGCCCGGGCCAGAACTCCCACCACAGCTTGTTGGACACGACCACGTCGCCGCGCCGCACACCCGCCCCGCGGAACAGCTCCCCGAACAGCACCTCGGAGTACCCGGTCGGGATGGGGGCTCTGCCCGTCTCGTCGTCGTAGCGGGCGTCGTCGAAGAAGTCGATGCCCTCGTCGCGGGCTGCCCGCAGGATGGCGATCCCGGTCTCGGCCGGCAGGTGCTCGAACGTGCGCCACGAGCCCAGCGCCAGCGCCGACACGTCCATGCCAGACGAGCCGAGCGGCCGGGGGCTCAGGTGACCAGCGGGCATGCAGCCTCCCCTCGGCGGCGCGGGCCGTGCCGCGCCGTGGCCATATGCTGCCATGACCGGCACCTGTGCGCCGGGCTGGCTGGCATGATGGGGCACATGACCGTCGTGAAGATCAATGCCATCACGGTGCCGGCCGACAGCGGGGACGAGCTCGCCCGCCGGTTCGCCGCCCGGGCGGGCGCGGTCGATGACCAGGACGGCTTCGAGGGCTTCGAGCTCCTCAAGCCGGCCGACGGGCGCACGACCTGGCTGGTGGTGACCCGCTGGCGGGACGATGCCAGCTTCGAGGCGTGGCTGCGCTCGCCCGCGTTCGGGCATGGGCACCGCTCTGCCGCCGAGCGCAGCGGCGGCGCCGCGCCCGCGCCGGTCGGCGTCAGCAGTGAGCTGTGGTCCTACGAGGTGGCCGGCGGCTCCACCCGGTGAGGCCCGGCCGGCCCAGCGGGGGTGGCACCGGCAGTGGCCGTTCCGCCGCCCACAGGGCCCCCGCAGGCCCGTAGATGGCGAGAAAGCCCGGCCGGCTTGCGTGGCGGCGGCTGGCTGCGCTGGCCGCCACTGGTATCGCCCGGTAACAGAGCGTTAGACGGCTGGCGCCGCGCTGCCGTTTACAAGCCCGCCAAAATCAGCCTCTCACCGGCCATGACGCGGTCAGGATCCCGCTGCCACGCCGGCCAGAATCCCAGTGGGCACCCGGGGCGGTTTCCGTCGGTGCGGGGCGCAGGGGTAACCCCGGCCGGGTGGTCCGCCGGAAGCCTGACCCGATGATGATGGAGCGGTGGCGTTGCTCCAGGAGGTCCCGGTTCCGCCGCTGGCGGTCGCCGAGCTCGAGCCGGCCATCGGCCCCGAGCGCTACACGCGGCTGGTCACGGCGGCCGCGGCGTTCCGTGAGCGGCTCGGGCAGCGCACCATCTGGAACGTTAGCTCGACCGCGGCCGGCGGCGGGGTCGCCGAGATGCTGCGGGTGCTGGTGGGGTACACCGCGGGCCTGGAGATCCCGATCCGCTGGGCCGTGATCGGCGGTGACCCGGACTTCTTCGCGATCACCAAGGGGCTGCACAACCAGATTCACGGCCAGGCCGGCAGCGCCGGGATGATCGGCCCGGCCGACGCGGGCCACTACGAGCAGGTGCTCGCCGCCAACGCGGACGAGCTGCTCGCACAGGTGCGGCCGGGAGACATCGCGCTGCTGCATGACCCGCAGACGGCCGGCCTGACAGTGCCCCTGGCCGGGGCCGGTGTCCGGGTGGTCTGGCGATGCCACATCGGGGTGGAATGGCGCAATGACGCGACCCGGGCGGCCTGGGAGTTCCTGCGGGCCTATCTCGCGCGCGCGCACGGCTATGTCTTCACCCGGCAGCAGTACGTCCCGCCGTGGGTTCCCGGGCCGCTGACCCAGATCATCCCGCCGTCCATCGACCCGTTCTCGGCGAAGAACCAGGAGTTCGACGCCGGCACGGTGCGGGCGATCCTGGCCACCATCGGGCTGCTGAACGGCCCGCCGGGCGCTCCCGGGCGCTTCACCCGCCACGATGGCACCAGCGGTGAGGTCACCGCGGCGGCGGATGTGACGGGCGAGGGCAGGCCCGGGGAGGCTGACCCGGTCGTCGTGCAGGTCTCGCGCTGGGACAGGCTGAAGGACATGCCCGGTGTCATGCGCGGCTTCGCGGAGCACGTGGCACCCGGCGGGGACGGGTACCTGCTGCTCGCCGGGCCCGAGGTCAGCGGGGTGACCGACGACCCGGAGGGCGGCCTCGTGTTCGCCGACTGCCTGGCGCAGTGGCGGAGCCTGCCGGCCGCGGCGCGCGCGCGGGTGCTGCTGGTCACGCTGCCGCTCGCGGACATCGAGGAGAACGCGGCCATGATCAACGCGATCCAGCGGCACGCGAGGGTGATCGTGCAGAAGAGCCTTGCCGAGGGCTTCGGGCTGACCGTGGCCGAGGGCATGTGGAAGGGCCGGCCGGTCGTCGGCTCGGCTGTCGGCGGGATCCTGGACCAGATCGTCGAGGGCACCGGCGTGCTGCTGCGCGACCCGGCCGACCTGGCCGCGTTCGGCGCGCAGGTGCGGTGGCTGCTCGACGACCCCGGCACCGCCGGGCGCATGGGCCAGGCGGGCCACGCACACGTCCGCGAGCATTACCTCGGCGACCGTCACCTGCTGCAGTACGCGGAGCTCTTCGCGGCGGTCATCGCCGGCGGCCCGTGATGGAGGACCAGCCACCGGCCAGTCCGCTGGGGCGCCGAGACCCGCTGCTTCCTGCGCGATCCGGACGGCCACCTGATAGAGCTGAGCCAGGCCGCGGGCGGCTGACCGCGGCGGGGCGCGCCCACCCCGGGCACCGCCGGCCGGCCTGTCCCGGCCGGGGCCCTGGCGCTGACGCGCGGTATCCAGCACACTTTGCCGAGCGGCTGAGGCGGGACCGGGAGCGGAGGCGGGGCCGATGGGGTGGACCGAATCGGGCGAGGCGTGGGGGGACCGGGCCCTGGACTGGGCGTACCTGATAGAGCCGTACGCCCGGCGCGCCAACGACATGCTGTTCGACCGGGCAGGCGTGGGGCCGGGGACGCGGCTGCTCGACATCGCCTGCGGCTCCGGGTACGCGGCCAGCGTCGCGGCCGCCCGGGGGGCCGAGGTCGCCGGGCTGGATGCCTCCGAGGCGCTGATCGCGATCGCGCGGGCGCGCACGCCCGGTGCCGATTTCCGGGTCGGCGACATGTTCGCGCTGCCCTTCGGTGACGGCTGCTTCGACGTGGCGACGAGCTTCAACGGGATCTGGAAGGGATGCGAGGGCGCGCTGCGGGAGGCGCGCCGGGTGGTGCGGCCCGGTGGGCTGGTGGGATTCAGCTTCTGGGGATCTCCCAAGCGGCTCGGCCTGCTGCCGTACTTCGCCGTGCTGCTGGAGCTGTCGCCAGCCAGCCATGCCGACGCCACCCTCAACCAGGGCGACACCGGCCGCCCGGGTGTGGCCGAGCAGCTGCTCGCCGACGCCGGGCTGGAGTTCGTTGACCGGGGCACCGCAGAGGTCGTCAACGAGTGGCCGGACCTCGACCTGGCGGTCCGGGCGATCGCCTCGGCCGGGCCGTCCTGGCCGGCCCTGCAGGCGGTTGGCTTTGACCGGTTCGCCGCGGCCGTCCGCGAGGCGTTCCGCCCGCTGTGCGCCGAAGGAACCGGCGTCCGTATCGTCTCCGAGTTCGGCTGGGTGGTGGGCCGGGTCCCCGGCACCTGACGCCTCCGGGAACCGCTGCCGCGGCCGGCCCGTCCAAGTGCTGGCTCTCACCAGCGGAGGATGCGATGAACCGGCTGACTGCCTGCGCGGGCGCACTTGCCGTGCTACTCCTCGCCGCCTGCGGCCCGGCCACAGGCACCGGCGCGGCGGTCACGCGCGTGACGGGCACCGGCGCGGCCACTGTCACCGGCCGGTTCGTGCTCGAAGGCGGCCCGCTGCGGCCGGGCGGGCAGCAGCCGCGTGAGCGGCCGATTTCAGGCACGGTCACCTTCACAGCCGCGGGCGGGCGCCGGGTCAGCGTTCCGGTGGGCCGCTCGGGAACCTTCTCTGTCGTGCTGCCGCCCGGCACCTACCACGTTGCTGGCCGTTCACCCGCTGTCCTCACGCAGCTGGCCGATGGCTCCACCGTCGAGGCCGCCTGCTCCCAGCCGCTGGTGGTGCAGGCCACCGGCCAGCACACCCTGAGGATCCCGGTCACCTGCATCGTTCCCTAGGGCACCCCTGAACAATGGCCGCGGCCTCCTAAGCCGGCTCCCACCAGGTGACCTGGGGAGCAAGGCAGGCGTCAAGCCGAGTGCAACCTGGGCGTCCAGGCTGGAAGCACACGATGGTGCTGCAGTCCCCGGCAGCGGGAGCCGCTGGCGGTGCGGGAGGGCAGGGTCATGAAGGTGCTCAGCTTCGCCGTAAGGAGACGCTCGCGGGACGGCAGGCGGCGCGATGACCGGCCGCGCCCCGGATCGCCGGGCGAGCACATCCTGCAGGAGCGGTACGGCACATCGGACCGGGCCGGCACGTTCTATGACGGCCAGTTCAGCGACCGGCTGACGCCGAGGATGGTGGAGTTCATCGGGCGGATGGAGATGGCGTTCATCGCCACGAGCGACGCGGCCGGCGAGTGCGACTGCAGCTTCCGGGCCGGGACGGCCGGGTTCCTGCGGGTGCTCGATGAGCGCACGATCGCCTACCCCGAGTTCCGGGGCAACGGTGTGATGGCGAGCCTGGGCAACATCGCGGAGAACCCGCACATCGGCATCTTCATGGCCGACTTCACCCATGACCTGGTCGGGCTTCACGTCAACGGCGACGCCGAGATCGTCACGCCAGCGCACATGCAGGAGCTGGATCGCTGCCTGCCCGAGCAGGCCACCCACCCTGGCCGGCGGCCGGTCCAGTGGGTGCTTGTGAAGGTCACCGAGGCGTACATCCACTGCTCCAAGCACATTCCCAAGCTGGTACCGGAGTCCCGGGTCCGGCACTGGGGCACGGATAACCCGCGCTACAAGGGTGGCGACTACTTCGGTGCCGTCGCGCAGAAGCTGGCCGGCCCTGAGGCCGCCCCCGGGCCGGCCGCCCCCGTGCCAGCGGAGACCGTGCCAGCGGAGACCGCGCCCGCGCAGACCGTGCCGGCCGGGAGCCTGGGCGAAGCCGGCTAGCCGGGCTGGCCCGTGCCCGCCGCCACGGGCCAGCCTCCTACGCGATGGCCGGGCCGGTTCCCTCCGGTGGCGGGTTCAGGCCAGCCAGGGCCCTACAGCCTGCCGGATTGAGCTGGCGGCCTGTGGCACTGCCAGGGCTGTCGAGTCGATCACCAGGTCGGCCGCGGCCTCCATCCAGTCCCGCGCGGCGAGGTAGTCGCTGATGTGGTCGAGCCGCCGCTGGCGGGCCTGCTGGTCTTGCTGGTCGGCCTTGATCCGCTGGGCGAGCACCTCCGGGTCGGCGTGCAGGACGACGTGGAAGACATCCAGGGCATGCTGGCTGAGCCCCTGGCGGAGTTCGTGCCAGTAGGCCTCGTGCAGCACGGACTGGGTGGCGAGCAGATGCTGGCCGGTGAACCGTGCGATCTCGCTGGTGACGGCGGGCACCAGGGTGCGCCATGGCGGCAGTTCCTGGAAGTCGGAGAACTTGTGGTCGGCGCGGGCCCGGCCTAGGGACGGGTAACGAGCACGGGATCCCTCAGACCTGAGGCGCGGTGGCAAGCGCGGGGCGCCGCAGCGAGAAGCGCTCGCGGGCGATGCCGGTGTCCTGGCCGAGGGCCAGGCCGGCCAGCATGTCGCCGAGCAGCGGCCCGAACTTGAACGCCTGGCCGCTGCAGCCGCCACCGACGACGATGGGTCCCTGGCGATCGAGCACGAAGTCCTCGTCGGCGGTCATCGTGTACAGGCAGGTCTCCGGCGCGAGCCCGGCCGGCTCCAGGCCCGGCAGGCGCTCGCGCACGTAGCGGGCGGCCTGCTCCTCCAGCGCGGGATCGATCTCGCCGAAGGGCCCGTCCTGGGGATCGACGGCCCGGCCGCGGGCATGCGCCGCCACCTTCACCCCCGGCGCGCCGCCCGCCATCGGCACCGCGTACCAGACCAGGCCCTCGGGCGGCCATTCGATCAGGGTCGGCCACGCAGCGCCGGGCTGCCGCGGCGCGAAATAGCGCACCTGCTGCAGGGTCGCCGTCATCTGGGGGGCGCGGGCGAGGGTCCCGGCGAGCAGCCGCTGGCTCCACGGCCCGGCGGTGATCACCGCCACGCTGGCTGAGATCTCGCCGTCCGGGGTGCGCAGCACGACCCGGTCTCCCCGGGGCTCGATGCCGAGCACGGGGGTGCGTGAGCGGATGGGCACACCGTCGCGCTGCGCCAGCCGCTGCAGCGCGGCGACCGTGCGCCCGGCCAGGCAGACGCCGCCGTCGGGCTGGAACAGCATCCGCTCGCCGGGCTGCGGCGCGATCCCGGGGAAACGGTCGCGCAGGTCCCCGGCCGCCAGCCAGGTGTGCTCGACGCCGCAGTCCGCCATCGCCGCGGCGCACTGGCCCGCGCCCGGGCCGGCGTCGAGGCCGCCGGTCCTCACCAGCAATTGCTCGCCCGCGTCCTGCTGGAGCCGCGTCCAGGAACGCAGCGCGCTGACCGCCATCCGAACGTAACCGGGATCGGGATGCGAAAGCCGGAATATCCGCGTCGCGCCGTGTGAGGAGCCGCGGGCATGGCCCGGGTCGAACTGCTCGAGCGCCACGGCCTGGACGCCCCGGGCGCCGAGCGCCCGCGCGGTCGCGGAGCCAAGCAGCCCGGCCCCGACGACCGCGACATCGACCTGCTCCACGCCGCGACGATAGCCGGCGCCGCCCGGCGGGGCCGCACGGACCGGCGCCAGGGTCTCCTAGGGTATGAGCGCGATCTTCCCGGTGGTGTGACCGCCGATGATGGCGCGGTGGGCGTCGGCGGCCTGGGCGAGCGGGAAGGTCTGGGTCACGAAGACCCGCAGCGTCCCGCCGGCCGCTAGCCGGGCCAGCTCCAGCCGGGCGGCGTCCCTGATCTGCGTTCCCGGGTCCGCGCCCGGCGCGCCGCCGAGGACCTTGATGCCCGCTTCGAAGCCGCGCGCGAACGCGGCGATGGTGGCGATCCGTGCCCGGTCGGCGACCAGCTCGAGCGAGACGTCGACCGCCTCGTCCGTGCCGGCCAGGTCCAGCGCGGCGTCGACCCCGCCGGGCGCGGCCGCGCGGACCCGCCCGGCCAGACCGGGCCCGTACGCCACCGGCACGGCCCCCAGGTCGCGCAGGAAACCGTGCCTGGCCGGGCTCGCGGTGGCCACCGCCCGCGCCCCGCGCCCGGTGGCGAGCTGCACCGCCATCAGCCCCACCCCGCCGGCCCCGCCGTGGATCAGGACCGTGTCGCCCTCATGCACACCCGCCGCGGCCAGCGCATGCCAGGCCGTCACGCCCGTCAGCATGAGCCCCGCGGCCTGCGCCCAGTCCAGGGCCGGCGGCTTGGGGACCAGCGCCGTCGCCGGGACCACCAGCTCGGTGGCGTAGGCACCGGGCGCGCGGTACGCGATCACCTCGTCCCCCACGGCGACCGGGCCGGCCGGGCCCACCGCGTCCGGGCCGGCCGCGGTCACCACCCCAGCGGCCTCGGACCCGGGCCGCACCGGCAGCCGGGCGGGATCGGCGCCGAACGTGCCGCTGTAGGCCTTGTAGTCGACCGGGTTGACGCCGGCGGCGCGGACCGCGATGCGCGCCTGCCCCGGCCCGGGCTCGGCTGCGGGCTCCTCGACCACCGAGAGCACCTCGGGGCCGCCGTACGCGGCGGCGATCACAACAGTTGGCATGCCTGCCGCAACACTGCCGCCATCACCGTGCATTCCGCTGTCCCGCTGGCGGCCTCACCCCGGCTGGTCGCGGCGGGCGCGGGCGCGCCGCTTGCCCTCATGCATCGCCTGGACCCGGGCGATGGGGATCGTATGGCCCTGCTCGACCAGATCGGTGCTCAACGGCTGCGCGGGCGGCATCTGGCCGGCCCAGGGATCGCCGCCGGCGAGCAGGGCCGGCGCGGTGTGCACGGTGAAGTCGGCGGGCACCACGTGGCCGAGGTCATCCCAGGCCACCGGGAACGACACCGGCGTGCCCGGCCTCGCGCGTGGGCTGTAGGCCGCCGCCACCGTCGCGCCGCCGGCCCGGGTCGCGTCGAGGAACACCTTGCCCCCGCGGTCTTCCCGGATGAACGCGGTGGTCGCCAGCTCCGGGTCGAGCCGTTCGGCCCGCGCGGCGAGCGCGCGGGTGGCGGCGGCCACGTCCTCCATGCCTGCGTCCGGTGCCAGCGGCACGAACACGTGCAGCCCCTTCGCGCCGCTTGTCTTGACCGCACCCGCCATCCCGGCGTCGGCGAGGGCCTGGCGGACCAGCAGCGCCGCGCGGACGGCGAGGCCGAAAGCGCCGCCTTCCGGCGGGTCGATGTCGAGTATCAGGTGGGTTGGGTGCGCCCAGCGGCCGGCCCGGACCAGAGCCGGGTGGAACTCAACGGCCCGCTGGTTGGCGAACCACAGCAGCGTGCGGCGGTCGTTGCACAGCGCGTAGGTGACCTCGCGCCGCGAGGCCTCCGCCCACAGCGACACCCTCGGCACCCACGCCGGGGTGTATGTGGGGAGGTTCTTCTGCATGAAGGGCGCCTGGCCGCGCAGCACCCGGATCACCGACAGCGGGCGGTCGCGCAGCACCGGGATGATCCGGTCGCTGACCCGGTCCAGGTACTCCACCAGGTCCCGCTTGGTCGCTTCCGCCCCCTCGAACAGCGGCTGGCCGAGGTTGGTCAGCGTCACGCCGTCGCGGACCTCGTCATCGCCCACCTGGCGAGCCTCCCACGAGCTGGGCCAGGATGCGAGAGCAGCCCCACCGGCCGGGTCATCCCACCGATACGACCGCAGCCGGTTTCCGTGGTGTGTACCGCCGTCCGCCAGCGCTGCCGTGTGGCTGGCGGCCACACCCGCGCCGCTGGGCGCCGGTATGTCTTCCATGGATCATGCCTGCCTGCTGGGACGCTAGCTGGACGCGCACCGTGACCTGCGCCGCGCTCCGGTCGTGACAGGCGTCCGGCCACCAGCCCGCGATCATCGCGAGCATTTTCTGGTTCTCGGCCAGGACATCCATGACGAGAGTGGTGGCGCCGCGGGCGCGGGCCCTGGTGACGACCGTGCGCATCAGCCGCGACCCCACGCCCCGGCCCTGCCACTCGTCGGCCACCACCACGCCGATGTCGGCTGCCAGCGTGCCGCTGGGGCCCGTTCCGTACGCGGCCATGGCGTGCCCGATGATGACGCCGCCGCGGATCGCCACGACGGCATCCGCAGCCGGCCCGTCCCCGGCCAGGGTCCGGAGCATGGCCGGGCTGGTCAGCGGGGCGCCGGTGAAGAACCGCAGGTAGCGGGACTGTGTCGACAGGCGGGTGAGAAAGTCCCGGAGCGCTCCGTGATCCGCGTGGCTGGCCTGCCGGACCTGGATCCACCCTGCTGGCCACGCTGACGGGGCGGCCGGCCCCGGCGGGGCGGCCCGGACGGTCCCGGGACTGTCCTGCCCCCGCGGTCCCAGCTTCTGGGTTCGCTTCACGGACCCAGCATGGCCCCGGCTTGCTGAGTCTGTCAACTGGACTTAGCATTCAGGAATGGGACGGCCCTGGGTACTGGACTACGACACCGCCAACTGCACGATCGGCACCACGATCGGGATCATCGGCGAGAAGTGGACGTTCCTGGTCCTGCGCGAGGTGTTCAACGGGGTCCGCCGGTTCGATGACATGCAGCGCCGCACCCGGGCGCCGAGGCAGGTCCTGAGCGACCGGCTGGCCCGGCTGGTGGCGGAGGGCCTGCTGCGGAAGGTCCCCTACCAGGAGCACGGGCAGCGCAGCCGCCAGGAGTACCGGCTGACCGAGGCGGGGCTGGACCTCTACCCGGTCATGGTCGCCCTGATGCAGTGGGGCGACCGGTATGCGGCCGACCCGGCTGGACCGCTCGCCCTGCTCACGCACCGGGACTGCGGGGAGCCCGTCCGGCTGGAGCTCACGTGCGGGGCCGGGCACAAGCTCGCGTCGGCGCGCGAGGTGACCCCACTGCCGGGACCCGGCGCGCGGAAGATCGCCTGAGGGGGCAGTGAGTGAGCTTCGACAGCGCGGACGCTTACATGCGTTTCATGGGGCGCTATTCGGAGCCGCTGGCAGCCCGGTTCGCCGATCTGGCCGCGGTACGGCGCGGCGAGCGGGCGCTGGACGTCGGCTGCGGGCCGGGTGCGCTGACCGCGGAGCTGGTGCGCCGGCTGGGCGCGGACGCGGTGTGCGCGGTCGACCCCTCGCGGCCGTTCGCCGTGGCGGTGGGGGAGCGGCTGCCGCGGGTCGAGGTGGCGGTGGCCGCGGCCGAGCGGCTCCCTTATCCGGACGGGGCCTTCGACGCCGCGCTCGCCCAGCTCGTCGTGCACTTCATGGCCGACCCGGTGGCGGGCCTGCGCGAGATGGGCCGGGTGACCCGCCCGGCCGGGACGGTCGCGGCCTGCGTCTGGGATCACGGCAGCGGCCGCGGCCCGCTCACCACGTTCTGGCGGGCAGTGCGCGAGCTGGACCCTTCGGCAACCGATGAATCGGGGCTGGCCGGGGTCGGCGAGGGCCAGCTGGCAGCGCTCTTCGCGCAGGCCGGCCTCACCGTGGCCGGCGCCACCGCGCTCACCGTCGGTGTCAGGCACGCCACGTTCGGGCAGTGGTGGCAGCCCTTCACGCTCGGCGTCGGCCCGGCCGGGATGTACGTGGCGTCACTGACCGGCCCGCGGCGCCGCCTGCTGCGCGAGCACTGCCGGGAGCTGCTGACCGACGGCCCGGTCGACGTCAGCGCCACCGCGTGGGCGGTGACCGGCCGCTGACCGCGGGCGCGGGATCTAGAGATTACGCAGGAACGCGTTCGCGATCGGCGCCGAGGCGTCGGCCCCGACGCCACCCCCCTCGACCAGCACCGCGAAGGCCAGGTCCCCGCGGTAGCCGACGAACCAGGCGTGGGCCTTCGGATTCTGGGACGATCCGAACTCGGCCGTGCCGGTCTTGCCGAACACCCCGGCCGGGAAACCGACGTTGGCGGCGGTGCCGGTGGTGACCACCGCCCGCATCATCGGGCGCAGCGTGGCCAGCACGGTGGGGCTGAGCTGCTGCGGCTGGGCGGACTGCGCCGGCGCCGGGCTGATGACGAGCTGCGGCGGCCGCCAGGTGCCGTTCTGCACGGCGGCGGCCATGGCGGCCTCGCTGAGCGGGTTGACCAGGTCGGTGCCCTGGCCGAAGGCGTCCGCCGCCAGGTCGACCGAGTCGTGCGGGGTGGTGAACTTCCCGAGCGTGGCCGGGATGCCCAGGTTGGGCTGGGCATTGAAGCCGTACGTGGCTGCCGACGACGCGAGCGTGGCCCCGGTGAGCCGCTGCGTGGCGAGCGTGATGAAGGTCGAGTTGCACGACACGGCGAACGCGGTCTGCAGGGTGGTGCTGCCGAGCTGCTCGTTGTCGAAGTTGTGGAACACCCGGCCGCCGACGTTCACCTGGGCCGGGCACTGCACGGTGCTGGCCGGGCGCAGCCCGGTCCCGCTGAGGGCCGAGGCGGTGACCACCTTGAAGGTGGAGCCGGGCGGGAACACCCCCTGGATCGCGCGATCGAACCCGCCGGGCCGGTCGATCACGGCGAGCACCCGGCCGGTCGAGGGCTGGATGGCCACGAAGTCGATGGGCTTGGTGGTCGCGGCGGCCCTGACGGCCGCCGATGCCGCCAGCTGGTCGCGCATGACGATGCTGGTGCGGACCGATACGCCGGGCGTGGCGGGCAGGTGGGCGGCGGTGGTGTCGACGCGGTTGCCGGGGCCCACGATGCGGATGGTGAGGGCAGGCTTGCCAGCCAGCTGCTGCTCGTAGGCCTGCTCGACCCCGCCCAGGCCGATCAGGTCACCGGCCTGGTACGGGGGGCCCAGCTTCTTGGCCTGGGCCGCGGTGGCCCGCACCACGTTGCCGCTGATCAGCGCGATCGACCCGGACTGCGCGATCGCCTTCGGCGAGCTCAGCACGGTGCCGTCGGCCGCGAGCACCTGCCCGCGGGCCGGCCACACCGCAGCGAGCGCGAACCGCTCGCCGGTTTGCAGCCCGGGGTAGATGTCCGAGGGGCTCCAGTTCACCACCCAGGTGCGGTTCTGGGCCACCAGCTGCAGCTGCCCCTGGTACGTCCATGCCTGGCCGCCGGCGATCTTGGTGGTGGCGGTGAACCGCGCCTGCGCGGAGCTGCCGGACTGGGTCACCTGGCCGAGCTTGAACTTGAAACTGCGCATGTTCAGCTGGGCCTCGGCCGCGCGCAGCGGGCCGGCCACCCCGCCCGCGGGGGCGTTCACGGTGACCCCGTCCATATCGCTGTAGTCGCGGGCCTGCCAGTCAGTCAGGTAGGTGGTCGCGGCCTCCTGCGGGCTGCCCGTGACGTGCACCAGGAGGAAGGTGCCGACGCCGATGGCCAGCACGAGCGCCCCGAGGGCCGCGACCACCGCGATGGTGGCCGTCATGCCCCCGCCCGGGTCCCCGCCGCGTCTGCGGTTGGCCATGACTCAGCTCCCCGCCCAGCCCGTGGCCGCGCACCCGTGGCAGCGGAAACGGGTCATCGGAACTTCACCCGGCGCTCGGCCGGTAGGGACAGGCAACCTGGCATCCTCACTAGTTGGACCCCGTCACAAACGATAGCCCGCAGCCACCCCCGCGACGGCGCGAACCAGCCAAGAAGCCGGCGCTTGCCAGTTCAGCTCAGGGCGGCCGCCAGCCGCCCCCGGTGGCGCCCGTATCGCGGCCGGGCCGCAACTGATCCAGTTCCGTGCGCGGCGACGTAGCCATGGTGGGGGTCATCGGGCGGAGGAGGACACGTGCCCGCCGCGCTGTGCCAGCTGTGGCTGGACGATCCGGTACTGGAGCGGACAGCGCCAACGCGTTGCCCGGCGGCCGGCAACCGCGCTAGGTTCCCATGGGTGGAGCCAACGGACGCGCTGCTCAAGGCCCGCTTGGCGGCCGGTGACGATTACGCGCTCGCCGAGGCCTTCGACCGGCTCGGCCCGGCCGTGTACGGTGCCGCGCTGCGGGTCCTCGGCGAGTGGACCGCCGCCCAGGACGTTTCCCAGGACGTCTTCGTCGAGCTGTGGAGTCATCCCGACCGGTACGACCCGGCGGCAGGGTCGCTGCGCACCTACCTGACGGTGCTGGCCCGGCACCGGGCGGTCGACGTGGTGCGCAGCGAGTTCCGGCGGATCGCGCGGCAGGAGCGGAATCACCGGCTGACTCCCGCCGAAGGGCTCCCCTCGCCTGGTGAGGAGGTGGAGGCCGCCGAGGCCGCCGGCGTGGTGCGGGCGGCGGTGCGCCTGCTGCCCGACAGCCAGCGCCAGGTCGTCGAGCTCGCCTACTTCGGCGGGCTGAGCTACCGGGAGGTCGCCGAGGCCATCGGCATTCCCGAGGGGACCGCCAAGTCGCGGCTGAGACTGGCGCTGGCCAAGCTGGAATCGGTGCTGGACCGCCAGCTGCTGGAGCTGTCATGACCGGCGGCGAGCGTGAGCACGTGACGCCCCCCGCGGGCCTGCGGGAACGGGTGATGGCGGCGTCCCTGGGCGCGCGGCCGGCCGGCCGCAGCGTCCCCGAGGTCCCCGGCATCACCCCGGACGAGGCGTTCAGCCGGGCGGCCGACGCCTTCTACGCGCTGCTGTGCGCGCTTGACGAGCGGGACTGGCGCCTGCATGTCCTTCGTGACCTGGACGTCCAGGGCCTGGTCGGTCACCTGATCGGGGTGGAGGAGGACGTGCGCAGTGCGCTGGCCGGTGACCCGGCGGTGGCCGAGGGAGATCACGTCGCATCCACCCAGCCCGCGGCGGACCGCCAGGCCGGGCGCCCGGTCGCCGAGACCCGCGCCGGCTGGCGCCAGGCGGCCGGCCGCACGCTCGGGGAGGTCCGGGGCGCCGATCCGACGGCCGAGGTCGCCATTCACGGGATCCGGCTGCCGCTGGGAGCGCTGCTCGTCGGCCGGGCGCTGGAGCTGTGGACGCACGAGAACGACATCCGCCGGGCGGCCGGGCTGTCCGCGTCGGTGCCCGACGCCCCGGCCCTGCGGCTCATGACCGAGCTCGCGGCCGCGATGCTGCCGTTCGGCGCGATGAAGACCGGCCTGCAAGGGCCGATCGACCTGCGGCTCGTGCTGACCGGGCCCGGCGGCGGGACCTGGGACATCGCGATCGGCGGGGACGCACCCGAGCCGGCCGCCATCGCCATCGTCACCGACGTCGTGGGTTTCTGCCGGCTGGCCGCGAACCGGGTCAGCCCCGCCGACCTCGACCTGTATGTCACCGGCGACTCCGATCGGGCCTCGGCGGTGCTGGTGGCCGCGGCCGCGCTGGGACTCGACTGATCCGGGGCCGGCCCCGGCGACGTACCCCCCACGTAAGCGGTACTCAGATATCAGATAGCAGCAGTACTCACTGTGGGGGGTTTGATGCCATGAGCGTGCTCGTCATCGGGAAGTTCCAGGGTGATACCGCCACGTTCCGCCAGGCGCTGGCCGACCGGGCCGGCGAGTTCACCAAGTACGCCGACGCCGCCCGCGCCGCGGGCGGTGTCCACCACCGTTTCGGGATCGGTGACGGGTTCGTCATGGTCGTCGACGAGTGGGAGAGCCCCGAGCACTTCCAGCAGTTCTTCTCCAACCCTGAGCTGCAGGCCTTCATCGGCTCCATCGGTGCCGCCCCGGCGCCGCCGGAGCTGATCATCGCCGAGGCGGTCGCGTCACCCGACCAGTACTGATCCCCCGCACAGCCGGGGGGGCCCCCGTGATCGGCGCCGCAGCGCATCCCGTTACCGGGGCCGGGGTGCGGGCTGCGGGCCCGATGCGGGCTGCCGGCCGGCAACCGGACGGCCGGGCCGGGGAACGGCGGAATAGCGGTGCCGTGGCCGGTGGTTGGCGCGGGCATGCGGATAGGGCTGATCGGCGCGGGCAGGATCGGCGGCACGCTCGCCCAGCTGGCCGTCGGGCAGGGCCATGACGTGGTGGTGAGCAACTCGCGGGGGCCGCAGACGCTCGGCGGCCTGGTGTCCAGGCTCGGCGGGCACGCCTCCGCGGGCACCGCGGCGCAGGCCGCGGCCGCTGGCGACATCGTGGTGGTGACCATCCCGCTGAGGAACTACCAGCAGGTCCCGGCCGCCGGGCTGGCGGGCAGGACCGTGGTCGATACCAACAACTACTACCCGGGCCGTGATGGGCAGTTCCCCCAGCTCGACGACGGGAGCACCAGCAGCAGCGAGCTGCTCGCGGCGCACCTGCCCGGCGCGCACGTTGTCAAGGCGTTCAACACCATCTACTTCGGGGACCTGGCGTCGCAGGGGCAGCCGGCCGGGACGCCGGGCCGCCGGGCGCTGCCGATCGCCGGCGACGACGCGGCGGCCAAGGCTGCCGTGGCCGGGCTGATCGAGCAGTTCGGCTTCGACGTCGTGGACGCCGGCCCGCTGGCGGAGGGCCGGCGTTTCCAGCCGGGCACGCCGGCCTACAACGTCCGGCTGGACGCCGGTGCCCTGCGGCACGCCCTGCAGATGACCGCCGCCGCGGGCTGACGGCAACAGCGGCGCCCAGCCGCCGGGCCTGGCCGCGTGCACCCTGGCCCGGCGCGCCGGTCAGGGGAACGGGGCGACGCCCGGGCCGACGAAGCTGAGCACCAGCGCTACCAGCGCGATGCCGGTAATGGTCACGGTGATCAGCAGGAGCCGCCGGTCGTGGCCGCTCTCCGTGCCCACCGCGCCGGGCAGCTGGCCCAGCCGCCAGATGACGGCGGACACGAGGAGTACCGGCAGCCCCATCAGCGGGCGGTACTTGAGGATGGCGGCCCCGACGCCGGCGAAGCCAATGGCGGTGCGGGTCCAGGCCAGTTCGGTTCGCTCCTCGGCCAGCCCTGGGGGGCCGTCCTCGGTGTCGTCGCCGGGCTGTTTCAGGGCGTCCTCACCTCCGGCAGCCGGGCGATCACCGCAGCGCCTCCGACAGCAGGGCGATCACCACGGCGGCCAGGCCGATGCCCGTGATGGCGATGGCCAGGATCTGGGGCAGGCGGGAGCGAGGCAGCGGCCGTCCGTGGCGCAGCGCCTGCTGGCTGGCCTTCCACTCGGTGTAGCTGACCACCGACACCGCGCAGCCGAGCAGGATCAGCGGGGTGCCGATGATATGCCGCCCCCAGGGAACGCCGGGGAAGGGCGGCAGCAGCTGCGCGATCGCCAGCCCGCCCACCACCAGCGCGAGCGCGGTGCGGCTCCACGCCAGGAACGTCCGCTCGTTGGCGAAGGTAAAACGCGCATCAGGTTCGGTCCCGTCACCGGCCCCGGTCCCTTCGGGGCTGGTGCCATCACGGGGTTCGCCCGGAGCGCCCCGGTCTTCACCGCTTACCTGGTCGGTCACTGTGCTCCCGCCTCCGGCCATGGGGCCCCGCGGCGCCCGTCCTGTCGACAATTTTCACGCTGTCATAGACGGTGCGGGGATTGCGCGGTGGCGGCGAAGCTTCCGGGCACCTCACACAATCACGGGGCGGCCTCAGCCATGGACGTTCAGCCCTTCCGGGTCGGACGTGAGATACGACGCGAAGCGGCCGGACGGGTCACGTTCGGCGCGGATGGCGCCGAGACGGCTGTACGCCGCGTCCGACAGGAACCGGTCCTGCCGCCGGGCGAAGTCAGTGTCGCCCAGGTAGACGCCGGCGCCGTGGATGGCCAGCGCGGCGGTGCGGCGGTGGACCCACTCGGAGTACCTTGCGTCGTCGGCCGGGTCGGTGTAGATCGCGTAGGTCGCGATGTACACCTGCGCCTCCACCGAGAACGCCATATCGGGCAGGTCGCGCCGCGGCGCCCACCCGTACCAGATGGAGAACGAGTGCTCGGTGTCCAGCTCGCTCCACATCGCCTGCAGCAGCGGGGCCAGGACATCGGCCCGCGCGTCGCTCCACGTGCAGTCGACGGCGTACCGGTGGCCTGTGGGGTTCTGTGCTTCCTGGGCGAGGTTCTCCTCGGCCACGCTGGTCGGGCCCTGCGCGTGTCCGAGCTCACGGCCGGCGAGGGGACCGTCCTGCAGCGGAGCGAGCAGGGCGAGCGCGACGGCGCCGGAATCGGCCATCACCGTCGTGTGCAGCAGCAGGACCGTCCCGTCCGGGCGGGCCGTACCGTCGTGCAGCGGGACGTCCGGCAACCGGGTGGCCGCGACCACCGGCTCGACGCGCCGGTCGAGCCCGGGCAGCACGCCATGCAGCCAGGTGAGCAACTCCACCGTGTCGTCGAGCCGGAACGTCCAGGTGTCGTGCCACATCACCCGCGGTGCCTGGTACGTCTGCAGGTGGAACCGCGTGACCACCCCGGGGAAGCCGGGGCCCGCGCCGCGCGCCGCCCACAGCAGGTCGGGGTTCTGGCTGGCATCGGCGTGAACGAGCTTGCCGTCAGCGGTGACGACGTCCAGCCCGGCCACGCTCTGGCAGGCCCAGCCGCGGGCCCGGCCGTCCCAGCCCTGCCCGCCCTGCAGCAGGTACCCGCCGAGGCCGACCGATGAGCAGTGGCCGCCCGGGAACGCCCGCCCCCGCCCGGCGAGGAACGGCGCGAGCTCGAGGCCCCCCTGCACCGCCGGCCGCACGGACACAGTCCCGGAGGCCGGCTCGTATGTGATGTCGCGCATGCCGCCGAGGTCGATCAGGAGGGCATCGTCGCGCAGGCTCCACGCCGCCCACGAGTGCCCGCCGGAGCGCACGCTGACCGTCCACCCCCGCTCGGCCGCCAGCCGGACGCCCAGGATCACATCGTCGTCGCGCTCGGCAAGCAGCACCGCCGTGGGGAACCGGTCCGGGCGGCGCGCGTTGAAGATGCGGCCGACGCGGGCCTGCTCGTATCCGGCGTCACTGCGCATGATCAGGCGGCCGGCCAGCCCGCCGGGCGGCCGCGCTGTCATCCCACCACCGCCGCGCCGCCGTCGACGGGGATGTTCGCGCCGCTCACGTGGGACGACTCGTCCGAGCACAGGAACAGGATCGCGTGAGCGACGTCCTGCGGCTGCCCCCACCGGCCCAGCGGCGCGCGGGCGGCGATGCTCGCGGCCGGGCCCTCGGGGTCGGTGAGCAGCGGCGTGGTGTGCGGCGTTTCGGTCATCGCCGGGCTGACGGCGTTGACCCGGATGCCATGCGGGCCGCCCTCGATGACCAGCTGGTAGGTCAGCGCGAGCACCCCTCCCTTGGCCGCGCCGTGCGCGTTCTGCGGCATGAAGAACGCACCTCGCGAGGCCGAGATGGAGGCGACGTTGACGATCGACCCGCCCCCGCTGGCGATCAGATGCGGCCAGGCGGCGCGCGTGACGAGAAAGACGATGTCGAGCTCATGGCGGATGGTGAATGACCAGTCGGCGAAGGAGAGCCTGTCGATGGGGCCGAACCGGATCGCCGACGCGTTGTTGACGAGGATGTCGACCCCGCCGGCCAGGGCCACCGCGTCCTCGACCCATCGCCGTGCGCCTTCCTCCGTCGCCAGATCGACCGGCGCGACCGCGTCCATCCGGCCGCCGCTCGCCCGGGCCAGTCCCACGGTCTCATCTGAGGTCGGCTGGTGCAGGTCGCAGCCCACGACGTGGGCGCCCTCCCGCGCGCAGAGCAGTGCCGTCGCCCGGCCGATGCCACCGCCGGTGCCGGAGATGAGCGCCCGCTTGCCGTCCAGCCGACCCATCCGCGGCCCTCCGATCGACCTGACCAGTTCCCGGTTATTTACTGTCATTCTATGGAAGTTATTCTCTCACAGTGAGAGAATGTCGGCAAGGGCGCGGCACGGGAGGTGAGGAGCACCGCGATGAGGCTGACGCACCTTGGACACGCTTGCCTGCTCGTGGAGACCGGCACCGCCCGGCTGCTGTTCGACCCGGGTGTCCTGTCCGCGTTCGGCGACGTCGGTGACCTCGACGCCGTGCTGGTGACGCACCAGCACGCCGACCACGTCGACCCCGCCCGGCTCGGCCCGCTGCTCGCGGCGAACCCGGGCGCGCGGCTCTGGGTCGACGCCGGGACGGCTTCGGAGGTGCCGGGCCTGCCCGGCCATGCCGTGGTACAGCCGGGTGACCGGTTCCGGATCGGCGGCACGGCCATCGAGGTCACCGGCGGCACGCACGCCGCCGTGTATGGTGACGTGCCTGGCTGCGCGAACGCCGCCTATCTTGTCGACGATGGTGCGTTCCTGCATCCGGGCGACTCGTTCACCGTCCCCGGTCGCGACGTGGACGTGCTGGCGGTTGCGGTGGACGGGCCGTGGCTGAAGCTCGCCGAGGCGGTCGACTACGTACGGGCCGTCCGGCCACGGATCGCGGTGCCCATCCACGAGGGCGAGACCACCGACCCCGCCAAGTACGCCGGGATGCTGGCCGCGTTCTCGCCGGAAGGCGTGGTGCGGCCACTGCCGCGCGCCGGGGCCGTGGCGCTGTAGCGGGTGGCGGGCAGGAAAGGAGCAGAGATGCCGGCGAGCGGCACGGGCGCCAGGGTGCTGGGGATCGGCTGCGGCCAGCCCCACGGCAGCGCGGAGATCCTGCTGAAGGCGGCGGCGAGGGCGGCGGAAGACGAGGGCGCCGATGTCGAGCTCGTCCGGCTCGACGAGCTCCGCCTGCCCAGCGGGGCCGCCGAGGCCGCCGAGCCGGACGATGCCTGGTGGCTATGGGAACGGCTGGTCGACTGTGATGGGCTGATCGTGAGCACCCCGATCATCAGCCGTACGGTCGCCGCCCGGCTAAAGCTGCTCGTCGACCGGCTGCTCGGGCCGAACGCCGACGCCGCCATCATCGAGGGGCTGCTGGCGCTGCGCGGGCAGGGACAGGAGCCGGCCGTCCCGTTCCGGGTCGACGAGCGGGTGCTGAAGCCGAGGGTGGCCGGCTTCCTCGCGGTGGGCGGCTCGCTGACGTCGCAGTGGAAGACGCTGGCGCTGCCCCTGATGCACACGGCGACGTTCTCGATGAACATCGCCGTGGTCGACCAGGTGCAGTTCGAGGGCGCCGGCACGCCGCGCTCGGTGGTACTGGACCAGGCGGCGATCGACCGTGCGGCCCTGCTCGGGCGCAACATCGCCAGCCAGCTCGGGGTCACGTTCCAGCAGGCGCGCTACCTGGGGCCGCCAGGGCTGTGCCCCATGTGCCACCTCGACGTTGTCGCCTTGCGCGGCGCGGACGTGGAGTGCGCGACGTGTGGCGCGCGCGGCCGGCTGGCGCCAGACCTGCAAGTGACCTGGACGAACCTGTCCGCGTCGGTCATCTCCATGGCCGAGAAACGGGCCCACGCCGTCGAGATCCAGGAAACCGCCGTGCGTCACCGCGAGCTGCGCGCGGAGATCGAGGAGCGCGCCCGGGCGTACGAGTCCTTCGACCGGGCCGTGCGGCCGGAGCCCCCCGCGTCCGTCGGCTAACCGTCTGTCAGCCGGTTACAGCGCCGGCGCGGCCCCGGCCCAGTGGTGCCGCCCCGGCCCCACGCGGTGCGGCTCCTCGCCGGGCAGGATCACGGTCGCCGTGGTCCCGGCCGGCACGAGGACGTCCAGCCCCAGTGACCGGCCGGCGATCCGCCAGGCAGCCTCGATAGGCCCGTACGGGCTGACGTGGCGCGCCGCGGCAGAGGTGATGCCCCCGCCGGGGTGCGGGCGTACCTCGAAGGCGCGATATCCCGGTGCGGCCGGGCGCAGCCCCGCGACATAGCGGTGCAGAAAGGTGGCCACCGTGCCCTTGCTGTAGTGGTTGAGCGACCCGTGCGGGACGCCGCGCTCGTCAACACCGTCCCACTCCTCCCACGTCGTCGTCGCGCCCCGGTCGAGCATCGTGAGCCAGGACGGCGATGTGTCCTGCTGCAGGAGGCGGTACGCGGTGCCGAGGTGCCCGGTATCGGCGAGCACGGGCAGCAGGTAGGCCGTGGACAAGAAGCCGGTTGTGAGATGGCCGCCCGCGAGGCCAACGAGCTCGGCCAGCCGCTCGGCGACGGCCGCCCGGAGCCCGGTGGGCACCAGCCCGAAGGCCAGCGCCCGCACGTGCGATGCCTGGGTCTGCACGGAGAGTGTTCCGTCGGGCCGGATGAACTCCCGCCGCCAGGCGTCGAGCGCGCCGTCGGCAATGGCACGGTACCGGCGCCATTGGCCCTCTGGCAGAGAGAGCACCTGGGCGATCGCCGCGATGGTCGCCGCGGAGCGGTACAGGTAGGCCGTTGCCACCTCGGACTTGTCCGCCCGCGTGAACGCGGCGAAGTCGGCTACCACGGTCCCCGGTTCCTTCCACTCGCCCCAGTGGAAGCCTGTGTCCCACAGGTACCGCTCGTGCGGGGCGGCCTCCGGCCGTGCCGCGGCCCGATCGGGGTGCCGGCCTCCCGCGGCCGCCGCCGCGGCGAAATCGGCCCACGCGGTCATGGGGCGCCACATTTCCCGCAGCAGCGAGGTGTCCCCGTACGCCTGGTACAGGTCCCAGGGGGCGGACACGACGACGTCACCCCACCCGGCCGAGCCGTTAAGCCCGCCGAGCGGCCCGTCGAAGTCCTCGGCCGGCGGGCACGGCGAGATGTTGGCGACGCATCCGTCGGCACGCTGGTCGAGCGACACGTCGGCCAGCCACTTGCGGGTGAAGGCGAGGACGTCGTACAGGTACGCGGCGGTGGGCGTGAAGATCTGCCAGTCGCCCGTCCAGCCGGCGCGCTCGCGTTGCGGGCAGTCGGTCGGGATGTCACAGATGTTCGACCGCAGGGACCACACCACCGCCTCATGGAGCCGGTTCACACGCTCGTCGCTGCAGCCGAACCAGCCGAGCCTGCGCAGGTCCGAATGCACGACGATGCCGGTGATGTCGCCGGGCCCCAGCGGCCCCGGGTGGCCCTCGACCCGGACGTACCGGAAGCCGTGCGTGGTGAACCGCGGCTCGAACGCGCTGCCGCCGTCGGAGACGACCTCGTCGACCTGACCCAGCGGCAGCACCTCCGGGATGACCGGGAGGTCGACGTCGAGGTGCGCCGTTGTCAAGTCTCCCCCCGGGCCGAGCCACTCGCCATGCGAAAGCGTCACCCGGCCGCCTTGCGGGCCGGGTGAGGCCAGCCGCACCCACCCGTTGAAGTTCTGCCCGAAGTCGACCACGAAGGCCTTCCCGCCGCGCACCGGCCAGACGGCGGCCGGCCGGATCTGCTCGACCCGCCGGACCGGCGGGGCGACCGAGCGGACCACCGCCACGCTGAACTCGCGCGCGACGGCGCGGCTCCACGACGTGTCGTCGAACGACACGTCGTGCACGGCGGGGCCGGCCAGCCGCTGGTCCTCCCGCTGGCCGCCGATCAGGTCGGCCGCGGTGATGTGTGAGGGCGACACGCGCCAGCCCGGGTCGCTGGCCGCCACGACCTGCCAGCCCCGCCCGGTCTGCACCTCGAGCTGCGCGCGCAGCGCCACGTCTTCGCCATACTGGTCCGCTGCCCGGGGCAGCCCGACCTGGCCGCGGTACCAGCCGTCGGCCAGCAGGACGGCGAGCACCCGGAGCCCGGGCCGCATGAGCGGGGTGACGTCGTACGCCTGGTACTGCACCCGCGCCCGGTACTGCGTATAGCCGGGTGCGAGCTCGACGTCGCTGGCCCGCTGCCCGTCCAGGAACGCCTGATACAAGCCCAGCGCGGTGATGTACAGCCGGGCCTGGCCGGACGGGGGGACCTCGATGACCGTCCTGAGCCAGTAAGCCGGCCGGGCCCCCTGCCTGGGCCGCCGGTCCTCCGCCACACCGATCCACCCGGCCGACCAGTCCTCCTCCGCCAGCAGGCCGGCCTCGAGCCGGACCGGATAGCTCCACTCGCTCTCGCCCAGGTCGGTCCGCACCCGGACCTGCGCCGCGCACGAGCGCCGGGAACGGCCGAAGACGGGCATCCGGACGAACGACTGGGTCCGGCCGGCCACCCACCCGGTGTCGAAGCCGTCGTCGGTGCGCAGCCGGTAGGCGCGCTGCACCGAGGCTCCTTCCGGCAGCCACCAGCACAGGGCCGGCTGATTCCCGCGGCCCAGGGCGTCGCCGCCGATGACATCGGCCCACACGCGGGCGGGCATCGCCGCCGCGGTCACCTTGGTTGTCTCCGGCGCCGCCGGCGCGATCACTGGCCAGATGCTTTACGCAGACGGCGGTCTGCTTCCGTGGTGAGCTCGCCGCCTTCGCCGCTGGGCCTGGGGCCGGCCGCGTCATCCGCCGTCGGCTGGACCCCGGGCCCGCCCGCCAGCCGCCTCTTCAGGACCCCTGCGGCGCGGTCCTGGAGCCTCGCCAGTGCCACCGCCGGGCCCTTGCCGGTCGCGGTGCTGGTCACGCCGTCCGGGTTCTGGACCGCGGTCAGCACCAGCGCCACGCCGGCGACGATCGCCTGGTATTTGCCGACGTTGAGGTGGATGTTGAGGAACGTCACGAACAACCCCGCGGCGGAGAACATGATGCCCGCGACGGCCGCCCCGGAGATGCGCCCGACGCCGGCGACGAACACGATCGCCAGCAGGCTGATGGACGTGAAGGCAGCGAAGCTGTCGGAGGTCAGCTCGCCCTGCATGTAGCCGGTCAGGGCGCCGCCGATGCCGGCGATGAACGCGGCGAGCGCGAACGCCATCAGCTTCCCCTGCGCGACGTTGATCCCGACCGAGCCGGCCGCCCGCTCGTTGGAGCGGATCGCCAGCAGCATGCGCCCGGCCGGGCCCCGCCGGAGCCGGGCGACGAGCAGGCCAAGCAGGATGACGACCACGAGCACGACCACGCCGAAGATCACGCGGGGATAAGCTCTGCCCTCGCTGATCGACAGGTCCAGCCCGGGCAGCCGCGGCGCCGGGATCGGCAGGCCGGCCGTGCTGCCGGTGAACCGCTGGCTGTTGAAGACGACGGCGTCCATCGCAGCCGCGAAGCCGAGCGTCACCACCGCCAGGTTCACCCCGCGCAGCCGCAGCGCGGGCAGGCCGATGATCAGCCCGACCGGAACCGCGCAGAGACCGGCGAGGATCAGCGAGAACGGGAAGCCGATGCCCCATCCGCTGGAGATGTGCCCGAGCATGAAGCCGCCGATCCCGGCCAGCGACATCTGGGCGAGCGACACCTGCCCGACGTATCCCGTCAGCACCACCACCGACAGGGCGATGCAGGTGACGGTCAGCGACGATATGAACGCGAAGCGGAGTACGCCGTTGAGCACCAGCAGCACCACCAGGCCCGCCACGAAGCAGGCGGCGGCCGTCCGCAGTGGGGTATGCGGGCGGCCGACCGAGGGATTGCGCTCGGCCGTCTCCCCGCCGCGGGCCAGCACGGAGCGGGAGCGCAGCGCCATCACCACGATGATGACGACGAACGGGAGTGCGTCCGACAGGCCCTGCTGGGGCAGCCAGGTCCAGACGGTGATGAGCTTCTCGATCTCGGACTGGGCGCAGCCGATCAGCAGGCCGGCCAGCGCGGTGATCCAGAAGGACTCGAACCGGCCGACCAGGGCGGCGGCCAGCGCCGGCACGATGAACAGGGTGTATGAGGTCGGGTCGAGGTTGGCGACCGGGACGATCAGGATGCCGGCCACGCCCGCCAGGACCGTCGCGATCACCCAGTTCTGGCAGGCGACGCGGTTGGCTGAGATGCCGGTCAGCGCAGCTCCCCGGTCGTTCTCGGCGCCGGCCCGGGTCGCAAGCCCGAACCGTGAGAAACGGTAGGTGAGCGCCAGCACAACCGAGATGATGAGGACCACGCCGGTGAAGAACAGGCGGTCCTCGGGGAAGGTGACCTTGGCGATCGACAGCGGGGAGCTGGGGAAGATCGGGTTGGTGGTGACGGGCTCGGTGCTGTAGTTGAGGACCGCGATCGCTTCCAGGGCGAGCATGACGCCGACCGACGCGCAGACGCGGGTGAGCGGCGAGGCGGTCCGCAGCGGCCGGTAGACCAGCACATACAGCACCAGCCCGAGGACGGCCGCGTACACGAGCGAGATGACGACCGCGAGCGGAGTGGCGATCCCGGCGCCGCCGGTCAGCGAGATCTGGTGCGGGATCAGGACGACGGGCAGCTCGAGCTGCCCGAAGCTGCGGAGATTGACGAAGACGTACGCGATGAACATCGCCACCGCGCCGTGCGCGAAGTCGACCACGCCAGCGCTGCGGTACTTCAGGACGAGTCCCTGGCCGAGGATGGCGTAGGTCGCACCGGAGCCGAAGCCGAGGATCAGGAAGAGGATGTAGCTGGACATGATGTCTCGCTTAGGTCTGGTTGGTCTCCGCGGCCCGGCCGCAGCGGCCGGGCCCGCCTGCCCTGAGGCCAGCGGGCCCGGCTGCGGTTGTCACCCGCTGAGTCCGGGGAAATAGCCCTTCGAGGTCACCCAGTCGCTCGGATTCGGCTGGGTGATCTGCCCGTTCTGGATCTGGTTCATGAGGTAGTAGTCATTGCAGATCGCGGGGGCGCCCTTCATCGCCTGCCCGTTGCAGGTGTAGGGGTGCGACATGAAGTTCGGGTGGGTGCCCGACCTGAATGCGGCCAGGATGGTCTTGGTGGTCGGTGTGCCGGAGATCTTGCTCAGCACCTGCTGGACGTTCATGACAGTGGCGAAGCCGGCCGTGGAGATCGAGTCGATCAGCGTGCCCGGCGTGGCCCACTTCTTCATCGCGGCCTGGAACAGCCGCGCCTGCGAGCCAGTCCCGCTCTGCAGCAGGAACGGCGATGCGATGTACATGCCCTCGGCCCCACCGGCCGCGGCCTGGATCACCGGCGGCGCGCCACACGGGTCGATGCCCATCAGCTTGCCGGCAAAGCCGACGGACTTGAGCGACTTCAGCATGTTGCCGCAGCCGTTCGGGACGTCGACGTAGGCCATCTCGGCGCCGCTGCTCTCGACCAGGGCAGCCTGCGGGCTCGGGTCCGGCGACGTCGGTGACAGCGGGATGTACTTGATCGTCTTCACCCCGGCGGCCTTGAACACCGGCGAGATCTGGGGAATGATCGACTCGCCCTGGGGGTTGCTGAAGTACACCAGCGCGACGCTCTTGACGTGCAGCTGCGTGCCCGCGTACACGGCGGCGGCAGCGTTGTCGCCGACGCTGACCGACCAGAACTGAATGGAGTTCGGGGCGGTCATGGGGACCGGGGTGAACGGGATGCCGCCCAGGTACGCCAGGTTGGCGTGCTGGTAGATCGGGATGGAGGCGGGCGCGCCGACATCGGCGGCGCCGAGGATCGCGAGCGGGTGCTTGGCCACGAGCTGGTTGGCGCACCGCGCGGCGGTGGCTGGCGTGCCGTCACCGGTGCATGCGTCGATCGTGATCGGGTGGCCGTTGATCCCGCCGAGGTAGTTGTTGACGTAGTCGGCGGCGGCGATCGCTCCCTGGCGGGCCTCCGGGAAGGTGACCGCGCCGGTCTCGTCGTTGATCATCCCGAAGACGTACGGGGTGCCTGTGGCCTTCTTGGGGGTGCCGAACACCGAACCGCTGGCCGCGCCCGTCGTGCTGCCCGACGCCGGAGCGCTCGAGCTGCCCGAGCTGCAGCCCGCCGCGATCAGCCCGGCTGCCACGAGTGCCATTGCAGCGAGCCATCTGGGACGTCTCATCTATGCCTCTTTCCTGAGTAGTTGCGTCTGTCGGTCGGGGATGGCGGGGGGAAACGGCCGCCTCAGGCGGCCGTTTCCCCGAGGTAACTGGCCGCGAGCAGCTCACGCCGCTCGCGGAGTTCGGCGGCGGCGCCCTGCAGCCGGATCCGGCCATGTGCCAGGACGTAGGCGCGATCGGAGACCTCCAGCGCCAGCGCGACGTGCTGCTCGACGAACAGCACGCTCGCGCCCAGCTCGTCGGCTGCCCGGCGCAGGACCGGGAGCAGGCGCTCGACGATCACCGGGGCCAGCCCGAGGCTCATCTCGTCGACGAGCAGCAGCCGTGGGCGGGTCACCAGCGCCCGGCCCACGGCCAGCATCTGCTGCTCACCGCCGGACAGCAGGCCGGCCTTGCGCCCCAGGCACTTGCGCAGCTCGGGGAGCATCTCCAGCAGCTCCTCCTCCCGGCTGCCGCCCCGCCGGCCCGCCAGCCGCAGGTGCTCGCGGACGGTGAGCCCGGGAAACAGGGCCCGGCCCTCGGGCACGAGCGCCAGGCCCCTGCGGGCGAGGATGTGGGCCGGAGTGCCGCCGACGCTCTCGCCGGACAGCTCGACCGTGCCCGAGATCGGGCTGTTCAGCCCGGCGATCGTCTCCAGGGTCGTGGTCTTCCCGGCGCCGTTCGGGCCGAGCAGTGCCACGACCTCACCGGGGCGGACCTCCAGGTTGAGCTCGCGGACCACCGGGACCCCCCGGTAACCGCTGGACAGGTCCCTGACGGCGAGGGCGTGGCCGGACGCGCCCTCGTTACTGGCCGGTGCCCGCATGGTGCCCTCCCAGGTAGGCCTCGATCACGCGCTGGTCGTCGCGGATCTCCGCGGGGGTCCCGGCGGCGATCTGGCTTCCGAAGTCCAGGACCATGACGCGGTCGCACACGCTGAGGACGAGCCCCATGTCATGGTCGATGAGGAAGACCGTCACGCCGTGCTCTTCCGGCAGGGTCCGCAGCCGGCGTCCCAGCTCGCGGCTCTCGTCGGTGTCCAGCCCCGCGGCGGGCTCGTCGAGCAGGACCAGCCGGGGCTGGCGGGCGAGCGCCCGGCCGATGCCCACCAGCTTGCGCTTGCCGAGCGAGATCTCGGACGGGTAGCGGTCCACGACATCCTCCAGGCCGCAGACCGAGACGGCCCAGTCAACCCCGGTGCGGTCCGGCGGGCGGTGTGGCAGGAACAGGTCCCTCAGTGCGGAGGCGACCGTCACGTGCTCGCTGGCCACGAGCAGGTTCTCCTCGACGGTCAGGTCGTCGAACAGCTCGACCGACTGGAACGTCCGCGCGAGGCCGAGGCGCGCCCGCCGGTAGGGGCGCAGGCCGCCGATGTCGTGACCGTCGAACACGATCCGCCCGGCGGAGGGCCTGGTGTATCCGGTCAGCGCGTCCACCATCGAGGTCTTGCCGGCGCCGTTGGGGCCGATCAGCCCGTAGACGCTGCCCTCGGTGACCTGCAGGTCGACGTCGGACACGGCCACGACCCCGCCGTAGGTGACGCGCAGCCCGGCGACCTCGAGCAGCGGCTGCCGGGTGGCCGGCGCGGTCATGGCTCTCCCCCCAGAGGTGCCCATCCCGGGCGGCAGGCCGCGGCGTCCGTCACCGCCCTGCCCATGGGGGTGGGGGTGTGGCGACGGCGGCGGGTTCTCATGGCGGCCCTCCTCACCAGAAGTGTTCTCACATCATGAAAGCTATTTTCATTTTAGATAGATTACGGGAAGCGGTTGCGGTTGTCCACACTTCGAAGGTCACGAATTGACCACATCCCCCCGGTCCGACCTGCGCCTTTCCGGCTAGGCCGGCCAGGACCGCTCGAGGCCCCTGACCAGAGCCACCATGCAGTCGTGCAGCGGCGTGGGCACTCCCACCCGCCGCCCCTCGGCGGCGACGCCGCCGTTGAGGACGTCGATTTCGGTCACCCGCCGTGCCAGGACGTCCTGCAGCATGCTCGGCTTGTGGCCGAACGCCTCTTCGATGGCCTCCGCCACTGCCTCCTGGGGCGGCCGCGTGAGCGTGATCCCGGCCTGTGCGCAGACCGCCAGTGCCTCCGCAATCAGCCGGTCGACCTGCTGGCGGAGCCCCTCGTCGGTGCAGACGCGGCCTACCGGCAGCCCGGTCAGGGCCGCGAGCGGGCTCGTCGCCGAGTTGAAGATGACCTTGGTCCACTGCGGGCCCCTGGCGTCTTCGAGCGCGTGCGTGCGCAGCCCGCCCTCGGTGAGCAGCCGCGCCAGCCTGGCGACCTCGCCCATGAGCGCCGGCCGCGGCTCGAACGGCCCGAACCACGAGTCCCCCGGCGCGTCGTACCGGACGACGCCGGGCTCCACGATGGCGCCGGCCGTGACGATGCTGCCGCGGATCACGCGCGGCACGAACTCGGCGATGACCTCCTCGTTCCCGAGCCCGTTCTGGACGCTGACGACGGCGGCGTCCGCCAGCGCCGCCCGTGCGCCCTCGACGGCCGCGCGCGTGTGCGGCGCCTTGGTCGCGACGAGGCCGAAATCGCACGCGGGCAGGCTGGCGCCATCGGTCCTCGCGTGCACCGCAGCGGTGAAGCCACCGCGACCGGTGACCCGCAGCCCCCGCGACCGCATCGCGTCCACGTGCTCCGCCCACGGGTCCACGGCCCACACCTCGACCCCGGGAACGCGGGCCAGGTGCGCCGCGTACAGGCTCCCGATCGCGCCGCAGCCGATGACGGCGATGCGGACCGGGCCGGCGCCGCCCCCCGTCATGACCCCGGGCCTGTCATGACCCCGCCAGGGCGGTCCGGGCTATGTCCTCACAGACGGCAGGCTCGCCGCCGCCGACTCCGAGGCCGGCGACCACCCGCCCGGCCTCGCTGACCGGCAGGCCGCCGGGCACGCCGAGCACCGGCGGCACCACCAGCGCCGCGACCGGAGCGATCTGCCCGAAGCGGGGGCCGAGGTCGCCGCTGCCGCAGCCGAACAGCGCCGCGGCACCCGCCACGGCTTGCGCGACGGCTACCGCGCCCGCCGGGGCGCCGTCCATCAGGTCCTGCTGGATCGGGTCACCGCCGCTGTCGACGACGGCGACCGCCACCCGGGCGCCGCGGCCCGCCGCCGCGTTCATGGCGGCGTCACTGAGCGCCCTGGCCCACTCGAGCTGGGCCTGGCGGGCCGCCGGGGGCGCGGGTGCCATGCCAAGGCTCTCGGCCGGGTCGACGGTCAGGTCGCCGAAACGCTGTTCCCAGCGGCTCTGGTCGTCCCCGTGCTGGCCCGCGTACGGGATCCCGAGTGCGTAGGCGATGAGCAGGTCCTCGGGGTTGGCCGGCCTGCCGTCCGCGCTCACCACCCGCGGGTCGACGCCGTCGGGGAAGAACGGGCTCACCGTCGCACCCGACGCCGCGATGCCGGCGACCACCCTGCCCTCGACCCGGACCGGCATCCCGCCCGCGCCCGGGAACAGCGCCTCGGGCGACGCCACCGCGAAGCCGGCGGCGACCGGCGGCGCGATCGCCGTCATCCGGCGCAGGTGCTCCGAGCTGGGGATCTGCTGGGTAGCCGAGATCCACGCCTTGGAGCGGGCCCGGGCCATGCCGCCCGGGCCACCGGCGTCCATGCGTGACGCCGTGAGCAGCGTTCCGGTGGCCCCCACCACGGCGATCGCCCCGCGCAGGCCAAGCTGCTCGGCCTTATCGACGGCGCGCTGCACCAGCGCGCGGGCCTCGGCCAGGCTGAGGTCTCCCGGATGCGGTACCCCCGGTGGGCTCATGCGCCGACCATGTTGTAGCCGCCGTCGGCGACCATGTACCCGCCCGTCATGTGCGAGGCGTCGTCGGTCGCCAGGAACAGGGCGGTGCCAGCGAGCTCGGCCGGCCCGGGGATGCGCCCCATCGGGGTGAGCGATCGCAGCTGGTCGCCGCGGCCGGACCGCCAGTCCTGGCGGCCCAGGGTCGCCTCGGTCTCGATGAACCCCGGGGCGAAGACGTTGACCCGGACCGTGGGCGCGAACGCGTGTGCGTACGACTTCGTCACGCCCAGCAGTCCGTACTTGGCCGCGGCGTACTGCGGCGCCCTCGCGCTGCCACGGACGATGACGGTCGATCCGATGTTCACGATGCTGCCGTGGCCCTGGTCCAGCATCCGCATGCCGAACTCGTGGATGCACAGCATCGTGCCCTTGATGTCGACGGCCAGGATGTGGTCGATCGACTCTTCGGTGATATCGCGCCACGACATCTGCTCACGTGCGACGTCGCCCACGTTGTTCACCAGGACATCGACGCCGCCCAGCTGCTCGAAAGCGGTGCCGGCCAGCGCCTTGATCTGTGCCCAGTGGGTGATGTCGGCCTGGAGCAGCACCGGAGCGCTGCCTGCCGCGGCCACCCGGCCGGCCGTCCGCTTGGCCCCTTCCACCGAACCGCGGTAGTGGACGCCGACGGCGCGGGCTCCTTCCTGGGCGGCGCGGACGGCGATCTCGGCACCGAAGCCGGTGCCGGCGCCGGTGACGACGACCGACCGGCCCTCGAAGCGGCGCGGTACGGGAACGGGGGCGAGAGGCACGGGCTGTCCTTCCGGAGTAGGAGAGGCGGTGATGATGGACGGTCAGACCAGGACGCGGCCGCCGTCGACGTACAGGATCTGGCCGGTGATGAAGCGGGCGCGGTCCGACGCCAGGAACGTGACCGCGTCGGCCACCTCCTCGCGACGGCCGAGCCGCTCCGCCGGGACGAGCGATTCCAGGTCCTCCCGGTTGTTGTCCTTATCCAGGTAGGCCTTGGTCAGGTCGGTCTCGATGTAGCCGGGCGCCACGGCATTCACCGTCACGCCATACCGGGCCCACTCGCGCGCCATGACCCGGAGCAGCTGGTTGAGCCCTCCCTTGGCCGCCGCATACGGCGCGTGGTGCGGGTGGGCGAGCAGGCCGGAAACCGACGACACGAAGACCATCCGGCCGTACCGCTGCTCGACCATCAGCCGCCCGACGGCCTGGCCGAGCCAGAACGCCGACGACATGTTGAGGCTGAGCGTCTCCTGCCAGTCGGCCTCCCCCAGGTCGAGGACCGGCTTGCGCACGTTGCGGCCGACAGCGTGCAGGAAGATCTGCGGCGTTCCCACCAGCCCGACGGCCTCCCGGACGGCCGCGCGGCAGGCCTCCGCCGTACGCAGGTCCGCGGCCAGCGGCCTGACCTCGCCGGGGGCGTCCTTCGCGGCCCGCACGACCGCGTCGAGGTTCTCGGTGCTCAGGTCGACGAGCGCGACACGCGCGCCCTGGGTGGCCAGGCTCAGCGCGCTGGCTCCGCCGAGCCCGCCGGCGCCGCAGACCAGGGCCGGCCGTCCGTCGAGCGTGAGCCAGTCTTGCATGGGGCTACCCTTCGCGGCAGAGTTCTCGTAATATGAAAGCGACTTTCCAAGTTACCGTAGCCGACCCGCCGCGCGGCTGTCCAGGGCCGCTCCGGTGCCCGCCGTAGGCTGGTGGCAGTCGCCGTCACCGGGGAGGAAGGCCGCCCATGGCCCGCCGTTCTGCCAGCTCCTCATCTGCGGTGCTCCGTCCTGCCGGAGCCGCCGCCGGGACGGCGCCGCCGGACCGGCCGGGGTACCGCGTGGAGGCCCTCGCCAAGGGGCTGCGCATCCTGTCGCTGTTCAACGAGCAGCGGCCGGCCTGGCGCGTCACTGACCTGGCCGCCGCCACGGGCCTGCCGATGCCGACCGTCTACCGGGTGGTGATGACCCTCGCGTCAGAGGGCTACCTGGACCACCTGCCCAACGGTGACTACCGGCCGGGGGTGCGCACGCTGGCGCTCGGCACGGCCGCGCTGCGCAGCCTCGACTTCGTCGGCATCGCGACGCCGAAGCTCACCGAGCTCGGCCAGCGCACGGGGGAGACGGTGAACATGGCTGTGCTCAGCGGCGATCGCGTGCTCTACCTGGTCCGCCTGCGCAACGCCGACCTGGTGACCGCGAACATCCAGGTGGGTTCCACCCTGCCCGCCGTGCACACCTCGATCGGCAAGCTGCTGCTCGCCCATCTCGACGAGGCCGACCTGGAGACGCGCATTACCGAAGCCTCGTTCTCGGCGAACGCAGGGCCGAACGCCAAGGTCTCGCTCGATGAGCTGCACGAGGAACTCCGCACGATACGGCAGCAGGGCTGGGCGATGCAGGATGAGGAACTGGCGTACGGGCTCCGGTCGGTAGCCGCCCCGATCACCGGACCGGACGGCCGCGTGGTCGCGGGCGTCAACCTGGCCGTCCAGTCCCAGGACTGGTCCATCCAGCGGATAGTCCGCGAGCTCAAGCCCGCGGTGCTGGCGGCGTGCGCGGAGATCTCCGCGTTGCTGTCCGACACCAACGCGGGCCCTCTGTGACGTCCGGCGGGCGCATCCCCAAGTTCGATCCGTCGTCGCTCGATGACGAGCAGCGCACGCTCTACGACGCGATCGCCAGCGGCCGCCGGGCCGAGGGCCCGCAGCTGTTCCAGCTCGTCGACGAGGAAGGACGGCTCGAGGGCCCGTTCAACGCCTTCCTGCTGCAGCCGCGGCTGGGGTTGGCCCTGCAGGCACTCGGCTCCTCGGTGCGCTACCAGACCGGGCTCGGCGACCGGTGCCGTGAGGTCGCGATCCTCATGGTGGCGGCGCACTGGCGCTGCGGCTTCGAGTGGTACGCGCACGAGGCGGTCGCCCGCGCGGCCGGGCTGGGCGACGCCGAGCTGGCCGCCGTTCGTGACGGGCGCCACGCCGCGCTCGCCGGACCGGAGGCCGTCGTCGCCCGCACGGTCGCCGCGCTGCTGGCGCGGGGCGACCTCGACGAGGCCGAGTACCGCGAGGCGGTCGGCCATATCGGCGCGTCCGGGCTGTTCGAGCTGCTCACCCTCGTCGGCTATTACGCCACGCTCGCGCTTCAGCTGCGCGTGTTCCGTGTCGCCGCACCGGGCGGCACCGCACCGGGCGGCACCGCGCCGGACGGGACCGTCCTGCCCTCGTGACGCCGCGCCCCAGGCGCCGCTCCGGCCTTGACAGGGCGCCATCCGCGTCCGATGATATGTGAAAGTTACTTTCGCAGGATGAGAGCAAGCCGATGAAGCTGGTCACCTTCGACGCTGGCCGGGTGGGTCGCCTGGAGGGCGACATCGTGGTCGAGCTCGCCTGCGCCTCGACGCGCGAGTATTTCGAGCGCGGGGGCCAGGTCGGCGAGACGGGGGAGCGCCTGGCGCTGGCCGACGTACGGCTGCGGGCGCCGATCGTGCCGAAGAAGTTCTTCCACACCGCCGGCAACTTCGCCGACCACCACGAGGAGCTGCAGGCTGTCGACTGGTCGCACCCGGTGCACAAGGGGATCGTCTTCTTCCAGAACGTCGACGCGATCATCGGCCCCGGCGACGCCATCGTGTATCCGGAGGGACTGACCAAGGAGCTCGACTACGAGCTCGAGCTTGCGATCATCATCGGCCGCAGCGGCAAGTTCTTCGGGCCGGAGGAGGCCGGGGACTACATCGCCGGTTACACGGTCTTCAACGACATCACCGCCCGCGACATCCAGCGCCGCGAGATGCAGTCCGGCGTGTTCTCCTTCTCCAAGGCGATCGACACCTTCTGCCCGATCGGTCCCTGGATCGTGACCAAGGACGAGGTGCCGGACGCCCAGGCGCTGGCGATGGAGCTACGGGTCAACGGCCAGGTCCGCCAGCGAGGCAACACCGCCCAGATGCTCATCGCCATCCCGCATCTGGTCGCCTACCACTCGGCGCAGGGCTACTCTGCCGGGGACATCCTCACCACCGGGACCATCTCGGGCGTGGCGGCGGTCCAGCCCAACCCGTTCGAGTTCTACCTGCAGCCCGGTGACAGCATCGAGGCCGATATCGAGGGCGTCGGCGTGCTCCGTAACCACGTCGTGCCCTGGAGCGCCGCGCACAGCACCCCGCCGTACTCGACCGACCTCTACTCCTCAACCGGCTGATCCGGGCCGCCGCATGAGGTTCGGGACGCGAGGCGGCCGGTTCGTGCTCATCGCTGACGGGCGTGTGCTCGACCTGCACGCGGCCTCGGGCGGCGGCCTGCCGTGGGAGCCGCTTGCGGCGCTCGAGCGGTGGGACGATACCCGCGCGTTCGCGGCCTCGGCCGACTGGAGCGTGGCCGAGCCGCTGGACGAAAGCCGGCTCGGGCCGCCGGTGCCCCACCCGCGCCAGGTGTTCGCGATCGCGCTCAACTACCGTCCGCACGCCGCCGAGGCCGGCTTCGTGCCGCCCGAGACGCCGCTGGTGTTCACGAAGTTCCCGACCTGCGTCACCGGGCCCGTCACCACTGTGCGGCTCCCCGAAGGCAGGGTCGACTGGGAGGTCGAGGTCGTCGCGGTGGTCGGCCGTGGCGGCCACCGGATCGACCGGTCGCAGGCGTGGGACGCGATCGCCGGCATCACCTGCGGCCAGGACCTGTCCGAGCGGGCGCTGCAACTCACCGGCGCACCGGCCCAGTTCTGCCTGGGCAAGTCGTTCCCTGGCTTCGGCCCGACCGGCCCGTTCGCGGTCACGCCGGACGAGCTGCCGGACCGGGACGACATCGGGTTCGCGTCCTGGCTGGATGGCCAGCCGCTGCAGCAGGGGCGGACCAGCGAGATGATCTTTCCGGTCGACGACCTGGTCGCCAGGCTGTCGGCCGTGTGCCCCCTGCTGCCCGGTGACCTCGTCTTCACCGGCACGCCGGCCGGCGTGGGTAATCGCCTGCGGCCGCCGCGCTACCTGCGGCCGGGCCAGACCCTCGTCAGCCGTGTCGACGGCGTTGGCGAGATCCGGCAGCACTTTGTCGATGGGAGATCGCCGTGACCACCACCGAACCCCTGCACGTCCTCATCGCGGGCGGCGGCCTCAGCGGCCTGGCCCTGGCCCAGGGCCTGATCAAGGATGGGCACACCTGCGAGGTCTTCGAGCGTGACGCCGACGACAGCCGCAAGATCGGCTACTACCTCCACATGAACGCCGACGGCGGCGAGGCGCTCAGGCGCTGCCTGCCGGCGGACCTGTTCGAGCTGTACGCGCAGACCTCGCGCCGGACGTACGACCGGCGTGAGTCGATCGTCCTCGACGACCAGCTCAACGAGCTGAGCTCGCAGCCGCACCTGGGCCCGCCGAACGAGGGGGAGCGCCCGCATACCGGTGTCCACCGGCGGACGCTGCGCTCGATCCTCCGGGCCCGGCTGGGCGGTTCGTTCCACCCCGGTAAGGCCGTCGCCGGGTACAAGGAGACGCCCGGTGGCGTGTCGGTGACGCTCGCCGACGGCACCACGGCCCAGGGCGATGTCCTGGTCGGCGCGGACGGCATCCGCTCGGCGGTGCGCGGGCAGCGGCTGCCCGGCACCACGGTCATCGACGCCGGCGTCCGCGGCCTCGGCGTCTTCGGGCGTACGCCGCTGACCCCTGGGCTGGCCGCGCAGGTGCCGCCGCTCCTGTTCGAGGGTGTGATCATCGCCGCGGACCGGAAGGGCTCTCGGCTGCTGATCGCGGCCTACCGGCCCCGCCAGCGGCCGGGGGACGCCGCGGCCGCGATCGCGCCCGACGTGACGCTCGAGCCGGTCGACGACTACTTCATGATCAGCTGCAGCGTGCCGCCGGGAACGGTGATCCCCCCTGCGGCCGAGTGGACGGCTGGCACGCCTGCCATGCTCCGTGACGCCATGCTCGGCGCGATCGAGGGCTGGCATCCGGCCGCGCGGGCCCTGGTCGCGGGCGTCGACCTCGGCTCGGTCTTCGTGATCCCCTTCGGGTTCCTCGAGCCGGCGCCGCCATGGGAGCCCTCCCGGGTGACGCTGGCCGGCGACGCCGCCCACGCCATGCTCCCCACGCTCGGCCTGGGCGCGAACCTCGCGCTGCGCGACGCCGCGCACCTGCTCGACCAGCTCTCGGCCGCTGCCCGTGGCGAGGCCGGCATCGTCGGTGCCATTGGGGCCTATGAGCAGGAGATGCGCGACTACGTCTATCCGTTCATGCGCATGACCATGGACCACGACCGGCGCTTCGGCGGCGGGGCGCTCGAGGGCCGCGAGGGGCACCGCACTGGGCCGCCGGCTGACCGGCGGTGACGGACGGCCGGGCCCCGGGGAGCAGGGGGGACACATGCCATCCACGACCATAGCGGGCTTCGGCGGCACGGTGATCGGCCCGGACGAGGCGGCCTATGATGCTGCCCGGGCGATCTGGAACGCCATGCACGACCGCCGCCCGGCGCTGATCGCGCGGCCGCGGTCGGCCCAGGACGTGGCCGCCGCCATCGGCTACGCGCGCGCCGAGGGCCTGCTGGTCGCCGTGCGCGGCGGTGGCCACTCGCTGCCCGGGCACAGCGTCTGTGATGCCGGCATCGTGATCGACCTGCGGGCACTCAACCAGGTCCGGGTGGACCCGCGGGCGCGGCGCGCGCGGGTCGGCGGCGGGACCCTGCTCGGCGACGTCGACCGCGCCACCCAGCGGCATGGCCTGGTGCTGCCGGCGGGAACGGTCTCGCATACCGGGACCGGTGGCCTCACGCTCGGCGGCGGCGTCGGCCGTCTGATGCGCCGCTACGGCCTGACCATCGACAGCCTGCTGTCCGCGGAGGTGGTCACCGCCCGCGGCGAGATCCTGCGTGCGTCAGCGGACCAGCACGCCGACCTGTTCTGGGCGCTGCGCGGCGGCGGCGGCAACTTCGGCGTCGTCACCGAGTTCGAGTTCGCGCTGCACGAACTGTCGGAGCTCCTCGTCCTAGCGACCTTCCACCCGCTCGAAGAGGCGCGCGCGGTGGCCGAGTGCGGCCGGCGGGAGATGGCCGATCCCGCCGCCCGCGATGAGCTGCTGTGGACGAGTTTCCTGCGGCGCGCCAGCGACGTGCCATGGATGGCGCCGGAGATCGTCGGCCAGCACGGCATCATGTCGCTGGTCGAGTGGTCCGGCGATCCGGAAGAGGGACGGCCCCTGCTGGCCAGGATCCGGGACGACCTGCGGCCAGCGGTGAGCGACCTGTCGGTCGTGCCCTTCCTCTTCATGCAGACGATCACCGACGACCTGTTCGCCCACGGCCTGCGCACCTACATCAAGGCAGGTTTCGCCGGCGATCTGCCCGGCGGCCTGATCGACGCGCTGGTCGGGCGCGCGGCGGCGATCCGTTCGCCGATCTCGCAGATAGAGCTGCTGGCGCTCGGCGGCGCGATCGCCCGGGTGGACTCCGGCGCGACGGCGTTCGGGTTCCGCCAGGCCCGCTGGCTGATCAATATCCCGGCGACCTGGCGGGACGCCGCCGACGACGAGCGCGAGATCGCCTGGGCGCGCGCGACCCACGCCGCCGCCAAGCCGTACCTGGGCGAAGGCAACTACGTCAATTTCATGACCGACGACGAGGAGGACACGGCCGCCAGCGCGTACGGGCGCACGATCGAGCGCCTGCGGCAGATCAAGGCGGTCTACGACCCCGATAACGTCTTCCGGCTCAACCAGAACATCGAGCCGGCCGCGGCTGCGTCGTGAGCAGCGGATCCGCGCCCTGGGCCGCCCGCCCGGCCGGGGCGGGCGAGAGCGGCGCGCCAGCGGTCAGCGCCGCCGCCGCGGTCCAGCGCCGCCTGTGGGGCACCGACCCGCGCGGCTGGGCGGACCTGGCCGAGGCGCACAACCGCCCGCTGTTCGAGGCGGTGCTCACCGCCGCCGGCGTCGGTCCGGGCACTCGCCTGCTCGACGTGGGCTGCGGCTCCGGGCTCACCCTCGTGCTGGCCGCCCAGCGCGGCGCCATCCCCAGCGGAATGGACATCAGCCCGGGGCTGCTGGGCGTGGCCCGCGAGCGGCTCCCACACGCCGACCTCCGCGAAGGCGACATGGAGTCCTTGCCGTTCGGTGATGCCGCGTTCGACGCGGTGGTGGGGGTCAACGCCTTCCAGTTCGCTGGCGACCCGCGGCGGGCGCTGGGCGAAGCGGCCCGCACCACCCGCCCGGGTGGCCGCGTGGTGGGCAGCCTGTTCGCGGCGCCCGAGCGCTGCCAGGGCACGGTCGCGCACGAGGCCATGAGCGCGCTCATCCCTGCCGGGCAGACGGGCGATCACGCCCCGTATGCGCTGTCGGCGCCCGGTGGCCTGGAGGCCGCCCTGGCCGGCGCTGGCCTGCGGGTGGTGGACAGCGGCGAGGTCGGGTGCTGCTGGCGCTACGCCTCGATGGAGGACGCCATCCGCGGCCTGCTTTGCTCGGCGGGCGGTGCCCGGGCCCGGGAAGCCGTCGGCGAGCACGCGGTTCGCGACGTCCTGCGGCGCGCCCTCGCGCAGTTCCAGGACCCGCAGACGGGGGCCGTCAGCCTGGAGAACACGTTCCGGTGGGTGGCGGCATGCCGGTGATTCACCACATCGGCTACTGGGTCGACGACCTGGATTCCGCGCTGGCACGCTGGGACTCCGATCTCGACGTCGGCCCATTCCAGGTGATCGAGCACGTCGCGTTCGACTCGTTCGTCCTCACCGCCGGCGGCCAGCGGCATGACGGCGTCGTGTTCGACCACTCGGCCGCGTTCGCCGCGTGGGGGCCGGTTGTGGTGGAGCTCGGCCAGGTGCACGCGATCGACGACCGCCTCGCCGCCGCGTACGGCGTCGCTCCCGGCGCGGTCAGCCACGTCTCGTGGGTGGTGCCCGACCTGGCGGCGGAGAGCGCGCGGCTGGCGCGGCTGGGGTGCGCGCCGATCAACACGGCGCGGACGGGCCCGATCTCGGTCGCCTGGCACGACGGGGGGCCGCTGTTTCCGCACCCGATCGAGCTGCACCAGCACAACGACGTCATCGCCGGCATGCACGGCCGTCTGGCCGCGCTGCGCGATGGCCGTTGACCCGTGGCCGCTGACGCTCAGCGCATGACCAGGCCGCCGTCGGTGCACACGGTCTGCCCGGTGAGGGCGGCGGCGGCGTCCGAGGCCAGGAACGCCACCGTCGCCGCGGTGTCGGCGGGCACCAGGGTGCGGGGGAGGGCCTGGCGGCTGCGCACGTCGCCGAACGCCTCCGGCGGGACCCCGGCGCGCGCCGCCGGGGTGGCTGTCAGCCCGGGCGCGACGCAGGTGACCGCGATCCCGCCGGAGCCGAGCGCGGCCGCGAGCGACCGGGCGAGCGCGGTGAGGGCACCCTTGCTCGCCACGTAGGCGAGCATGTCGGGGGCGGCCGGCAGCCAGATGGTGTCGGAGACGACGAAGACGATCCGGCCGAACCCGCGGGCCGCCATCCCGGGCGCGAACGCGCGGGCGAGCAGCAGGGCCGACTCGACGTTCACCGCCTGCACCCGCCGCCAGGCCGCCAGGTCGATCGCTGCCAGGCCGGCCCGGTCGAATGCGGCCGCCGCGTGGACGAGGACGTCACACCGGCCGTGCCGGGCGATGACCGCGCCCGCCGCCGCGGCCACCTCATCCGCCACCGCCAGGTCGGCCAGCTGATCCAGGATCTCGCCGCCCTCGGTGGGCACCGTGCCGGTGGGCACCGTGCCGGTGGGTACCGTGTCGATCGAGACCACCGTGTGCCCGGCGGCCGCCAGCGCCCGGGCGATGGCGCCGCCGATGGCGCCCGCGCCCCCGGTCACCACCGCCACCCGGGGCTGGCCCGCGCTCACCGGCGGCCCGCCCGGGCGGCGGCTCCGCTACTCCCGGCCGCGGCGCGGGCCGCGGCCTCGCGGCCCGCGATCCGGCCGAACACGATCGCGTCGGTCAGCCCGCCGCCGTGGTCGATGAGATGCCCCCAGACCAGGCTCACCCCGCCAGCGGCGTACAGGCCGGGGATCGGCTCGCCGCCGGGGCGCAGCACGCGGGCCCGCTCGTCGTGGCGGGGGCCGCCGGTCGTCCCGGCCACGCCCGGCCAGGTCTGGATCGCATAGAGCGGCCCGGTGCCAACCGGCGCCATGGTGCCCGCGGACCGGCCGAACCGCTCGTCGCGGCCGGCCAGCGCCGATGCGTTGTACTCGGCCAGCGTGGCCGCCAGCACGGCGGGATCGGCGCCCATCTGCGCGGCGAGCTCGCCCACGTGGCGGGCCCGCACGATCCAGCCCCGCTTGATCTCGGCGGAGTTGTCGGCACTCCAGCGGTAGTCGTTCGGGGTCGGCAGCAGGCCGTTCAGCGGCCCGGCCAGCCGCGTGGCCTCGTCGAAGACCGCCCAGGTCGGCAGGTGCGGCCGGTTGTGGTTGCGCGGCAGGTAGGTCAGCAGCGCACGCAGCCGGTCGTGCGCCTCGTGGCCGGTCTCGTCGGCGAACCTGCGGCCGTCGGCGTCCACGAGCAGGTAACCGGGGCCGGAGAAGTCCACCGGGAAGGGGGCGGCGAACTCCGGCGTGCGGAACGCGAACCAGCCGAAGAACCCGTACATGTGCCAGAGGGCGGCGCCTGCCGCCTGGGCCATGCGCAGCCCGGCGCCGGTGTTGCCGGGGTGGCCGACCGGCCAGACGGGCCCGAGCGGAAGGTAGGCGTCGGTGAGGACCGGGTCGGCCTCGAACCCCCCGCAGGCGAGCACGACCCCGCCCCGCGCCCGCAGGGTCATCCGGCCGCCGCCGGCCTCGGCCGCCAGGCCGGTGACCTTTGCCTGCCGGTCCAGCAGCAGCTCGCGCGCGGTGGCGGTGAACCGTACCGCGATGCCGCGCCGCATCACGGCCGCCTCCAGCAGCCGCCACAGCACCTCACCGGGCCGGCCGTCCCCGCCGGCGGCGGTGTAGTAGCGGATGCTCCGTCCGCCAGGCAGGTGCGGCCAGGCGGGAAAGGCCGCCGGCAGCCGCTCCCGGGGCGGGTCGAAGGCCGCCGTCGATCCGCCGATGGCGGTCAGCCAGCCGCCGATGCCGTGCAGTCCCTCCGCGTACGCCCCGATGACCGCGCGATCGGTCCGGCCGAAGCACAGTGCCTCCAGGAAGCACAGGGCCTCCAGACGGCCGGCCATGTCCTCCGCTGGCAGATCGAACAGGAACCCGCCGCTGTTGGGGGCGTTGCCGCCGCCGCGCGAGGCCGATTCGACCACCACCACGCTCGCGCCGGCGTCGTGCGCGGCGATCGCGGCGCACGCGCCCGCCGGGCCGTATCCGGCCACCACCACATCGGCGGCATCACCGCTGCTGACGTCCACCGCCGTGACCTCCGTCCGCTGTTGCCTCCGGCCGCTGCCCGTCACCGCGGTGCGGCTTTGGCGGGACGCCGATGCCGGTGTCTACTTGCCTTCATGCGATTCGATCATGTGGGCCTGAACGTGGCCGATCTGGCGGCCGCCGAGGCCTGGTACCGCGAGGCGTTCGGGCTCGAGCGCGAGCTCACGGTGCGCGTCGCTGCCATCGATCTCGACATCGTGATGCTCAGGAGCGCGGCGTTCGGGCACCGGGTCGAACTGCTCCACCGCCCGGGCTCGTCGCCCGGGCTGCGGGCCGCCAGCCCGGGCGAGGCCGTGCTGACCGAGGGCTTCGGTCACCTCGCCTTCGACGTGCCGGACCTGGACGCCGCGCACCGGCGGCTGCTGTCGATCGGCGCCCGGGAGGTGATGGCGCCTCAGCCCTCGCCCGAGCCCGGGGTCCGCATGTCCTTCCTGGCCGATCCCGAGGGCAACCTGATCGAGCTGCTGGCGCGTACCCCGGCATAGCGCGCACACCGGGTCAGGCGCCTTCGGGGCCGAGCAGGAAGCGGACCGACCGCGCCACGAGGCGGGCGGTCGCCTCGTCGTCCAGCCCGCTGAACATGTGGGTCCCGCCGTCGACGAGCTCGACCGTGGCGCTCGCCCCGGCGCCTGCCAGCGCGGCGGCGAGACGCTGGCTCTGCCGCGCCGGCACCAGCGTGTCGGCCGTGCCGTGCAGGAACAGGAACGGCGGCGCCCCGGCGTGCGCGAAAGACACCGGGCTGGCCTCTTTGACCAGGTCGGGGCGCTCGTCAAGAGGCGCGCCGATGAGCTGGGACTCACGCGCGTCCGGGCCGCGCTCGCCGCGGCCGCCGGCCCGGTCGCAGTCGGCGGACAGGGCGTCGAGGTCGGTGGGGGCGTACCAGCACACGACGGCGTCGACCCCGGGTGACGCCGGGGGGCCCGTCAGCGCCAGCAGGGCCGCCAGATGGCCGCCGGCCGATACCCCCCAGGCGGTGGTCCGCTGGCCGCCGACGCCGAAGCTGGCACGGTGGGTGGCCAGGAAGCCGGCCGCGGCACGCACGTCGTCGAGCTGGGCCGGGTAGGTGGCCTCAGCCGAGAGGCGGTAGTCGGCGCTGGCCATCGCCAGCCCCTTCGCGGCGGCGCGCTCGAAGAACGAAGGTGACCAGAGCCGGGAGGGGCCGGGGCCGTCGGACCGGCTCCCGGCCCGCCAGCCCCCGCCGTGCAGGTACAGGCAGAGCGCCCGGGCTGGCGTGGCCGGCACGTACAGGTCCAGCGAGAGAGGCCGGAAGCCGGCCGGCCGCGAGAACACCACGTCCCGGTGGACGGTCACCACGCCGGGCCCCGTCCCGCCCGCCCCGCCGGTCACCGGGAGGTGCTCGCCGGGGTGCCGTCCGCCGTCCCGGCCGGCCCGTCCGGCCGCTTGTGGTAGCGCCCGCCCTGGATGATGTAGCGGATGTTGCCCGCGTCCTGCAGGATGCGGACGTCGGCTGCCGGGTTGCCCGCCACCACCAGGACGTCCGCCAGGTATCCGGGCGCGAGCATGCCCAGCTCGCCGCCCATGCCCATGAGCTGGCCGCCGAGCCTGGTGGCGGCGGTCAGCACCTCGAGCGGCGAGTAGCCCAGCAGGTCGACGAACAGTTCCAGGTCACGGGCGTTGCGCCCGATCGGGTTGTTCGGGAACCCGTAGTCTCCGCCGGGAAGTGCGCGGATGCCGCGCTTGCGGATCTCGGGATAGACCTCGGCCATGCCCTCCAGCGCGGCGACCGACCCGATCCGTTCCGCCACCGCGCGGTCCATGCCGAACTCCGCTCCCTCGTGGACGTTCGCATAGATGATGCCGGGCGCGGGGGAGACGAAAACCTGGTCCTTGACCGACTCCAGCAGGTCGAGGGCTTCGGAGTCCGCGTAGGTGCAGTGGTAGATGGAGCGGAACCCGGCGCGCACGGCGATCTTGACCGACTCCGCCGACTGGGCGTGGCAGTTCAGCCACACGCCCGACTCGCGCGCCTGCTCACCCGCGGCACTGGCCTCCTCCGCCGTGTACTGGGTGATGTGCGACCCACCCGGGACGAAGACGTCGTCGTTGCTGAGCAGGAACTTGACCGCGTCGAAGCCCATGCCGGCCTGCTCGCGGACGAACGCGGCGCACGCGTCGGGCCCCTGCCAGTCCGGCTCGGTGTGGCCGTCGGGCCGCTGCGGGTGGTTGTCGCGTTCCATGCTCGCGGCGCGCATCCGCGGGCCGGGCACCGCACCTGCCTTGATCTTGTCGCGCAGGATCACCTCGGTGGGCATGGGCAGCAGGGACCCGGCCGAGTAGGCCGAGGTGAAGCCGGCGTCGAGCAGGATCAGCGCGTTGCGCTCCGCCCGGGCCAGCTCGGCCGCCATGCCCTCGATGTGGTGGAAGAAGCTCACGTCGAGCGGGGGGTTGAAGGACGGGTCGATGTGCCCGACCGCGGACGGGAAGGTGAGATGCGCGTGCGATTCGATCATCCCCGGCATGACGGTGCAGCCCGTCGCGTCGATGACCAGCTCGCCGGGGTGACCGCCGGACCAGCCCGCCCGGGTGGCCAGCACACGGTCGCCGTCGATGATCACCTCACCAGGTGCCGGCGGGGTCCCGCTGCCGTCGAACACGAGCCCATTGGTAATGACCGTGCGCTCCACAGCCGCTCCTCACGTCAGCGAACAGCCAGCTTTCACTGACCGAGAATCACTTCCAGATGCTGCTTCCTGAGTGTTGCCGGGCCCGCGCCGGTGTGTCAACGCCTGGCGCGGATCGCCGTGACCGCCCCGCCGGGCGGCGCCTCCGGCGATAGGCTGAATGCTCCCCGCCGCTGCTCCCGCCGCGGCCCGGCCAGCTGTGCCGGATGCCCGTACCGGACGGCTCTGTGCAGGACGTGCTGTGCCACCAGTTCCAGCGCACGGTCCAGCTTTCTCGCCCTGCGGTGAACGAATGAGCCGGCCTCTACGTGGTCTGGGGTATCTGAAGCCGTCAACAGATGAACGGAGAGATGCGATGCGTGGCAAGTGGTGGGCGCCCGCAGGGTTCGCCGCCGCCGCTTTGGTTCTCGCTGCGTGCGGGAGCTCGTCCCCGAGCTCAAACAGTTCGGCGAGCAGTTCGGCGCCGAGTGCCGCCTCTTCCGCGGCGTCCGGCACGACGCTGAAGACGACGATGATCAACGGCACGCCGGTGCTGACCAACTCCCAGGGGATGGTCCTGTACTGGTTCGCGCCCGACAGCTCGTCCAAGTCGGCCTGCAGCACGACGTGCCTGAAGTACTGGCCGCTGGTGCCGGGGCCGGCCGCCGCTGGTTCTGGTGTCAACGGCACGCTCGGCGTGATCACCACCAACGGCGTGCAGCAGGCCACTTACGACGGCCACCCGCTGTACACCTACGTCGGCGACACCACCCCCGGCCAGGACAAGGGCAACGCCCTGAACGCCTCGGGCGGCCTGTGGTGGGCGATGACCACATCCGGCGCGAAGCTCGCGGCGGCGTCTTCGGCCGGCAGCGGCAGCGGCTCGGGCAGCAGCAGTGGCTCGGGCAGCAGCAGCGGTGGCAGCGCGGGCTACGGGTACTGACAGCTAGCCACTTCTGCCTGGAGACAGGGACATGCCCAGCGAGCCGCGGCCAGTGGCGGGATGGCCGCGGCTCGCTCTCCGGGTCGCCGGGGGCGGGCTGCTGGTCGCGACCGCGGCGATTCACCTTGACCTGTACCTGACCGGCTTCCGCAATATCCCGACGATCGGCTGGCTGTTCCTCCTGCAGGTGATCGCCGGGTTCGCCCTCGGCATCGTCGTGCTGGCCACCGGCAGCCGGCTGGCGGCCGCGGCCGGGGCCGGCTTCGCGCTCGCGACCCTGGGCGGCTATGTGCTGTCGCTGTGGGTGGGCCTGTTCGGCTTCAAGGAGACGCGCACGACCACCGGGCTGGTGGCCGGCCTGGTCGAGGTGGCCGCGGCAGCGGCGCTGGGCATGCTGGCGCTGACGCCCGCGCCGGGCACGACGGGCAGGCACGAGGCCGTTGCCGGGGCCGGCGCCAGGCTGCGGGCGGGCGTGCCGTGGGCGGGCCTGCTGGTCACCGGGGTGTCGGTGCTGGCGCTGGTCGTCCTCGGCGGCTCGCTGGCGGCGGTGAACACCGGCGGCGGGACCGCGGCGGGCAACGGCGGCGCGGCGGCAACGGGCAACATCGTGCGGACAGTGAGGATCGGCAGTGTGACCGTGCTCACCAACGCCAAGGGCCTCACCCTGTACACATTCGCCCCCGACAAGCTCAACAGATCGGTTTGCTACAACAGCTGCGCCGCCTACTGGCCGCCGGTCAAGGGCCCGGTGACCGTGGCGGCGGGCGTGACCGGCGTGACCGGCAAGCTGGGCACCACCAGGCGTTCGGACGGCTCGCTGCAGGCCACCTACAACGGGCACCCGCTGTACACCTACGTCGCTGACACCGCACCCGGCCAGGCCAAGGGCAACAAGCTGAACCTGAACGGCGGCCTGTGGTACGAGGTGACGGTGTCCGGCTGAACCGGCGGATCAGAACACCCCGGCCAGCGCCGAGGTCCACATGACGATCCGGGTGCGGTCGCCGCGGAACAGGTCGCGGGCGAATTCGACCGGCTGCCCGGTCTGGGCGTAGGCGACCCGCTCGACCAGCATCAGCGGCGCGCCCTCGGCCACCTCCAGCGCCTCGGCCTCCCGCACCCCGGCGGTGACCGGCTCCAGGCTCTCCCGCGCCCGGTGCGGCCGCTGGCCGTACCGGTTTTCCAGCAGCTCATACAGCGACCCGTCGAGCCGGCACTGGAGCAGCCCGGGGAACATCGCCGCCGGGAACAGGGACTGCTCGACCGCGATCGGCCTGCCGTCGCCCAGCCGCACCCGCCGCACCTCGTGCACCGGGTCGCCCTCGGCCAGTTCCAGCGCGGCGGCCGACACCGGGCCGGCCGGGCGCTGGGTCGCGAACAGCACCCGCGCGCCCGGCTGCATGCCGTGCCGCCGCAGCTGCTCGGAGAACCCGGCCAGGATGGTGCGGTCCTGCTCCAGCTTGCGCTCGGCCACGAAGGTGCCGCCCCGGCGCCCGACCGCGCGGGTCACCAGCCCGCGCCGGGCGAGCTTGGCCAGCGCCTGGCGCAGGGTCATCCGGCTCACCCCGAACCAGGCGGCCAGGTCCTGCTCGGCAGGCATCCGGTCGCCGGGGGCGAGCCGCCCGGCCTCGATCGCCTCGGCCAGCCAGTCCTCGATCTGGCCGTACACGGTGGCGCCCGATCCGCGCAGGATCTCCGGTGGCGCCGGGCCGAGAATCTCCGGCGCCACCCGCGCCCGGCGGTTCGCCGGCGTCAGCCGCGGCGGGCGCGGCATCGACGGTAGCGGCATGGATCAGCCGGTCAGCTGTCCTGCGCCGCCCCCGGCACCAGCGGCGCGTCGTCACCAGCCGGGGTGACCACGGGCGCGAACGCCTTGCTCCGCCCGGTCACCAGGTAGTAGATCAGCCCGATGACGGCGAGCACCACGAAGACGGTCCACAGGATGGGGATGTTGTTCAGCCATCCGATGTGGAAGTCGAGCAGGCCGCCGGTCTGGTTCGGCTTCGGGTTGCTGGCGGCCCGGGGCCAGGCGAAGTTGATCAGCATCGCGCCGCCGTAGATCAGCCCCAGGATGTTGACCACCAGGCCCCACCGGCCGAGCCGGAACGGAGCCGCGGTCTTCGGCCAGCCCTGAAGCCTGGCCCGCAGGATCGCGATGTTGCCGAGGAAGTAGGCGAAGTAGATCATCGCGGTCGCGGCGATGGCGATGATCCCGGCCCCCGAGTACTGGATGAACGGGACCGCGGCCAGCACGGCGATCGTGATGCAGGTCCATACCGGCGTGTGCAGCTTGGGCGACACCTTCGCCAGCGGCTTGGAGAAGGGCAGCTGGTTGTCACGGGACATGCCGAAGCAGAGCCTGATCGTCGCCGCCATGATCGACAGGCAGCAGACGAAGATCGCGGCCGAGACGACCAGCAGGTAGACGGTCGCGAAGGCCGGCGAGAAGTTGGCCTCGATGATCTGCGCCGGCCCCCAGGCCTGATTGACCGCGGTATGCATGTTGGGGATGGCTATCAGCGTGCCGAACAGGAACACCCCGCCGATGATGAACGCGCCGATGACCGCATAGAGCACCGCCTTGGGCGCTGCCCGGCGGGGGTCGCGTGTCTCCTCGGCGAGCGTGGAGGCGGTGTCGAAGCCGTAGATGACGAACAGGCTCATGAACATGGCGGCCAGGAAGGTGGACGTGTTCACCGGCAGCCCGGCGCTGTTGGTGATGACGTGCACGCCCTGGTGGTTGTGGAAGATGGCCAGGATCAGCGCGAACACGAACATGCCGAGGATCTCGAAGACGACCCCGGTATTGTTGACGATGGCCACCAGCCGGACACCGTAGATGTTCAGCACGGTGATCACCACGAGGGTGATCAGCGCCACCACCAGGCTGGTGCCCAGGGTTCCCTGGATGGTCCACTCCTTCGCGCCCACCAGGCTCGGCAGCCCGTCGATCGCCGGGATCAGCGCCAGCGGGATCGTGGCCACCACCGCGGTCACCGTCAGGATGCCGGCGAACAGGTAGATCCAGCCGTTGAACCAGGCGTAACCCCGGCGCGCCAGGTACTTGGTCCACTGGAAGACCGAGCCGGCGATCGGGTAGTGGCTGGTGACCTCGGCGAAGTTCAGCGCGATGATGAACTGGCCGGCCGCGACCACCGGCCAGGTCCAGATGAACACCCCGCCGATCGTGGTCAGGCCCAGCGCGAACAGGGTGAAGATGCCGGTCGAGGGGGAGATGTAGCTGAACGCGACCGCGAACGAGCTGCCCAGCCCCAGCGAGCGCTTCAGCTCCTGCTGGTAGCCGTACTGCGCGAGGTCGGCGGAATCTTGCTGGTCGGAGGTGGCGTGCTGTTCAGCGCTCATGGTTCCGGTCCTCCCCTTGTACGGCCTGGCCGTACCGTACGGGGCCGCTGAATGACGGCGCAGATTGGCGTAGCGTAAGGTCGCCGTCGGCTAACTGTCTAGACCCTTTGTGACACTCTCGCGGAAACCCCGCACCTCATCCCGCGCAACCGGCACCTCCTGTCCCGTCCGCCCGGCACCTCGTAGCCTGTTTCGTCTAGACCTTTAGATGACCGGCATTTACGCTGCGTGTCAGCAGCCGGTGCGGCCCGAGGGTAGGAGGACTGGCGGTGGGCACTGAACTCACAGCTCCGGCGGCGGACGGCCTGGCCGCCCGGCTGGACCGCGTGCCGGAGCTCGCTGGCACGCCGCGGACGGTCACCGAGCTGCCCGGCGGCCTGACCAACCGCAACTACAAGGTGACCACCCCGCAGGGCGCCTTTGTCGCGCGGGTGTGGTCCGGCGGGGGTGACTTCCTGGCGATCAACCGCGACCACGAGTACCACAACTCGGTGGCTGCCGCGCAGGCCGGCGTCGGCGCCCCGGTCGTGGCCTACCACCCCGCCGACAACCTGCTGGTGCTGCGCTTCATCGAGGGCCGCACGTTCGCCAACTCCGATGTGCAGGCGCCCGCCAACATCCCCCGGATCGCCGAGGCCTGCCGGCGGCTGCACACCGGCCCGAGGTTCGCCGGCGACTTCGACATGTTCGTCATCCAGGGCCGGTACGCGGCGGTGACCGCGGAGCTCGGCTTCCGGGTCCCGGCCGGCTACGACGGCCTGATGCCGCAGATGGAGGCCGCCCGCCGGGCGCTGGCCGTCCGCGCGGAACCGACCGTGCCCTGCAACAACGACCTGCTGGCGGCCAACTTCATCGACGACGGCAAGACGATCTGGCTGATCGACTACGAGTACGCCGGCAACAACGACGCCTGTTTCGAGCTCGGCAACATCTGGGGTGAGTGCCGCCTGTCCGCCGATGCCCTGGCCGGCCTGGTGACCGCCTACTACGGGCGGACGCTGCGGAACAAGATCGCCCGGGCGATGCTGCTGGGGATGGTCGGCAAGTACGGCTGGACGCTGTGGGGCGCGATCCAGGCCGCCACCAGTCCCATCGAGTTCGACTTCTGGTCCTGGGCGATGGAGCGCTACGAGGGTGCCGTGGCCGGCCTGACCGGACCGGACTTCCCCCGGCTGCTCGACGACGCGGCGCGCGACGACTGAGGAGCCCGATGCCAGCACCGCCTTCCCGGGCCCGGGTCGTCATCATCGGCGGGGGCGTGATCGGCACCAGCGTCGCCTACCACCTGGCCGCGATGGGCTGCACCGACGTGCTGCTGCTCGAGCAGGGGCAGCTGTCGTGCGGCACGACCTGGCACGCGGCCGGCCTGGTCGGCCAGCTGCGCGCGTCCGAGAGCGGCACCCGGCTGGTGCAGTACTCCACCGAGCTGTATGCGCGGCTGGAGGCGGAGACCGGCCTGTCCACCGGGTTCCGCCGGTGCGGCGGGCTCATCGTCGCGCGGACCCCGCAGCGGATGGTCCAGCTGCGCCGCACCGCGGCCGTGGCCGAGGCCTTCGGCCTGGAGACCGAGATCATCGGCCCGGCGCAGGCCCGGGAGCGGTACCCGATCATGGCGGCCGGCGACCTCGAAGGCGCGATCTGGCTGCCCGACGACGGCAAGGCCAACCCCACCGACCTGACCTACGCGCTGGCCAAGGGGGCCCGGGCGGGCGGCGTCACCATCCGCGAGCGGACCCGGGTGACCGGCATCCGCACCGCTGGCGGCGCGGTGGCCGGTGTGACCACCACCGGCGGCGACGTCGAGGCCGAGATCGTGGTCAACTGCGCGGGGCAGTGGGCCAAGCAGGTGGGCGCCTGGTGCGGGGTGACCGTGCCGCTGCATTCCTGCGAGCACTTCTACGTGGTCACCGAGCAGATCGAGGGGGTGCACCGCGACCTGCCGGTGCTGCGCGACCCGGACGGCTACACCTACTTCAAGGAAGAGGTGGGCGGCCTGGTCGTGGGCGGCTTCGAGCCGGACGCCAAGCCCTGGGTCGCGCCCGACGCCATCCCCTACCCGTTCGAGTTCCAGCTGCTGCCCGAGGACTGGGACCACTTCGCCGTCCTCATGGAAAGCGCGCTGCTGCGGATCCCCGCGCTGCACGAGACCGGCATCAAGAAGTTCTACAACGGGCCGGAGAGCTTCACCCCCGACAACCAGTTCATCCTCGGCGAGGCGCCGGAGTGCCGGAACTTCTTCGTCGGGGCCGGCTTCAACTCGGTGGGCATCGCCACCGCGGGCGGGGCGGGCCGGGCGCTGGCCCAGTGGATCCTGGCCGGGGACCCGGGCCTGGATCTGGTCGGCAACGACATCCGGCGGTTCGCCCGCTTCAACGGCAATAACACCTGGCTGCGCGACCGGGTGGGCGAGGTGCTGGGCCTGCACTACGCGATCCCATGGCCGAACCGGGAGCTGGCGACCGCGCGGCCGTTTCGCCGCTCGCCCGTGCACCACCTGCTGGCCGAGGCCAATGCCTGCTTCGGCAGCCGGAATGGCTGGGAGCGGCCGAACTTCTTCGCCCCGCCGGGCGAGCCGCCGGTCATCGAGTACTCCTGGGGCGCGCAGAACTGGCTGCCCGCCGTCGCCGCCGAGCAGCGCGCCACCCGCACCGCGGTGGCGGTGTTCGACCAGACCTCGTTCTCCAAGTACCTGCTCACCGGGCCGGGCAGCGAGCAGGCGCTGCAGTGGCTGTGCACCGCCGACGTGGCGGTGCCGCCCGGCCGGACGGTGTACACGGGGATGCTCAACGAGCGCGGCACCTACGAGTCCGACCTCACCGTCACCCGGCTGTCGGCGGATGAGTTCCTGCTGGTCAGCAGCGCTGCCACCACCGAGCGTGACAAGGACCATATTGCGAAACGGATACCGCGTGGTGCTCACGCATCCCTGGTCGATGTGACGTCGGCGTACGCCGTCTTCGGCGTGATGGGGCCGGAGTCGCGGGCCCTGCTGGCCTCGCTGTCCGGGGCAGACCTGTCCGATGAGGGCTTCCCCTTCGGCACCAGCCGCGAGATCGGCCTCGGCTACTACACGGTGCGGGCGACCCGGATCACCTACGTGGGCGAGCTCGGCTGGGAGCTGTACGTGCCCGCCGAGTTCGCGGTCGGCGTCTACCAGAACCTGACCGCCGCCGGGGCCGCCTTCGGCCTGGTCAACGCCGGCTACTACGCCATCGAGTCGATGCGGCTGGAAAAGGGCTACCGGGCCTTCGGGCGGGAGCTGACCCCGGACTACAACCCGGTCGAGGCGGGCCTGCTGTTCGCGTGCAAGCTCGGCACGGACGTCAGCTTCCTGGGCCGCGAGGCAGTCGAGAAGGCCAGGGCAGAGGGGCCGCGGCGCAAGCTCGTTTCGCTGATCCTGGACGAGCCGGGCGGGGCGGCGGGCGCTGTGCCGCAAGCGGCGGCGGGCGCGCTGTGGGGCGGGGAACTGGTGCTGCGCGACGGCGTGGCGGTGGGCCAGGTCGTTTCCGGCGCCTGGGGGGAGGCGCTGGGCGGCTACGTCGGCCTCGCCTACGTCCGCCACCCCGACGGCGACGTGGTGACCGCCGCCCACCTGCGCGAGGGCTCCTACCAGGTCAACGTGGCGGGTGACATCCGCCCCGCCACCGTCCATCTCCGTTCCCCCTATGACCCGGCGGGAACCCGGGTCCGCGGCAGCACATAGCGCGGCAGCACATAGCGTAGGCGGCAGGAGGTCCGATGTGACGATCAGCGCCTTTGACCTGTTCAAGATCGGGATCGGGCCGTCGAGCTCGCACACGGTGGGGCCGATGCGGGCGGCGGGCATGTTCGCCGCCTCACTGGCGGCCGACGGCGTGGTGGACCGGGTCGCCGGGCTCAGGGCGGAGCTGTTCGGCTCGCTGGGCGCGACCGGGCACGGCCACGGCAGCGTGAAGGCCATCGTGCTGGGGCTGTCCGGGGAACTGCCGGAGACGGTGGACCCGGCGGCCGCCGCGCCGCTGGTCGCCAGCGTCACCGAGACCGGCAGGCTCCGCCTTCCCTCCGGCCACGAGATCGACTTCGACCCGGCCGAGGACATCGTCCTGCACCGCCGCAGGCGGCTGCCCTTCCACTCCAACGCGATGCGGTTCGCGGCCGTCGACGAGGCCGACCACGAGATCGCCGCCCGCACGTACTACTCGGTCGGCGGCGGGTTCGTGCTCGGCGAGGACGAGACCGGCGCGCCGCGGATCGTGCCGGACGCCACGCCGGTGCCGTACCCGTTCCGCAGCGGGGACGAGCTGCTCGTCCAGGCCCGCCGCAGCGGGCTGCCCATCAGCGGCGTGATGCTGGCCAACGAGCTGGTCCGGCGGCCCGAGGCCGAGGTCAGGGCCGGGCTGCTGGCGATCTGGCAGGTGATGCGGGAGTGCGTGCGGCAGGGCTGCGAGGCTGAGGGGGTGCTGCCCGGCGGGCTGCGGGTGCGGCGCCGGGCGCGGACGCTGCGCGAGACCCTGGAGACCACCGGCGACACCAGCGACCCGCTGTACGCGATGGAGTGGGTCACCCTGTACGCGCTCGCGGTCAACGAGGAGAACGCGGCGGGCGGCCGGGTGGTGACCGCCCCGACCAACGGCGCGGCCGGCATCGTCCCGGCGGTGCTGCACTACTACACCACTTTCGTGCCCGGGGCGGACGACGACGGAGTGGTGCGGTTCCTGCTCACCGCCGCCGCCATCGGCACGCTGTTCAAGGAGAACGCGTCGATCTCCGGCGCCGAGGTGGGCTGCCAGGGCGAGGTCGGCTCCGCCTGCTCGATGGCCGCCGCCGGGCTGGCCGAGGTGATCGGCGGCTCGCCGGAGCAGGCCGAGAACGCGGCCGAGATCGCGGTGGAGCACAACCTGGGCCTGACCTGCGACCCGGTCGGCGGCCTGGTCCAGATTCCGTGCATCGAGCGGAACGCGATCGCCTCGGTCAAGGCCATCACCGCCGCCCGGATGGCGGTCCGCGGCGACGGCACGCACTACGTCTCGCTCGACAAGGCGATCAAGACGATGCGCGAGACCGGGGCGGACATGAAGGAC
>DATIXO010000097.1:0-8769 GCA_035518495.1 Streptosporangiaceae bacterium
CCGGATGGCCCAAGACACGTCAGATAACGATTCGGCTTGCTGCTACCGCCGTTGGCGCGGGGCCCGCTGAGGCCGGACCGGTTGCGCCGCTGGGTCCGCCCTGGCCGGCCGGAGTCCTACGACCAGGCGCCAACCGGAGTAGACCCGGGCGTCTACGACGATCGTTCGGCGCTGGTCCAGAACCACGGTGCCCCCGACGATCGTGGGCTTCGCCTCGAGCCCGGGGCGCAGCGGGCCAACCTGGCGTGATCAGGACCCGGGCGCTCGCGCCGGCCGACGCGTCCGGCTTGATGCAACTCCGCTGCCAATTCGCGGTGAGTCACCCCACGGCCAGGTTCCGGCACATCCAGGCCGTGCTTGCCGATGTACCAGCGGTCGCCGGTGACGCAGGGCCCTGTTACTGGCCGTGGAATGCCTATGCGCCGAAGCCCGGGAAGGGTACCGTTAAGCCCACTGCTCCGGACCCAGGCAGCTGCAACCGTGAAGGATCTGCGGTTGTGCTGCGGGCCGGATTTTTTTCGTGTACGGAAACGGTGATGGGAAAACGCCACGGGCCGAGGGATAACGGAAACACGGGGGAGGTTTCTTCTCCCTCCGGCTGGATGCCGCTGGGGGCCTGCCAGCGTGAAGATCCCGAGCTCTTCTTCCCCATCTCGGCGAAGGGGCCTGCGCTGGACCAGATCAGCGCCGCGAAAGCGGTCTGCCGGCGCTGCGCGGTACGCCCCGCATGCCTGTCCTTTGGCCTGGAGACCAGGCAGGAGGGCATCTGGGGAGGAACCACCTCCGAAGAACGCAGCGCCATGCGGGACCGCCCGGCTGGCATGGCCGCGCAGATTGCCCAGCTGGCCCGGCAGTGAGGTAGGCAGAAGATCGCCGAGGCGTTGGGAAGAGCAGAAGGCGGGCGGTCGTCCACGTCCAGTGGGACTGCCCGGACAGCGCATTGCACAGATGGTGGGCGGGAGTAGCGATATCTTCGCGGCCGCATGTCAGGAATGACAGCAGCTTCTGGATGAAGCTACCTCGTGGCTGGCGGACCTTAGCCGCAGGTCATACTGAGTGGCCGCCGTCTGAGCTGCCGGGTGCGGCGGTGACCAGGCCATCGTCGCCGTCCGCTCAAAGATGCAGGTTCCGGAGCAGATCAATCAGGCCGGCGGCCGCTGCCCGGTCTGTGGCGTGTTCGAGGATCGTACGCGCCGACTGAAGGTGCCCGGCGATGGTGTCGCGATCCGGCGTGGGCAGGCCGGTCTGAACCTTGACCGCCGCCATGTCCGCGCGAAGCTGCGTGGCGTCGCCGTCAGGAAGACGCAGCGAGGCTGCCTGGGCCTCGAACTCACCCACGATCTCGCGAACCGTGTCCAGGTTGAGATCACCGATAAAAACAGCCTGGTGGGCCCGGGGGTTACCGACCTGGATGGCAGAGCCGGTGGCATCACCCTCGATGTGGATCACCGAGATCGGGGGAAAATGCTCAGTTGCCTGGTCCGGCGCCTGGCGGGATTGCTTCATCTCTTCGATCCCGGCGTGAGTCAGCAAGATCATGAACGGGGTGTGGTGGCCCCAGTACTCCCGCCCGGCCGTGATCAGGCGCTCGCCCTCCAGGTATCTGCAGATGCCGCCGAGCTCCTCATCGGACAGCTCGAGGTGCTCCAGCAGCCAGCCGCCGCTGACATGGGACATCCGGCTCCCCTCGGCCGCTTCGTAGATCGCGTTCATGACACGCAGACGGTCGGCGCGGCGCCGGGCGATGTCGGCCACCGTGCTCATCTCCCAACTCCTGAAACCTGTGAGCAACCGGCACTGATGCTCTGCCTTGATCGGATGACGGTGCTGCTCAGGGGCCGCGCCTTGGCGCCGGCACCGGCGGCGATGGCTGGCATGTCCTGGCCCGGCTGAGCGCAAGCCCGGAGGTGTGCGCGGCGTTCACCGGCCTGCACAAGCGCACGCTGGCCGTGCTCACGCCAAGGAGCACCACGGAGGCGATGGCCGCGAGCGCGACCGGGATCAGCGCGATCGCGCGCAGCTTCCCGGTCGGCCGGCCTGTCGCCCACCGGGCCCGGGACGTTGACCGCCAGGCATTGCGAGAGCAGTCCTCGGGTGGCGCCAAGATCCCGTCACAGTATTGAACTTTGCTGTTGCCGGCTCGCTGGTAGCCGATGGTCAGTCCGCCGGGGCGGGCCGTGCCCGATCCGCTCGCGGGCAAGGTCAGTGGCGGGGGCTGCCTGAAGGTGGTCATTGCCGTCGGCGCTCGGTGTGGCTGCCACCCGTTGTGCGCGCGTCTTCGCAGGCTTGCCGGGCCAGCGGTGGCCGGGGTGGGGTGGATGAGCGCGGGTGCGTGCCGCCAAACCAGCCAGGCGGCCGCGCCGAGGGGGATCGGCGGCAGGTAGGTGAGGGCCCGGTACAACAGGACGGCGGCGGTCACCTGTGCGCTGGCCCGGGGGCCGGCGCTTGCGGCCAGGATGCCCACTAGGCCGAGCTCGGTGATCCCGAGACCGCCCGGGGTGATGGGCAGGACGGTCAGCAGCCGGACGAACGCGAACGCCGCCAGGGAGGTCTGCCACGGCACCTGCGCCTGGGATAGGCCGGTGCCGCGCAGGCACGCCAGCAGCACCAGCCACAAGATGAGGTTGCTGGCCACGGTGGCGACGGTGATTCGCTTGCCGCGCGCGGCCAGCAGCCCGGCTGCACGGTCGCGGAAGTCGGCCAGGGACCTGGCGATCCGGGAGGGCGCCTGCCGGCGTGCCAGCCGGCAGGCGCGGGCGGCTGCGTGCTGCAGCATCTGGCCCGCGCGAAGTGCGAAGGGCTCGCTGCGCAGTAGCAGGCCGAGCCCGGCCGCTAGGGCGGCGAGCAGGGCCAGGCCCACAGCGGCGGCGGCGATCAGGACGGCATCGGGGCGGGTGGCCGTCATCAGGACCAGCAGCGCGAGGACCGGCAGGCCCAGCCGGGCGAAGACGTTCCAGATGCCAGACAGCAGGGTGTACAGCACGTAGTCAGCGGTGCTGATACCCCAGCTGGACAGGATCGCCCAGCTGACCCCCATGCCCAGGGCACCGCCGGCGGGCAAGGTGTTGGCCACGGCGCTGGAGCTGAGATTGACCACCGCGGCCTCCCGCAGCCGTAGCGATGGCAGCACCGCGCAGATCAGGAACCAGTACGAGGCCAGGCTGGCGGCGGCCGCGACGCCGATAAGCACGGCGTAGGGCCAGGTCATCGCGTGCAGGCTGGCCCACACGCTGCGGTAGGACGCGATATGCGGGAGCGCGAACCCGAAGGCGGCCGCGACCACGGCGGCCGATGCCACGGTGCGGAGAACCTTCCGGCCGCACCACGGCCGGGTCCCGGCGATCACCGGCTGCCGGCGGGCACCGCGCCGCGGGCCGGCTCCCGCAGCGGCGGGCCACTCCGGTCGTGTCCCGGTGGCGGCTGACGGTTCAGCGCTTGTCCTCATCGGATGATCCTGCCGGGGTGAGCGGTGACGTGGGTGGCGGGCCGGGCTGGCCGGCCCGTCCCGGTTAGCGTCCTGCCGGCTGGAGGACACGGCGCGGCCGGCGGGACGGCAGGTGGTGGGCTGTGCGGTGGGGAGCCCCTGGCCTTCTCAGCGGTGGGCGAACCGGCCGCGGGACCGGCTGGTGACCAGGTGGTAGACGAGCAGCAGGACGGCCGCCCCGGCGATGGCGGTGAGCCAGGTGGACAGGTTGAAGAACCCCTGCAGGCTGTGGATGTGGAACAGCCTGGTGGCAGCCCAGCCGCCGAGCAGGGCGCCGACGATGCCGATCAGGCAGGTGAGGATGAGGCCCTGTGATCTCTTGCCCGGGATCAGCATATTGGCCAGCAAGCCTGCGCCCAGGCCGAGAACGATCCATGCGATGATGCCCATAACCGGCTCCTTAGTCAGTTCGACCAGGTGAGGTACGCGGTGGTCGGTCATGCTGGATAGATCGCGGTGGGAGAAAATTCTCCCGCGGGTGCTCACCGTCCTTTGGCCGCAGCGTCTCGCCGGCACCGGTCCGTGTACGAGGAAAAGAAAATCCCGGGCCCTGCTGTGCAACCGTGTGTATTAACCGGGTGCAGCTGCCTGGGTCCGGGACAACACCGTTATCCTACACGTTTTTAATCCCGCGTATATGCATTCCCCCAGCAATAATGGTGCCCTGGAACTTGAGGGGCCCGGCGCGAGCTCCCGTCAGCGCTGGCTCGTTTTCTTTCTGGCCTGAGCGAAGAGGATTGTCACCGGTCCCGGTGGATCTGCTCATCCCGGCCGTCGAGTAGCCGAACTGCAGGCCCACGGCGGCCTCGGCCGGCCGCCCGGCGGCGCGGGCGATCACCGAGAGCAATGAGCGGCCGAAGTCGGCTGGATCGAGCTGGGCGATGAGATCGGTCTCTGGAGCGAGCGCCGGTCATATCCGTTCGAAGATCGCGGCGATGCCCTGGCCGCCGCCGATGCACATGGTGATGAGCGCAGGAACTCATCGACAACCCCGACGAGACAGCGTGGACGAGGCGGTCGGCAGCGCCGGCCGCTCCTGGCCGGTCAGATCAAGGCGGAGCTCGACGGGGCGGAGTTCGGCGGCATCGGCATCCGGGGAAGGGCGGGGCAGGTGCAGAAGCCCGCCGGTCACGGGCATGCCAGCAGACCCGGCCTGGCTGGTGCTACCAGGCTGAGCGGGCCCGGTGGCGGCGCCGCCAGGCCAGCCATTGCCCGGCGGCACAGGGCGGTGGCGGGTGGGAGCAAACGCCCGGTTCCGGGGACGGTGAGCGGGATCATCCCGGGGCCGGCGGGCGGCTGCTGCTGGCTCGGCGAACAGGAGCCGTCAGTGCGTTCGCTATCTCTTGTGTGGTCTGTTCCCAGCCGCGCAGGGTCGACCGCCGCTGTCGCGCAGCGGCCCGTAGCCGGTGTCGGTGGCGCTCGTCACCCAGCCATTCTCCGAGCGCGGCGGCGAGGGCAGCCGGGTCGCCGGGAGGGACCAGCTGGCCGGGGCGAGTGCCATCGGCGGTGGAGCCGAGCGCTTCGGGTAGCCCGCCGACGGCGGCAGCTATGACGGGCAGGCCGTGGGCGAGCGCTTCGGTGACGGTCATGCCGTAGGTCTCCGAGCGGGACGGCGCGACGAGCAGATCGGCGGTGGTATACGCGTGGCTGAGCGCCGCGCCGGTCAGGACGCCGGTGAGCCGGACGCGGTGGCCGTAGCCGAGGCGCGTGATCTGGGCCTGCAGTTGCTCGACGAAGTCCGGGTCGCGGTCGAGCGGTCCGGCCAGCACGCAATGCCAGTCCCGATCAGCGAGGTCGGCGAGCGCCTCGACGAGGAGGTCCTGCCCCTTGTGGCGGCCGAGGACTCCGACACAGATCAGGTGGCCGCGGACGGGCCGGGCCGGGGTAGCGACCCGATCGACGCCGGGCTGGGCGACGTGCACCCGGTGGGCCGGGATCGCGTACCGGGTCAGGACCTGCTGGCGGGTCCATTCGCTGGTAACGACCACGCCGGTGGCCGCGCGGAGCACGACCCGTTCGGAGCGCTGCGCGCTGGCATCAGCGTGTGCGCCGGGGCCGGTGGCCAGTGGCATGTGCAGCAGCACCGTCATTCGTATCCGGCTGGTGTGTGGCAGCAGCTGCGCTGCGGCCGGCGAGGCGATGAGCCCGTCGATCAGGACGATCTCACCGCCGGGGATGGCGGAAACGATGCGGGCGAGGTCGGCGCGGGCGCCCGAGCCGGGTACCGGCCACGCCCCGGCTACGGTCGTGACCAGCACATCCCATCCGGCCTCGGCCAGTCCGGCGCGGACGCGCCGGTCGTAAATGTTGCCGCCGGTAGGCTGGCCGGGATTGTCGAACCCCTCGGGGACTACTACGTGGACCCGCACGATGTTCCGGCCCTCCAGAGTGCCTGCCGCACCGAGCCAGCTTCCACCTTGCGGCCGGGCTGAACCACACCCGCCGCCGGTCCGTCATACCTGACACATGATGGTACGGAGAAGCGGTGGACGCGGTTCGACCCGAGACGATCGGCGTCTGCTCGGCATGGGCGCGGCACGGCAGGTAGCCCTGCCAGGCCAGATGGCCCCGGCTCCGCCGGGACCGGACACCGTGCGGGATCTGATGTGAGACAGGATCAACGAGCACCATTTTGACGGCGCTGGAGCGGGCCCGGGCGGCCGCCTTCCCCGCGGGCGAGTATGTGGGCCAGGAGAGCTTCATGCGGGCGGGCGAGGTCCGGACGCTGGCTCACCAGGCCCGGGTCGGTCCCGGCGTCTCCGTGCTCGACCTGTGCTGCGGGGTGGCCGGCCCCGGCCGGATGATCACGGCAGAGTCGGGATGCTACTACCTGGGTGTCGATTGCTCCGCCAGCGCACTGGCCGCCGCCCGGGAGCTGGCCGGGAATCTCCCCTGCCGCTTCGAGCGGGCTCACATCCCGCCGCTGCCCGAAGGCCGCTTTGAAGTGGTACTCCTGCTGGAGACGATGCTGGCCTTCCCCGACAAGGAGGCCTTGGCGGGTGAGGTGGCGCGGGTGCTGGAGCCGGGCGGGCGTTTCGCTTTCACGGTCGAGGAAGGCCGGCCGCTCACCCAGCCGGAGCGGGCGCGGATGCCCGGCGCCGATACGGTCTGGCCCATCGGGTTGGCGGAATTGGCGGGCACGCTACGCGGGGCGGGGCTGACCGTGAGCTGGCGGCAGGAGTACAGCTCCTCCCATCACGCGATAGCGACGGCGCTGCTTCGCTGTTACCGGGCTGATTCTCCCCAGATCGCCGGCGATATCGGGACCCAGGCCACCGCCGATCTGATCACAGCCCATCAGCTGTGGAGTGACTGGCTCGGCAGCGGGCGGGTGCGCAAGTACGCGATGGTAGCCGAGAAGCAATGACTTGCTTCGGTGAGGCTTCGATGGCCTCCGGCTATGCCCGCTACCTGGCCGCGAAGACGACCGTGGATGACCGGGCGCTCAACCGGCATGTGCTGGCCGAGCTGTGCCGCCTGATGCCCGCGGGTGCGCCGCGGGTGCTGGAGGTCGGTGCCGGCCTGGGGACGATGGTGGCCCGTCTGATGGACTGGGGCGAGGTCGGCGCCGGCGAGTACATCCTGCTAGATGCGGATCGGCAGCTGCTGGATTGCTCGCGCCGGTGGCTGCGCGATTGGGCGGCCGCGCGGGGCCTGCGCAGCGACCTGCTGCCAGATGGGCTGCGGGTGGGGGATCTGCGGGTGCGCCTGGTGCACGCCGAGCTCGGCAGTTACCTGGAGGCCGCTCACGGGGCACCGGCCGATGTGCTGATCGCCAACGCCGTCCTGGACCTGGTGGACGTGCCGACCGTCCTGCCTGGATTGCTGCGGTTGCTGGTCCCCGGCGGCGTCTACTGGTTCACGATCAACTACGACGGCGAGAGCATCTTCGCGCCCGGCCACCCTCACGACGACCAGATCATGCAGGCCTACCACTGCGACATGGATGAGCGCGTTCGCTACGGCCGGCCGGCCGGGGAAAGCCGGACGGGCCGCCGCCTGTTTCACTACCTGCGGGCTGCGGGGGCGCCCGCGCTGGCGGCGGGGTCGTCGGACTGGGTCGTAAGCGTCGGCCCGGATGGGAACTACCCGGGCGATGAGGCTTACTTCCTGCGCAGCATCCTTAACACGATCCGGGACGCATTGCGGAACCGCCATGACCGGGTGGAACCGGCGGACCTGGCCGGCTGGCTGGCCGAGCGCGGCCGGCAACTGGCCGCGGGCGAACTGGTCTACATCGCCCACCAGCTTGACTTTGTGGGGCGCTCGCCCGGCTAGCGCCCCGCCAGTGCCGGCGACGACAGCCGGCCCTGCTGGTCGTCGTCGGCTCCCTTGCTGGCGGAGGCACAAGCGACCGGGCTGCTCCCGGACTACGGCAAGTGCCAGCCCTGCATCACAGACGTGCACAGCGCCTTCCGTTCCAGAAGCTGATCGCCCTACCGGGCGACGCCGGGCGGGTGCGCCGCCCACACGGCATCGGGCTCGGGGGCCGACTGCGCGCGCTCAGGCCTGTGGCGACGGGTAAGCACCAGGGCGCATGCGGTGGCCGCGATAAACACGAGCAGGGTGAGCACGTAGTAGTTGCCGACGATCAATGCCAGCCCACGCCAGGTGAACTCGACTGCCGCCGGTTTGTTGCCCCGGTTCGGCGCGAGAAGCAGCCACCCGCGCGGCAGCAGCCGGGCCTGAGGGTCGTAGCCGCCCTGGTTGCCAATAGGCACGGGCCACCAGCCAAACAAGCCCACCACCAGCGCGGCGCCGAGGATCCGGTAGCCGAGGCGGCGTGGCCCGCAGGCGGCGAGGACAAGTGCCGGTACCACGTAAACGTAGTGGTGCGACCAGGAGACCGGGGACACCAGCAGGCCGGTCGCGGCGCACGCAACCAGGCCGAGTAGCTCGTGGCCACGCCGGCTCGCCAGTATCGAGGTGGCGAGCCCGGCAATGCCGACGACGACCGCCGCGACCAGCCAGTACGCATGCGCGCCGGGCCCGGCGTGGGTAAGGCGCAGTATGACGCCGTTAAGGGACTGGTTGAGCAGGTGGAAGGGTCTCCTGCCCGGCCGGGTGATCTGCCCGCCCCAGTAGACCGCGGAGGCGTGCGGCAGCAGCGCGAACCCAAGTCCTACCGTGACCGCGAAGGTCAGCGCGCTGACCGCCGCGGCCCTTACTCGCCGCGTGAACAGCAGGTACGGAATGAAGATCAACGGCGTGAGCTTGATCCCCGCCGCCAGCCCGATTCCGATGCCCTTGCCCTTGATGCGGTCCGGCAGCGCGAGATCGCCCAC
>DATIXO010000098.1:0-18478 GCA_035518495.1 Streptosporangiaceae bacterium
GCCTGCTCACCGGGTGCGGCCAGCAGGGCCGCGGCCAGCGGGGTCACCGCCGGGCTGAGCCCCTCCACGTCCACCTCGCCCACCGCGCCGAGGACGCTGACTGTCTGTGAGCCGGCCGCGTTGCCCGCCGCGGCGGCCTCGGCGGCCGGCGCGCCCTGGTGCAGCGCGGCGATCAGCGCGCCGGCGAAGGCGTCTCCGGCCCCGGTCAGGTCCCGTACGCTGACCGGGCGGATCCCCCTGGTCACCGCGGTCCGGCCGGTGTGGTCGGCGACCACGGCGCCGTCGGCACCGCACTTCACGACCAGGCACCGGCACCAGGCGACGGCCACGTCGATGGCGGCGGAGAGCGAGCGGGCCCCGGTCAGCCGCAGCAGCTCCTCGGCGTTGGGCAGGAAGACGTCGGCCTGGCGCGCGCAGCTCACCACCGCCCGGGGGTGGCTGGCGATGGCGTTGAGGCCGACGTCCAGGGCGACCCGGGTGCCGAGCGAGCGCGCCTCCGCTATCAGCGCCTCCGCGCCGGGCCATGGGTGCAGGTAGCACCAGGCCGGGCGGTAGTCCCGCAGGACCTCCAGGAAGTGCCCGGTGTCGGGGCCTGCGACCGGCTGGGCCGGCGGGAGATAGGAGACGAACCCGCGGTCACCGGCGAAGTTCAGCACCACGGTGATCCCGGAGACGCGCCCGGTCACGCGGTGCGACGGTGCCAGGTCGACGCCGGCCCGCCGGCAGTGCTCGGTGACGACCCGCGAGCCCAGGTCGTCGCTGAGCAGGGTCGACAGGCCAGCCCGGGCGCCGGAGCGGCTGGCGGCGGTCGCCACGGTGACCGCCCCGCCGCAGGAGATGGCGAACTCGTCCGCGAAGATCTCTTCCCCCGGCCCCGGCAGCGACGCCACCTGGCCGAAGACGATCTCAAGGTACACCCTGCCGAAGGCGATCAGGTCCATCCGGCCCCCGTCACCGGAAGGCCTCGGTCGCGGCGTCGGCCCGGGCTACGTGGCAGGCGGCGCTGTGCCCGGGCAGCAGCTCCCGCAGCGGCGGCGTGAGGCGGTGGCAGTCGTCGATCGCCAGCGGGCACCGCCAGCGGAACCGGCAGCCTGGTCCGGGGTCGATGACCTTGGGCGGCTCACCGTGGTCGGTCGCCGCCCCCACCGTGAGCGGGGCGCGCGGGTCGGGAACCGCCGACAGCAGCAGCTGTGTGTAGGGGTGCCGGGGCCGGGTCAGCACCTCTTCGGTTGGCCCGGTTTCGGCGATGTGCCCCGCGTACATGACGATCAGCCGGTCGGCCACGTAGCGGGCGCTGGCGATGTCGTGGGTGATGTAGAGGATGGAGACGCCCTGGGAGTCGCGCAGGTCGGCCATGAGGTTGAGCAGCCCGATCCGGATCGAGACGTCCAGCATCGAGACCGGCTCGTCGGCCAGGATCAGCTTCGGCCGCAGCGCGAGGGCCTGGGCGAAGCCGACCCGCTGCCGCTGGCCGCCGCTCAGCTCGTGCGGGAACCGCTGCAGCACCTCCGCGGGCGGCGTCAGGCCGACGGCGGCGAAGACCCGCTCCGCCTCCTCGCGCCGCTGCTCGCCGGACAGCTCGGGCCGGTGCAGCTTGAGGCAGCGCATGACCGGGTGTGACACGCGGAACACCGGGTTGATGGAGGCGAACGGGTCCTGGAAGACCATGGGCACATCGCCGCGGTAGCGCAGCAGGTCCCGGCGTCCGCGGACGGCCGACAGCGGCCTGCCCTGGAAGTAGATCTCGCCGCTGGTCGGCCGGTAGAGCCGGGCCAGCAGCCGGGCGACGGTGGACTTGCCGCTGCCGCTCTCGCCCACGAGCGCGACGATCTCGCGCTCGCCGATGCTCACCCCCACGTCGTCGACCGCGTGCAGGCTCTGGTGCGAGAACACGCCGCCGATCTTGAAATGCCTGGTCAGCCCCTCGGTCCGCAGGAGTGGCTCGGCGCTGGCCTCCCGGTCCGCGGCGGGGGGCGCCTGGCCGTCGTGCCGGGTGGCCGGCTCACCCATGACCGGCCCCTTCCCCGTCGTGCAGGAAGCACCGGACCAGGGTGCCGTCGACCGGGTACAGCTCCGGTGGCGCCTCCGTGCAGCGGCTCATCACCTTGGGGCAGCGCGGGGCGAACCGGCAGCCGGGCGGGATCCGGGCCAGGTCCGGCGGGCTGCCGGGGATCCCGGTCAGCGGGACCCGCGGCCCCCTGATCGACGGGAACGCCTCGAGCAGGCCGATGCTGTAGGGGTGCTGCGGTGAGTCGAAGACCTGCCGGGTCGCCCCGGCCTCGGCCACCTCGCCGGCGTACATGACGATCAGCCGGTCGGAGAAGTGGCTGACGAGCGACATGTCATGGGTGACGAAGATGATCGCGAAACCCAGCCGCTCCTGCAGCTCCTTGATCTGCACCATCAGCGACCGCTGCGCCACCACGTCGAGCGCGGACGTCGGCTCGTCCATGATCACCAGATCGGGGGTGAACAGCAATGCCATCGCGATCATGGAGCGCTGCCGCATGCCGCCGGACAGCTGGTGCGGATAGCTCTTCAGGTGCACCGGGTCGATGCCGACCATCTTGAGCACCTCGGCCGACCGGTCGGCGATCTCGGTCTTGGAGGTGACGCCGTGCGCCCGCATGGCGTCGGCGAACTGCGCCTGGATCGCCTTGACCGGGTTGAGCGCGTTCATCGCGCTCTGCATGACCACCGAGAGGTCCTTCCACCGGACCGAGGACAGCTCCGTGTCGGTGAGCCCGACCATGTTGCGGCCCTTGAAGGTCACGCTGCCGCCGGTGATCTCGGCCGGTGGAACGAGCAGCTGGGCGACGGCGAACAGCAGGGTGGATTTGCCGCACCCGGATTCGCCGACGATCCCGAGGAACTCCCCGGCGGCCAGGTCGAAGCTGACCCGGTCCACGGCCAGGACCGTGCCGCGCTCCATGACGTACTCGACCGATAGGTCGCGGACCTCCAGGACGGTGCCCGACAGCCTGGTGGCGGATCCGTCCCGGGGGCCGTCACCTGGCCCGCTGGACACGTGCCCTCCGCATGCTCCGGACCGGCCGCAGGGCCGGATTGCCGATCTCGTCGAAGGCGTAGTTGAGCAGCGCGAACCCCGCCCCGAGCGCGACGATGCACAGGCCGGGGACGATGATCCACAAGGGCAGGCCGGTCTGGAAGGCCTCGTTGTTCTCGGCCCAGTACAGCATCGTGCCCCAGCTGGTCACGTTCGGGTCGCCGAGCCCGATGAACTGCAGGCTGGACGAGAACAGCACCGCGTACAGCGCGTTGGTCAGGAACGCCGCCACCAGCAGCGAGGTCATCGTGGGGATGATCTCCATGCAGATGATGTACAGCGGGCGCTCGCCGCGGACCTTGGCCGCATTGAGGAAGTCCCGGTTGCGCAGCGACAGCGCCTGGGCCCTGAGCTGGCGCGCCGTGTAGGACCAGCTGGTCGCGGCGATGACCGCGATCATCACCGCGGTGCCGGCGCCGTGCAGGTAGCTGCCGATGATGATGAGCAGCGGGAACAGCGGGATGACCAGCAGCACGTCGGTGATCACGTTGAGCGTCCCGTCCCAGCCGCCGCCGAGATAGGCGGCGGCCACGCCGATCATCATGGCCACCACCGTGGCCAGCAGCCCCACCCCGAACGCGATCAGGAGCACCGGCCGGGTTCCCCATACCACCTGGGCGAAGATGTCCTGCCCGAAGGACGTCGTGCCCAGCCAGTGCTGCGTGGACGGGCTGAGGCTGCGGGGGTAGATCTCGGCCTGCGGGTTGTCGTGCGCGATGACCCCGGGGAACAGCCCCACCAGGATGAACAGCACCAGCAGCGCGGTGCCGACGGTGGCTTTGCGGTTGGAGGTGATGGCGCGGCCCATCCGCCGCAGCGACCGGGCACCGGTGATACCGCCGCCGCCCCCCAGCGGCAGTCCGGTTGGCTGGCCGGCCGATGCTACCGGCGCCAGGGCCTCTGCCTGAGCGGTCTCGGTGCCGCCGCCCGCCTCGCCGGGCCCCGGGGGTGTCTGGACGGTGGCCATGGCTAACCCGCCCCCCTGGTCCGCGGGTCGAGGATGGCGGTCGCCACGTCCGAGATCAGGATCGCCAGCAGCACGGCCACGGTGATCAGCAGGAACAGCGCCTGCATCAGCGGGTAATCGTCGTTGCCCACGGCCTGCAGTAGCAGGTAGCCGACGCCCTGGTAGTTGAAGACCTCCTCGATCAGGATCGCGCCGCCGACCACGAACCCCAGCGACATGGCAAACCCGGTGAGGTTGGGCAGGATCGCGTTCCGCGCCGCGTAGTCGAGCATGATCCGGTGACCGGGCAGGCCCTTGGCCCGGGCCATCCGCACGTAGTCCTCCGCCAGCGTGGTGATCATGGTGTTGCGCATGGTCAGGATCCAGATGCCGATCGTGGTGATCAGCAGGGTGAACGCGGGCAGGATGGCGTGCTCGGCCACGTTGCCGATGAAGGCCAGGTTGAACCCCGGCGTCATCGAGAAGTTATAGGTGAAGAAGTACGGCAGCAGCTTCAGCTTCACCCCGAACACCAGGATCAGCACGAGGCCGATCCAGAAGTACGGGATCACCGTCATGATCACGAATATCGGCGGCATCAGGCCGTCCAGCGCGCCGCCGCGCCGCCACGCGGCCAGGATGCCGATCCCGGTGCCGAGGATGAAGGCCAGCACCGTGGTGACGCCTACCAGGCCGAGGGTCCACGGGACCGCGTCCAGGACGATCCGCCCTACCGACGCCCCGGGCTGGGTGGTCAGCGAGACCCCGAACTTGAAGGTCGCGGTGTTGCCCAGGTAGCTGAAGTACTGCGCCAGCACGTTCTGGTGCGTGCCCACGCCGAACTGTGCCTCGAGCACCTTGACCGCCTGCGGGCTGATCCCGCCCTTGAACTTGCCGATGATCGCCAGGGCCGGGTTGCCCGGCATCAGCCGCGGCAGCACGAAGTTCAGGGTGAGCGCCACCCACAGGGTCAGCAAGAAGAAGCCCGTGCGGCGAAGCACAAACCTCATGCACTCCTCCTGGCGGTCATCGTCTGCCCTCCCAACGCTCGCTCACCCGCGGCGGCCCCGCAAGGGCCGGGTCACCGGGGGGCACCGGCCACGGAGCCGCCGGTGCCCGCCGGTGTGTCCGGAGCTACTTCTTGGGCACCAGGTGCACCATCACCTGTCCCCAGTCCGGGTACGTGTAGATGGCTGGCTGCGCGTACGGGTTGCCCTGGGTGGGCCAGCCGCTGAAGCTGCCGGTGTCGTACTGGAACCAGTCGACCGACTCGGTGACCGGGATCACCGGGACATCCTGCAGCATGACCTTCTGGAGCTGGCCCACGATCGAGTGCTGCTCAGCGGTGCTGGTGGTCGTGGCGTACTCGTTGATCAGCTTGTCGACGGCCGGGTTGCTGTAGCGCTCGAAGTTGGACCCGGCGGCGGTGCCGATCGGCGCGGAGTTAGGTCCGTAGAGCCACTGCCTCAGCTCGTAGTACGGAGACGGTCCGCCGGTCTCCGCGTAGTAACCAAGCTGGAACTTGCCGGTGTAGATGTCCGACTGCCAGGTGTTGTAGGCCACGTTGTCCGGCGTCAGCTGGATCCCAACCGCCTTGAGGTTGGCGGTGATGACCTGCATCGCGGCCACCCAGTCGGAGAACCCGCCGTTGTTGATGACGGTGAACGAGAGCTTCTGGCTGCCCTTGGCCATGATCCCGTCGGAGCCCCTCTTGAAGCCGGCCGCCTCCAGGATGGAGATCGCCTTCTGCGGGTTGTAGGCGTAGTTGTTGCCGTAGGACGCCGCCTGCGGCGCGTCCAGCCAGCTGGAGAAGGTTGGGGTGACGATCCCGGCCTGGTTCGAGGCCGGCTCGTAACCGTACTCGCCGATCAGCGAGGCCTTGTGGCGGTCGATCGCGTAGGCCATGGCCTGGCGCACCGCGACGTTCTTCAGGATCGGGTTTGTCTGGTTGATGAACAGGCTCACGTTGGCGACCGGCGGGAACCACCACTTCATCGCCGGCTGCGGGGACAGGAACTTGCCGATGCTCGGGATGAACTGGCTGCCCCACTGCGCCTGGCCGTTGGCCAGGTAGGTGTTGGCCGTGTCGTTGGTCAGGAACGCCGGGTAGTTGATCGTTTCGATCTTGGGGAGGCCCGGCTGCCAGTAGTGCTTGTTGGCGGTGTAGGTGATGTTCTGCGGGGTGCACTTGCTCATCGTGTAGGCACCGGTGCCGATCGGGTTCTTGACCAGGTCTGTCACCGGGTTCGCGATCTTCGACCAGACCTTCTGGTCGACGATCCCGATCTGGTCGGCGATGTAGTAGAAGTACGGCACCGCGGCGTTCTTGAACTGCATGACCACCTGGTCGGACCCGCTCTGCGTGACGCTGGACAGCACCGACCAGACCGAGTTGACGTCGAGCGTCTTGTGCGCCTTCAGCTGGTCGAAGGTGTACACGACGTCGGCCGGCGTGAGCGGGTCCCCGTTGGAGAACTTGACGCCCTTGCGGATGGTGAAGGTCAGCGTCTTGTTGCCGTTGCTCCAGGCGTAGCTGGTGGCCAGCCAGGGGGTCGTCTTGTCGCTTTGCAGGGTGTTCACGAAGACGAGCGGCTCATAGATGTTGCCGAGCGAGAAGCCGATGTAGGACAGGTTGAACGGGTTGAAACCGCAGGCCCATGTCCCGCCGCTCTCGTTGTCGAGGGTCAGAGTCCCGCTCGGGCCTGACGACGACGAGCCTGAGCTGCCACTGTTCGAGCTGCTCGAACAGGCGGCGGCCAGCAGCGCCGCGGCGAGGAAAGCTCCGATGATCTTGAAGCGTCTGAAGCGTCTCATGACGGTAGCCCTTCGCTGATTGTGATGGGAGGGAAGGTGGCCGGATCGCCGCCGTCGGCTCCTGGCTGGGCAGCGGCCCCGGCATAGGCGGCGTCCACGGCAAGCGCGACCGCGCCGATGAGCGGGGCGTCAAAGGGGAACCTGGCGGCCACGAGCTCGGGCGGAAATGGGACGCCCACGCTCAGGGCGTGCTCCAGGCCCGGCCGCAGGCGATCCCACGACCGGACCATGCCGCCGCCGACCGCGATCCGCACCGGGCTGACGCAGATCGCGAGGTTCACCACGTGGAAGGCGAGCTCGTTGACGAAGTCGGTCACGAGGCGGTCGAGATCCACGTCGTCGCGGCTCGCCTCGAAAACCTCGCCAGCCGGGACCGGCTGGCCATGGGCATGGTGGCTGGCCGCACGCCGGGCCAGCGCCTGCCCGCTGATCATGTCCTCCAGCGGCATCCGGGCCGCCAGCGGTACGCCCACATCCTGCAACCCACGCAGGTTGTAGCCGATCTCGCCGGCCGCGCCGTTCCTCCCGTTCAGCACCTGCCCGCCGGCCACGATGGCCGCGGACAGCCCGGTGCCGAGATTCAGGTAGACGGCCGGGTCACAGTCGGCCAGGGCACCCCAGCGCACCTCGGCCTGGGCGGCCGCCTTCGCGTCCGTGGCCATGGCGATCCGCGCGCCCGGGAAGGCGTCCCGCAGCTCGCGCCCGAAGGCGAGCCGGTCCCATCCGCTGATCGCCGGGGCGAGCTCGACCCGGTCGTCGAAGGGGATCCCGAAGGTGGAGACGCCGGCCGCGGCGAGCTCGCGCCCGGGCGCGGAGCTGGCCAGCAGGGCGCGGGCGGCCTGGATGCCCCGGTCGAAACTGGCCCGGGCCCCCAGCTCGCCACCGCTGGCGACCGTAGACGACCCGAGCCTTTCCCCGTTAGGCTCGCACACCATCATGGCGATCTTCGTGCCACCGAAGTCGAGCCCGAGCACGACCGGGGGCTGGGACACGGGCGACCTGCCTGTTATGTCATCTTCCGCCAAGATAGTTAGGACAGTATCCTAACTATTTGGGCCCCACAACATGCCGTGACGCAATTGAAATGGGGCGCGTCGGACCCGGGCGCTAGGGCAGGATGGTGGCGGAGGTGGGAGTGGCGGTCACGTCGGCTGGCGTGCCCGGCAGCGCGGCGCCAGGCGGTACGGCGGACGGCGCCGGTGGCCCGGAGCCGGCTGTCAGCGGCGTCGGGGGACCCTACGGCGGTGAGCTGTCGGCCGCGCGCCCTCAGCTCATCCGCGCGCTGAACGGGCGGCTCCTGCTCGGGCACATCCGCGACCTCGGGCAGTGCTCGCGCGCGGAGCTTGCGCGGATCTCCGGGCTGTCCAAGCCCACCGTCTCGGTCGCGCTCGCCGACGCGGAGCGGGCGGGCCTGGTGCGCACCGCCGGGCAGCGGACCGGCCGCCCCGGCCGGTCGGCGCTGCTGTACGAGCTCCGGCCGGAGGCCGGGTTCATCCTCGGCCTCGACGTCGGGGCCCAGTTCGTGCGCGGGGCCCTGGCCGACCTGGCTGGCGGCATCCGGGCCCGGGCCTCGGTGCGGTCGCGGGCCTCCAGCGTGCGGGGGCGGGTGGGCGAACTGGTCGAGCTCGCGGACGGGCTCTGCGCCCAGGCCGGGCTCACCAGGAGCGGCGTCACCCAGACGGTCATCGGCAGCCCGGGAGTCTACGACCCGCGCCGTAACGCCATGGCGCTGACCGGCGGCCTGCCCGGCTGGGACCGCCCGGCAGCGCTGGCGCGGCTCCGGGAGGCGTTCGGGCCCTCACTGGCGGTGGAGAACGACGTGGACGCGGCGGCGCTGGCCGAGCGTGCCCAGGGCTGCGGGCGGGAGGCAGACAGCTTCGCCTTCGTGTCGGTGGGCACCGGCATCGGCATGGGCCTCGTGCTCGGCGGCCAGCTCGTCCGCGGCGCGCACGGCGTGGCCGGCGAGATCGCCTACATGCCGATGTCGGGCGGGGCGGGCACCGATCCGGAAGACGCCCGCCGGCGGGGGGTGCTGGAGGCGTCCGCGTCGGCGTCGGCCGTGGTCCGGGCCGCCCGGCGGGCGGGGATGCGGGGCCAGGTCTCGGCCAGGCGGGTCTTCGCCGCGGCGGCTAGGGGCGATGAGCGCGCGACCGCCGTGGTGGCCGAGGAGGCCCAGCTGGTCGCCCGGCTGCTCTGCGCCGTGGTCACCGTCATCGATCCCGGCCTGATCGTGCTCGGCGGGGGGATCGGCCAGGCACCCGGGTTCGCCACGGCGGTGACGAGGGAGCTGCGGGACCTGGCGCCCGTCATGCCCGAGGTGAGCGTGAGCGCCCTGGGCACCGAGGCGGTGGTCGACGGCTGCCTGGCCGCGGGCACCGACCTGGCCTGGGCCCAGCTGACCGCCGCCGTCCCGGCCGGCCTGCGGGACGGCCAGCATGCAGGCGGCACCGACGCTCCCGGCGCTTCCGGCGCCCTGGTCACCACCTCCGGCGCCCTCCCGTGACCGGTGGGCTGATGGCCGCCGAGATGGCCGAGCAGCCGGAGGTGCTGGCGCGGCTGGCCGAGCGGGCGGCGACCGACGCGGCTGCGGTCCGGGCCGTGCTGCCCAGCCCGCTGGCCGGGACCGTGTTCCTGGCCCGCGGCTCGTCGGACAACGCCGCCGTGTTCGGCCGGTACCTGGCCGAGCTGCGTGCGGGCCGGCCGGCCGGGCTGGCCGCGCCCAGCCTCTACACCCGTTATCACGCCGACGTGGACTGGCGCGGGTACCTGATGATCGCGCTCAGCCAGTCCGGCGCCACGCCGGAGATCATCAGCACCTGCCAGGCGGTGCGCGGTGCCGGCGCCACCGTGATCGGCATCACCAACGAGCCGCACAGCCCCCTGGCCGGCGCGGTCGACCTGCTGCTCGCCACCGACGCCGGCCCGGAGCGGGCGGTGCCCGCCACCAAGACGGTGACCGCCCAGCTCGCGGTGCTGGTCATGGTGACCGCGGCCCTGGGCACCGGGGCCGCCGCGGGCACCCTGGCCGGCCTGCCCGCCGCGGTCGCCGCCACCCTCGGCGATCCCGGTCCCGCCCGGGAACTGGCGGAACGCTGGCGCGCCATCGACCGGCTGGTGGTGGCCGGGCGGGGGCTGGGCTACGCGGCGGCGCTGGAGACCGCGCTGAAGGTGGCGGAGACCACGGGCGTGCTGGCCGAGGGCATGTCCGCCGCGGACCTGTACCACGGCCCCATCGCGGCCGTCTACGCCGGTGCGCCGGTGCTGCTGATGAACACCGGCGGGCCCGCCGACGCCGACCTCGACGGCCTGCGGCTGCTGCTCGACGGCAGGCATGCCGAAACGGCTGGCCTGCCGGTCCCGGCTGCCCTGGCCGAGCCAGCCCAGGTGATCACCGCGGTGGTGCGCGGCCAGCAGCTGGCCCATGCGCTGGCTCTGGCCAGGGGCACGGACCCGGATGCCCCGGCGCACCTGACCAAGGTGACCGAGACGACCTGAGCGGGCAGCCGCCCGGCCGGTGCCGCGCCGCCTACCGCGGGGCGCGCGGCCCGCCCACGGCCGGCACGGGGCGCCCGTCCTCGAGATACCGCAGCTCCCGCCCGCGGACCGCCGCCCGCACCCGCCGCCTGATGGGCTTGCGGAGCATGGTCAGGGCCACGCTCAGCTCGGCGAGCCGGTGCTCGGAGATCTCCTCCGGCTGCAGCACGATCCCGGCGAGGCTGGCGTCGCTGAACGCGCCGCAGTCGAACAGGTACCGGATGCCGCCGGGGCTGCCCGGCCGGGGCCGGCGAAAGTCCATGCAGGCCAGGCGGCCCGCGGTGACGTCGAGGCCGCACTCTTCGGCCACCTCGCGCCGGCACGCCTCCCACGGCGTCTCCCCGTCGGCCTCCATGACGCCGCCGGGAATCGTCCAGCCGGACTTGTAGGTGGGCTTCAGGATGAGCAGCCTGCCCGCCCGGTCGTAGATGAGCGCGCCCGCGGACACCGGGATGGCCGGGAGGCCGGGGCCGTCGGGGGTGGTCTCCTGCGCGCCGGAACCGCCTTCGGTGGTCACGCCCTCACGTTACGGCCAGGTCGGCGCGGGCGCGAAAGGGCGTGCCGGGACCGGCCCGGTGGCGGAGAATCGGCGGGTGGACACCACCGGCCTGCTCGGCCGGTACCGCCCGCGGGGCGAGGCCGAGCGCCACGACGTCGGGCGGGTGCGCGCACTGGTGCGGACCGCGGCCGACCCGTGGCTGCGCTCACTTCCGCTGCACCTCACCGCGTCGGCGCTGGTCGTGCACCCCGGCAGCGGCCGGGTGCTGCTGCGCTGGCACCGGCGGCAGCAGGCGTGGCTGCAGGTCGGCGGGCACGGCGACCCCGGCGAGAGCGACCCGCTCGCCATCGCGCTGCGGGAGGCCGAGGAGGAGACCGGCCTGGCCGACCTGGCGCCCTGGCCGGACGGCCGGCTCCGGCATGTGGCGGTCGTCGCCGTCCCGGCGGGCGCCGGCGAGCCCGCGCACGAGCACGCCGACCTGCGGTTCGTCTTCGCCACCGAGGAGCCCGGCGCGGCGCGGGCGGAGGCGCCGGACGCGCCGCTGCGCTGGCTGCCGGTGCGTGAGGCGCATGAGGCCACGTCCGAGGCCAACCTCCGGGAGACCCTGTCCCGGGTGCGGCGCCTGCTCACGCCGTGACACCGTGGGTGAAGCGGGGCGGGCGGTGCTGCGGCATGATTAAGCCAAAGAACAGTAATGGGGAGGAAAAATGGACGTGCCAGAGATGCTGCGGCAGGCCGTGGGGGAGTTCGGCGCCCGCGTCAGCGAGATCCAGGCCGGGCAGTGGGAGGCGGGCACCCCGGACACGGAATGGAGCGTCCGTGATCTTGTGAGCCACCTGGTGTCGGAGGACCTGTGGGCGCCGCCGCTGTTCGCCGGGTCGACCATCAGCGAGGTCGGCGACCGCTTCGACGGTGACGTGCTGGGGCCGGACCCGCAGCAAGCCTGGCAGGCGGCGTCCGCGGCCGCGCTGGCGGCGGCCGACGCGCCCGGCGCCATGGACCGCACCGTCCACCTGTCGTTCGGCGACTTCCCCGGCCGGGAGTACGCCCTGCAGCTGTTCGCCGACCACCTGATCCACGCCTGGGACCTGGCCCGGGCGATCGGCGCGGACGAACGGCTCGACCCCGCCCTGGTGGACGCGTGCTCGGACTGGTTCGCGGCGCTGGAGGACGCCTACCGCAGCGCCGGCGCGATCGCCGGGCGCCCCGCGATCCCGGCCGGCGCCGGCGCGCAGGCCCGCCTGCTGGCCATGTTCGGCCGCCAGGCGTAAAGGTGGACGGCGTAAAGGTGGACGGCGTAAAGGTGGACGGCGTGAAGGTGGACAGGGAGCAGGTGACGGGCTGGGTCGCCGCCTACGAGCGCGCATGGCGGGCACCCGGGACGGCCGCGCTCGCGGAGATCTTCACCCCAGGCGCCAGCTACCGGCAGGGCCCCTACGAGGAGCCGGTCACCGGCCTGCCCGCGATCGCTGCCATGTGGGAAGCGGAGCGCGACGGCCCCGATGAGATGTTCCGCATGACCAGCGAGGTCATCGCGGTGGACGGCGACACCGCGGTGGTGCGGGCCGAGGTCAGCTACGGGGACCCGGTCCGGCAGGAGTACCGCGACCTGTGGGTCGTCCGCTTCGCTGGCGAGGGGCGCTGCGCCTCGTTCGAGGAGTGGCCGTTCTGGCCGGAGCAGCCGCCCGCCGCCGCCGGGGGTGGGTGACCGGGCCGGGCCCGCGCTCAGGCAGGCGGCTGCTTGCCCGCCACACCGGCGGAGTCGAAGGTGGCCATCTCGCCGAGCACCTTGGCCGCCGCCTGCACCAGCGGCACCGCGAGCGTGGCGCCGCTGCCCTCGCCCAGCCGCATCTGCAGGTCGAGCAGCGGCTCGATGCCCAGGTGCGCGAGCGCGGCCGTGGCGCCGGGCTCGCTGGAGCGGTGCCCGCCGATGAGGTAGCCGCCCGCGGCGGGGACCAGGGCGGCCGCGATCAGCGCGGCCGCGCAGGCGATGACGCCGTCCGCCACGACCGGCAGGCGGCTCGCGGCCCCGCCGACGATGAAGCCAGCCAGCGCCGCGATCTCCAGCCCGCCGAGCTCGGCGAGTACGAGCAGCGGATCTGCCTGCGCTGGCACCCGCTGGCGCGCGCGCTCGACCACCTCGGTCTTGCGTGCCAGCACGGCGTCGTCGGCGCCCGCCCCCCGGCCGGTCACCTCGGCGGCGGGCAGGCCGGTGATGGCGGCGATGACCGCGGCTGAGGCGGTGGTGTTGCCGATGCCCATGTCGCCGGTCACCAGCATCCGGGCGCCCCGGCCCGCCGCCTGGGCGGCGATGCCGGCGCCCACGTCCAGTGCGCTGCGGGCCTCCTCGGGCGTCATCGCGGGCTCTACGGCGATGTTGCCGGTGCCCGGGCGCACCACCCGCTGCAGCAGGCCAGGCGTTTCCGCGCCGAGGGGGGTCGCGACGCCGACATCGACCACGATCACCTCGGCCCCCGCGTGCCGGGCCAGCACGTTGATGGCCGCCCCGCCCGCGCAGAAGTTGGCCACCATCTGCGCGGTGACCTCCTGGGGCCACGCGGTGACACCCTCGGCGGCCACGCCGTGGTCGGCGGCGAACACCGCGACCGTCACCGGCTCGGGAACGGGCGGCGGGCAGCGGCCGGCGATCCCGGCCAGCTGGATGCCGGCCTTCTCCAGCTGGCCGAGCGACCCCGCCGGCTTGGTGAGCTGGTTGTGCAGGACCGCGGCGGCCTGTGCCGCCGCCATGTCCACCGGCATCACGGTCCGTGCCGCGTGGACGAAACTGCGCTCGTTCATCGCTGTGCCTCCCGGGTTAGAAGAGCTCATCCATCCGGCCGGGCCCGGCCGCGGCGCCCGCCGCGGCGCGGGTGATGCCCGCACGCCGCCACCGGCGCCCGGCCAGCCCAGCCACGCCGGCCGCGGCGAGGACAGCCGCCAGCAGCCAGCTCACGTCACTGGAAAGGCGCACCGCCAGCCCGATGTCCGAGCTGGCTGGCGGCCGTCCCCACCCCAGCATGGGCCGGTGCTCGACCCGGTCGCCGTAGGTGTTGCGGCCGCCGAGCCGCACGCCAAGCGCGGCGGCGAACGCCGCCTCCGCGACTCCCGCGTTCGGCGAGGGATGGGCGGGGGCCTGGCTGCGCACGGCCCGCCAGATCGCGGTGGTGCAGTCGGGGCGCACCCCCGCGACCAGGGCCGCGGTCAGCCTGGCCGGCAGATAGTTCGCGGCGTCGTCCAGCCGTGCACTCGCCCAGCCGTACGCGAGGTACCTGGTGCTGCGGTGGCCGACCATGGCGTCGAGCGTGTTCACCGCCCGGTAGCCGAGCACGCCGGGCGCCCCGCCGACGGCTGCCCAGAAGGCGGGCGCGACCAGCGCGTCGACGGTGTTCTCCGCGACTGACTCGACCACGGCCCGGGCTATCTCGTTCTCGTCCAGCCCGGTGGGGTCCCTGCCGACCAGGGCGGGCAGCGCGGCCCGGGCGGCCGGAAGGTCGCCGCGGTCCAGCGCGCCGGCGACCGTGAGTGCCGACTCGCCCAGGCAGCGGCCGGCCGCGGCGAGCCAGGTGCCCAGCGCGGCCGAGCCCAGGCAGGCGCCCGCGCCCGCGCCGAGCAGCACCCCGAGGCCAGCGTGCAGGGCCCCGGCCGCGCGTGAGTCCCGGTAATCCGCGCGCTCGGCGGCGAGCATGGCCCGGCCGAACCAGCCGACCGGGTGCAGCCGTGCGGGCGGCTCGCCGAGTGCGCGGTCGAGCAGCAGCCCCAGCGCCGCGGCGGCTGGCCTACAGTGCGCAGGCCACGCCCTAGCGTTGTACTTCACCAATTTTGCACCAGCAAGCTAGCCTTCAGATCGTAGCAACGGTGTGTCATAGCATCAAATAACCTATTTTTCGGTATCATGTTCCCATGTCCCGCTACCGGCTATTACCGTCGCCCGCACAGGTCGCAGTATTACAGCGGCATTGCGCGGATGCCCGGTTTGTGTGGAATCTTGCGGTGGAGCAGCAGTCGTGGTGGCGGCCCGGCCGCAGGCGCGCACCGGGCTGGGTGGAGCAGTGCCGCCAGCTCTCGGCGGCACGACACGATCACAAGTGGCTGGCGGCGGGCAGCGTGGTGGTCCAGCAGCAGGCCCTGCGGGATCACGCCCAAGCGATGGCGAACTTCTTTCACCGTAGCCACCACAAACCCACCTGGCGCAAGGCTGGTCGCGATGAGGGGTTCCGGATCGTGGCCATGCGGCCAGGCCACGTCCGGCGGCTGAACCGCAAGACCGGAGAAGTCTATGTTCCCAAGGCGGGCTGGGTCCGGTTCCGCTGGTCCCGGGCGGTCCCCCCAGCCAGGTCCTACCGGGTGAAGCTGGACCGGTCTGGCCGCTGGCATGTGGCCTTCGTGTCGATCCCCGCTCCCATCAGGGCGCCCGGAACGGGCCATCTGGTGGGTGCGGACCGAGGTGTCTCGGTCAGCGCGGCATTGTCCACCGGTGAGATGTTCACCTGCCCGCGCCTGTCCACTGGCCGTCAGCGGCGGCTCCAACGACTCCAGCGCAGGCTCGCCCGCGCCCAGCGCGGCAGCGTCCGCCGCGCCGCGGTCAAGCATGCCATCGCCCGGCTGAAGGCGCGCGAGGTCGACGCCCGCAAGGACTGGGCCGAGAAGCTGTCCACCGATCTGGCGCGCCGGTTTGACCTGATCCGGGTGGAGAACCTCCGGGTGCGGGACATGACACGCTCGGCGAAAGGCAACGTCGCTGCGCCCGGGCACAACGTGCGCGCCAAGGCCGTGCTGAACCGGCAGATCCTCGCTTCCGGCTGGGGCATCCTGGTCACACGGCTGGAACAGAAAGCCCCTGGCCGCGTCGAGAGGATCAACCCTGCGTACACCAGCCAGCGCTGCAGCACGTGCGGGTATGTGGCGGATGAGAACCGCAAGAGCCAAGCGGTCTTCACTTGCGCCGCCTGCGGATATGCCTGCCACGCGGATGTGAACGCGGCCAGGAACATCGCCGCAGGACATGCGGTGACTGCGCGGGAAGGCGTCCGGATTGCCGGGCCGGTGAACCGCGAACCCCAACTCGCTCTCCTATCCACATAGGTCGCAGAGGGCTGAAATCCCCGGTCTTTCAGGGCGGGGAGGATGTCAACATCGCAGGGCCAGGGTGAGTAGCCCGACGGTCTCGCCGACGACAGCGGCGGCGCCCAGCACGTCGCCGGTGAAGCCGCCGAGCCGCCGCCACGCCAGCAGCACCACACCGGCCGCCGCGACCGACTCGGCGGCCACCGCGGCCAGGCCGTGGGCGCCGCGGCCCGCGACGGCCAGCGCCACGGCGAGCAGCCCGCCCGCCAGCCCGATGACGGCCGGGCTGGTGAGGACCGCCGCTCGCGGCCGCGCCGCGGTGGCTGGCGGCGCGGCCAGAAACGCGCTCGCCAGGCCCCCCGGGCGGGCGTAGGGCACCGTCCGGGCGGTGACCGCCATCGTCGTGCGGGACCCCGCCCACAGCCCGGCCACCGCGAGCACGCTGGGCGGCATGGACGCGAAGGCGCCGAACCGGGCGAGCAGGACGATGCCCAGGGCCGCCGCGCCGAACGCGCCCAGCCGCGGGTCTGCCATCACCTCCAGCCGGCGGGCGCGCGGCAGCGGGGGCAGCAGCCCGTCGGCGGTGTCGGCGAGCCCGTCGAGGTGCAGCATCCCGGTCAGCGCCGCGTCGGCGAGCACGGCGACCGCCGCGGCGGCCGGGGGAGCCCATCCCCGCCGCGCCAGCCACCAGATCCCGCCGACGCCCAGGCCGATGACCGCGCCGGCCAGCGGGAACCATGCCAGCGCCGACGGCGCCGGGTCGGCCGCGCCGCCGAACGGGGTGAGGAAGGACAGCGCCCGGCGCATCAGCGCACCCCGGGGGAGCCGAGCCGCAGGATCCGGCCGGCCACCACGAACAGGACCTCATCGGCCACGGCGGCGACCGCCTGGTTGAGCACGCCGAGCGCGTCGCGGAACCGGCGGCCCTCCTCGGTCGCCGGATGCACCCCGAGCCCCGCCTCCTCCGACACCACCACGGTGTCGGCGTCCCGCCCGGTCAGCGCGGCGCACAGCGCCCCGGCGTCCACGGCCATGCCGGGGCTTGCCGCGACCCACGGCCCGAGCCCGTCGACCAGCACCGGCCCGGGTACCGAGCGCAGCAACGCGGGCAGCTCGGCGCCGGCCTCGACCGTGTGCCATCCGGCCGGGCGGCGGGCGCGATGGGCGTCGATCCGGGCGGCCAGGTCCGGGTCGCCGGCGCCGGGCACGAGTGTCGCCACGTAGGTGATGGGCGCCGGCAGCCGGGCGGCGATGCGCTCGGCGACCTCGGATTTGCCGGACCGGGCCCCGCCCAGCACCAAGGTGATCATCTGGCTGCCGCCCAGCGGATGCTGCCGTCGAGCACGGCCGCGTGCACGGCCCTGGCCAGCCGGGATCCCCATCGTGAGCGCGGGCCGGCGAACGCCTCGGCCGGCCCGGCCGCCGGGCACAGGACGGCCACCGCATCGGAGGGCGTGCCGGTCCCCGCGAAACCTGCCTCCCACAGCGCCTGGGACTTGGCCTCGGTGACCGTCATGACCGCGTTGACGAGCGCGGCCGGGCACAGGCGGCGGCTCAGCACGGCGATGATGTTCACTGTGCCGGGAGCTGCCGCGGGTGCGGACGGCGCCGGGGCCCGGGCGCCCGCTGCCCCGGCGCTCCCGGTCCCGGCTTCCGCGCCTGCGGCCCAGGTAGGGTGACTCAGCCCCACCGTCGCCGCGGCGGTGACGCCGTCCTCGCGGCCGGTGCTGACCAGGCGCACATCAACGGCGGTCAGCATGCCGATCCCCGGCCCGTCCAGGCGCAGGCCACCGGCCAGCTCGGCCAGGTGATCGGCCGGGTCGGGCCTGCTGTAACCGCCGCTGACCTGAGCGGCCAGCACCCACTGCCGCTCACCCCAGCCGCCCCCGTACGGTGCCGACGAGAGCGACAGCAGCGGGGAGCCGAAGCGCCAGAGCGCCATCGCGAGCTCGGCACCGTCTTCACGGCGGGACAGCAGTTCAGGCTCGTCCATCATCCTCATCTCCGCCGGGCCGGGGGAGGACGGCGCGCGCCAGCTGCCACGCCCAGCGAAGGCATCCAGCGAACCGCCCTTCCTCCGAGGACAGGTCTCGCCGGCGCAGGACAGGCGTCCGGGCTCATCCCCTCACGGGGCATCACCGTTGCGGGACAGCGCTGGCATCTCACCAGCTTCGCTGCTCCTGCGCCACCCCGGGCCACCGCCGGGGCACGCCGTACAGTACCGCGTCCGGCTCCCCGGCCGCCAGCCGCGTGCGGCGCGTCAGCGCGCGACCGCCCGCACCACTTCGTAGGGCAGATAGCGGGGATGCACAAGCAGCGCCCTGGCCACCCGCTGGATCGCCAGCCGCTGCGGCACCAGCGTCTGCTCGCTGTAGCGCCAGGCGCCGAACGCGTCGCCGCGGAAAAGCGGGCCAAGAGCCCGGCGGAAGTGCCTGGCGTCCCCGCCATCGCCCCGCCAGGTGGGCAGCCACGCGCGCAGCTCGTCATCGCGGGTGAGCATGGTCCAGTTCATCAGCCGTTCGGCGATCTGGCCGGCCGCGTCGATGACGAACGC
>DATIXO010000099.1:0-2496 GCA_035518495.1 Streptosporangiaceae bacterium
CCGGGCTGACGGTGATCCGGCCGGTCGGTGACCGGATGCAGAAGGTCAACATGCAGATCGTCGCGATGGCGGTCCCGGCGCAGGACGGCATCACCAGGGATAACGTGACCGTCCGGGTGGACGCGGTGGTGTATTTCCGGGTGGTGGATCCGATCAAGGCCACGGTGAACGTGCAGAATTACCTGTTCGCGGTGTCCCAGCAGGCGCAGACCTCGCTGCGGTCGATCATCGGCCAGTCGGAGATGGATCAGCTGCTGTCGGAGCGCGACAGCGTCAACCGGGAGCTGCGCCGGATCATCGATGAGCCGACCGAGGGGCCGTGGGGCATCCGGGTGGAGCGGGTGGAGATCAAGGACGTCTCGCTGCCCGAGAGCATGAAGCGGTCGATGTCGCGGCAGGCCGAGGCCGAGCGGGAGCGCCGGGCCCGGATCATCACCGCCGACGGTGAGTACCAGGCGTCCAAGCGGCTGGCCGCGGCGGCGAACGTGATGGCCCGCGATCCCGCGGCGCTGCAGCTGCGGCTGCTGCAGACCGTGGTCGAGGTCGCCGGGGAGAAGAACAGCACGCTGGTCATGCCGGTCCCGGTCGAGCTGCTGCGGTTCTTCGACAAGATGATCCCGCAGCCGCCCGCGGGCCAGCCGGCCTCAGCCGCGGACTCGGCCTCGCTGGCTGACTTCGGCGACGAGGACGTGGCCACCGAAGAGGCGGAAATCGAGAGCGGAGCACCGCTCGAGATACCCGAGGTGCCGCCGATCCCCGCGTTGCCCACCCCGGCAGGCAACGGCAAGCTCGCCGCCGCCGCCGCGGTGCCACAGCCGGACACAGCCGCCCAGCCCAGCGACGACACCGCGGACCCGGGCGCATAAGCTCCGCCCCCACCGGGCGGGACGCCGCCGCGCCGATCATTGCCCACCTCCCCCACGGCTCCCGGTGCCCGCTGCTGGCGGCCATCGCCGGTCACCACGGTGCCCGCCGCATGGACGCGGGGGGTGCGGCACGTTCAGTCGGGCGGCTCCGGATGTGGCCCGCCGATTGGAGCCGGTTAGCCTGTCGGTGGCGTAGCGTGGATGGCGAGAGGGGCCCGGTTGCCCGGGCCCTGAACGGCGCCCAGTCCAGCCCCTGCTGACGCTTTCCCTTCTCAGCCGAAGGAGGCGGCAGGTGGACGATGGCACGATGTCGCGGACGGTGCGCCGGGGTCCTGGCCTGGGATCGTGGTGCTGAATGGCCGGTGACAGGCTTCATCGGATCCTGGTAGCGCTGGCCGCCGGGGAAGATGTGTGGTCCTCTGCCCGGCTATGCGGGGCATGCCCGGGGATCGTGGGCGTGAACGGGGCGGGGGTCATGCTCATGTCGGGAGACATACCGCGGGGCTCGTTGTGCACCACCGATGAGGTGAGCCAGCTGATCGAGGAACTGCAGTACACGCTCGGCGAGGGCCCATGCGTCGACGCCTACCAGCAGGACCAGGTCGTGGCCGAGCCCGACCTGGCCGATCCGGTGAGGCACCGGTGGCCTGCCTTCACCCCACCGGCGCTGACGGCGGGGGTGCGCGCGGTCTTCGGGTTCCCGCTGCGGGCCGGGACGGTGCACCTGGGGGCGCTCAACCTTTACCGGGACACCCCCGGCCCGCTGACCGGCGACCAGCACGCCGACGCGCTAGTGGTGGCGGATGTCGCCGCCCGCTGGGTACTGGAGGCCCAGGCCGGGGCACCGTTTGACACCGTGGCCGAGGAGCTGGAGGCCGGCGCCGACTTCCACTTCGCGGTGCACAACGCGGCCGGCATCGTCTCGGTCCAGCAGGACATTAGCGTGACCGAGGCGTTCATCCGCCTGCGGGCATTCGCGTTCAGCAGCGACCGCCCGCTCGCCGACGTGGCCCACGATGTCATCGCCCGCAAGCTCCGGCTGCGATGACCCCGCCCGCCGGGCGCCAGCGGCGGGACACGCCGCCACCAGCATGAATGCCGCGGGCATGGCTTCGATCCGGCGCTCGCAAGGCCGCCGGGCGACGCGGACGCGGTAGAAGTCGTTCCATACCTTGGGCCGTGCACCGTCCTGGCAGGCCAGCGTCGCCACGAGGTGAACGCGATCGGCGGCATGACGGACCGCCACCCCCCGCTCCCCAGGTCGTCGCCCTGGGGAGCGAGCCCAGTGCGGGCATCGCCGCGGGCGAGGTCGGCGAGGTTGCCGGTGATCAGGATCAAAGCCCTGCGCCCTGGCCGTGGCGGCTAGGGCGCCTGGTTCCAGGGGTCGGGGCCGGCGTCGGTTCCGGCGGCGGCGAGGGTGAGCCTGGGGAGGAAGTGGTTCCAGCCGGTGGCGTGCATGGGTGCCTGGCTGGGAGGCAGGCCGCGGTGAACCAGGCGCAGGTGGGTGCCGGCTGGGGTGGGGGTGAGGGTGAACTCGACCTGGGTGGCGCCTGGGGGCAGTTCGGTGTTGCCGGCCACGCCCCAGCTGACCACGACCCGCCTGGGTGGGTCGATTTCCAGGTAGCGCCCG
>DATIXO010000100.1:0-2494 GCA_035518495.1 Streptosporangiaceae bacterium
CGCCTCGTTCGCCGAGGTCGCGAAGTACTACGCGGTCGCGGTGGACGTGTGCCCGTCGCGCCGCGGCTGGCGCAAGGGGGTGGTGGAGAAGGCCAACCACTCCGCGGCGCAGCGGTGGTGGCGGACGCTGCCCGATGACGCCTCCCCGGCCCGCGCGCAGGCCCGGCTGGACGCCTGGTGCGCGAAGCACGGGGACGCCCGCCGCCGGGTCCGCGACGGGATCCGGACCACGGTCGGGGACCTGGCCGCGGCCGAGCCGCTGGCGGCGCTGCCGCGGGTGCCGTTCCCCGCGGTCATCGAGGACGCCAGGATCGTGTCGGCGCAGGCGCTAGTGGCCTGGCACGGCAACTTCTACTCCGTGCCGCCCGGGCACGCCGGGCAGCAGATGGTCATCGCTCACCGGCTTGGCGCCGTCACGCTGGACGTGGTGACAGCGGCCGGCACGGTGCTGGCCCGGCACCGCCGTGAGCCCGACCACGCCGGAGTCGTGGTCCGTGACAGCGGCCACGTCGCGGCGCTGGAGGACAAAGTGCTGGCCGCCCGCGGCGATAACCGCGGGCCGTGCCGGCGCAAGGAACGCCGCCCGCCGTCGGCCGCCGCGCTGGCCGAGGCCGCCGCCCTCCGCGGCGAGCCTGCTTCCGGCGCTGCGGTCACCGACTTCGCCGCCTGGGCCGCGGCGGCCCGCCCGCTGCGCCCCGATGGCGCCGCGCGGCAGCAGTAGTAACCGTCCCCTCCCCGATACCGAAGGAGAAACCATCATGACCACTGCCACCGCAGCCGAGGTCCCGCTGGCCACGCACGTGCGCGCGATCCGCGCCACCGCCGACCTAGTCGAGCAGGCAGCGATCGCGGGCCTGTCCGTCTGGCCCGGCCCGGAGGAGATCGTCATCCAGGTCCCCGAGCATGCCGGCGACCTGGCGGCGCGTGCCGCGACCGTCGCCCGGCTGGCCGCCCTCACCGGGGCCCGGCCCGCTCCCGACTACCACCCCGGCCCGGCCTGCGGCTGGATTCACGCCCGGGGCCTGTTCGCCGGGCATCCGGTGCACATCTTCACCCCGGTCACGCAGGAGACAGCATCATGACCACTGCCGCGATCCCGGCCAGCAACGACGCGGCAGCCGCCTACCAGCGGCTCCGCTCCCACCTGGCTTACCTCAAGCTGCCCGCCGCCGCCGAAGCCCTGCCCGGCATCCTCGACGCGGCCCGCGACGGCCAGCTGACCACACTGGACGCCCTGGAGCAGCTGCTGGGCACCGAGGCCGCCGCCGCCGAACAGCGCAAGCTCGCCTCCCGGCTACGCTGCGCCGCGCTGCCCGCGCCCTGGACGCTCGCCGATTACGACTTCTCCGCCCAGCCCGGCGCCGACGAAAAGCTCATCGGCGAGCTGGCCACGCTGCGGTTCCTCGGCGAGGCCGCCAACATTCTCTTCATCGGCCCGCCGGGGGTGGGCAAGACCATGCTGTCGGTGGCGCTGGCCCGCGCCGCCGCCCAGGCCGGGCACAAGGTGCACTTCACCACCTGCGAGGACATGACCCGCCGGCTGCGCCGCGCCGCCGCCGAGCACCGCTTCGCCTACGGGATGCGGACCTTCACCGCCCCGAAGCTGCTGGTCATCGACGAAGTCGGCTACCGGATCCTGGACGAGGAAGCCCGGTCGCTGCTGTTCGAGGTGGTCAACGCCCGCTACCTCAAAGGCTCGATCATCACCACCTCCCACGTCGGCATCGCATCCTGGGCCGAGCGGCTCGGCGATCCCATGCTCGCCGCCGCCGCCCTGGACCGGCTGCTGCACCGGGGAGTCATCGTCGCCATCGACGGCCCCTCCTACCGGATGCGCGCCCACCAGCAGCGCGCCGACGCCCTCCGGCAGGCCACCGGAACAAAGACGGGAGCCCGGCCATGACCGCCGAGCAGCGGCCCTGCCTGCACTGCGGGACCGCCTTCACCTGGACCCCCGCCAGCCCCCGCAAGCAGTTCTGCAGCCAGCCATGCCGCCTGGCCTGGTGGGGCACCCGCCGCCGCCAGGCCACCGCCGCGCTGCGCCACGGTGACATCCGCCTGCCCGGCGGCCAGCCGCGTGGCGACGACACCCGTGCCACGAGCCACGATGCCCATGGCGACAACGCCCGCAGCCACGCCGCCGGCACGCTCGCCGCGACACCCGCCTGCCCGCACTGCAAGCAGCCCGTCGCGATCGTCGCCTGGCTCGTCCCGCCCACCGCAGCCAGCGTCGCCACGCCGCCACGACACGCCGCTGCGATCAGTGACTATCAGTAGCTCACCGAGTACTCTAACGACCAACCAAGTGGGGAACTTCGCTAAGCACCACTGGGGACCTCCGGCGAGCGCCATCAGGAACGCACCGGCCTGCGCCGCTTCGCCATGCGAGGCATCGGCAAAGCCCAGGGCGAGCTCCTCCTGGCCTGCGCCGCGGCCAACATCCACCTGCTCTACCGCCGCACCCGGCTGGCATAACAGCTCCCGCAAGGACACA
>DATIXO010000101.1:0-22212 GCA_035518495.1 Streptosporangiaceae bacterium
GGCCCGCAGCCAGGAGCCGGCGTCGGGCTCATCGGGCAGCACCGGGTTCGGGCTGAGCAGGCCCGAACCGATGTCGCCCACCACCGGCACCCCCAGCCCGGCGAGCTCGCCGACGCCGACCGATGCCGTGAAGCCCTCGATGAGGTAGTTGGACGGGTGCACCTTGAGGATGAACGCCGTCCCGTCGCCGATCGCCTGCCGGTAGTCATCGAGTGTGGTCCGGTTGGTGGTGCCCACCTCGCGGATCCGGGCGCCGGTGGACTGCAGCAGATCGGGCAGCCGGAACCCGTCACCGATCTCGATCAGCTCGCCGCGGCTGACGATGATCTCGCGCCCGGCGGCCAGCGCCGTGGCCGCCAGCGCCAGCGCGGCGGCGTTGTTGTTCACCACGTGCACGGCCCCGGCCGCCGGGACCGCCCGCGCGAGGGCGGCAAGCGCGCCCGCGCCGCGGCGGGCGCGCTTGCCCGATGCCAGGTCGAACTCCACGTCCGTGTAGCCCGCGGCGGCCTGCACGGCATCACCGGCGGCGGCCGACAGCGGCGCGCGGCCGAGATTGGTGTGCACGATCACGCCCGTCGCATTGATCACCGGGGTCAGGCTGGCGGCGGTCGGCGGCAGCGAGGCCGCCGCGGTGTCGGCGACGCTGGCCGGGCTGATGGCCCCGGACCGGGCCAGGTCCTGGGCGCGGGCGACCGCCGCTTTGACCAGCGCCGCGCCCAGCAGCTCCCGCGCCGCGACCAGGCGGGGATCCGCCAGCACGACGTCAGTTCTCGGCACGTGACGGCGCGGGTCCACAACCGCGACCCTAGTGGCCGCCGCAGCCGGCGGCCATTCCCAGTGGCAGGAAGAAACGCCCGGCTGGCTACGGCTGCCGGGCTCTTGCTCATGTCCTGAAAGTGCCCCATCGTGGCACGACGCGCACCAGGCCCTCGTCCGCGAGGATGCGCAGCGTCCGTGTGACCGTGGCCTTGCTGACGCCGTAGTGCGCAGCCAGCGCGGCGACGGTCGGGAGCGCCTCACCGCTTTGCCATTCCCCGGCCGCGACGCGCCGCCGCAGATCGCCAGCGACGATCTCGTACGGCCGCTCTGGTCCACGTGGCACACCTTGATCATCCTCGTCAGTGATCACCTTGTGCGACTTGATCGTTTTCATTCTCTTGAATCATCTGATTCATTTGTCCTACTCTGATTGAGATGAGGTCCTGGCAGGTACAGGCGGCCGCGGGCGGCTCGCGGACACCGTTGCCCGGGGCCTGGCCGGAAACCGAGGTTCCGTCTGTGGAGAACCCTGCGGACAAGATCGTCGCTGCCCTGCAGGACGACTGGCCGGATTGGCACATCTGGTATGTCCCGAGGGCGATCGGCGGCCTGATCTGGTGCGCCCGGCGCTGGGACGACGACAGGCACGTGCTGAACGCCGACAGCGTGGATGAGCTGGCCGAGATGCTTGAAGCCGAGGCAGATCGATGAGCCGCAGCTGGCAGCAGCGTTCGCTCAGGCAGCGGAGGCGGACGGGATCGGATCCGCCGGCGCCGCGCCGCCCACCGGTTTTGAAGACCCGCGGGGCCGCCAGGCGCGCAGAAGCCTCCGGGGTCGGCGTTACCTGCGCCCGGGGGCGCCCGGCATCCGGTCCGTACGCGTCCCCGGCCCGGCGACCGAAGGCGGGCCCGGGCCGGGGCTTAGCTGCCGCTCCCTCAGTGGGAGAAGATCCCGTTCCGCACGTGACCGAGCTGGCCGAAGAAGCTCGTCGTGCCGGATGGATCTGACCGGAATCTGAATCCCATGGCGTTCTTCGCTGACCACGTCATCGTGACCGGGCTCATGAGCAGCCGGCCGGAGGAGCCCGGCGGGCTGGTGATCGCCGAAGGGCTTGTTGCCGGACCCAGCCAGCGAATGTCGAACGACACAGTCGCGCCGACCGACACAGGGTGCTGGGTGTGGAACAGGGCGTTGGGTATGTTGAAAAATTCCCTGACGCGGAGGTTCCCCGCCCTCATCCGCGCTCTGCCCTCTGGCAGATCGGCCCGCACGGCGTCGCTCTGGAGCGGGACCGTCCAGAACAAGCCACCCGGGTAGGGATGGATCCCGGGGTCGAAGTCGTGAACCTGGGTGGAGAAGTTCGTGAAGTCAAACTGACCTCGGTAGAGGTCGAGTCAGACGAAACCGAACGTCCCCCTGTGAACGGCGCCATCCTGGCCGGCATAGACGCCCTGCATGAATCGCATATCGGTGTCGAAGAGGAGCGTCTCGACGCTGCCATCAGGATTTCTGGCGGTCCCAGTTCCCCGCACGTCTGCGACGCCGACAAGGCCCTTGAAATCGGTGATCGATGACGGGTCCACTCCGGGCCCGAAGGAGGTGAAGTGGAAATCGATCCCGTTGAGAGTGGTTACGGCGGTCGTCGGCTTGGGTGCGGGCTGGGTGTGCCATGCCAGGGCGGCGGCAGGCGAGAGCAGGCCGCTGCCCAGCGTGGCCCCGGTGGCAGCAGCGGCGCCGCCGATGAACGCGCGCCGTGAGTACCTGTGCCGGGCGTAGTGCGATGAGGACGATGAGTCTAATGAGATTGATGATCCAGTGCTGTCCATCTGGAACTCTTGCATGGCTCCCCCAAAGCCGATCCGAATTTCCCTGTGACTGTAACACCGCGCCGTTTAACCGTACAGAGGCCGGCGAAGTAGTCATACGCCTTGTGCGGCGTTGATGAAGGGGCTTCAGCCGCCAAATAGTTGCTTTGCGTATGGCAACATCTTGAGCCAAATATTTGCTTTGCGTATGGCAAACATGTGAGTGCTCTTTCGGCAAACCACGAACATATGTCCGCAGCCGGCGGCCAGCCCTGGCGGCGGAGCCCTCGCGGAGGCGGACGGGAATCGAACCCGCCTGCGACGCGGAACGCCGCACACCGGTTTTGAAGACCGGGGGGGCCACCAGGCACCCAGACGCCTCCGGGGCGAACGTTACCCGCGCCCGGGCGGTGCCCGCCATCCGGAACCCGGCCGCTCAGCCCGCGGTCGCCGGCAGGTGCGGGCAGGGCGCTAGATTTGACCGCATGACCAGTGTGGCTGCTGTCCGGCTCACTCAGTACGCGCGCGGCGGCGGCTGCGCCTGCAAGATCCCGCCAGGTGAGCTGGAGGAGACAGTGGCCAGGCTCGTGCCCGATGGCCCGGGCACGGACCTGCTGGTGGGGGTCGAGCACGGCGACGACGGCGCCGTGGTGCAGGTCAGCCCGGCCATGGCGATCGTGGTGACGGCCGACTTCTTCACCCCGGTCGTGGACGACGCCTACACGTTCGGGCGGATCGCCGCCACCAACGCCCTGTCCGACATCTACGCGATGGGCGGCGAGCCGCTGGTCGCGCTGAACCTGCTCGGCTGGCCACGCGACAAGCTCCCGGCCGAGCTGGCGGCGGAGGTGCTGCGCGGCGGCATGGACGTGGGACGCACGGCGCACTGTCACGTGGCGGGCGGGCACAGCATCGACGACCCCGAGCCCAAGTACGGCATGGCGGTGACCGGCGTCGCCGACCCGGGCGCGCTGCTGCGGATCGACACCGGGCAGCCCGGCCTGCCGCTCAGCCTGACCAAGCCGATCGGCACCGGCGTGCTCAACGCCTGGCACAAGGCGACCGGCGAGGTCAGCGCGGCGGCGATCGACGTGATGACCACGCTCAACGCCGGCGCCAGCCGGCAGGCCCTTGCCGCCGGGATCAGCTGCGCCACCGACGTGACCGGCTTCGGCCTGCTCGGCCACCTGTTCAAGCTCGCCAGGGCCAGCGGCGTCTCCGCAGTCATCGACCACTCGGCGGTGCCGGTCATCGAGGGCACGCGGGCGGCGATGCGGGCAGGGCACATGCCTGGCGGAAGCCGCCGCAACCTCGAATGGGTGCTCCCGCACACCGACACTGGCGCGGTGAGCGAGGAAGACCTGCTCCTGCTCGCGGACGCGCAGACCTCCGGCGGGCTGCTCGTGGCGGGGGAACTGCCGGGAGCGCCGGTGATCGGGGAGCTGGTCCCGCGCCGCGGCAGTGTGCTGATCATCCGGTAGGGCGGTAACGGCGGGCCTGGCCGGGTACGGGAGCAGGTGGACCGCTCGTTGGGGGCTCGCCATGCTCGTGCTGTTGCTGATCGACCTCGCGCTGTGTGCCGTGCTGGCCACGGTCGCCGCCATGATCATTACCAAGCGCTGGCGCCGCGGCCGCGGTCGGCACGGGCTGGCTGGCCAGGCGGTGGCCCCGCGCGAGACGGCCATCGTGCCCGGCTTCGGTGACGGCACCACGCAGCCAGACGCCTGGGCCGACCGGCCAGCGCAGCCGGGCGCTGGGCCAAAGCCGGCAGCTGGGCCAAAGCCGGCACCTGAGCCGGTGGCGGCCGCGCAACCGCAGGCCGGGCCGGCCGGGCCGGCAGCTGTCCCGCCGCAGCCAGGAATGCAGCCCAATGGCCAGCGGGCCGCCCCCAGGGCGGTCACCCCACGTGAACGGATAGCCAGCTACTACCGCGAGGCCGACCAGCCTATGGCCGACTACCTCGCCGGGCTCGGCTGGGCCCCGCAGCCGCCAGCGCCCCGCCCGCGGGCGGCGGATGCGGATGCGGCTCCCGCCTCAGGGAAAGCCACCCCACCGGCCCGGGACGCGCCGGTCAGGCGTCCCGGATCTGGAGCAGTAGCCCGCCGGCCAGCAGCGCGCCAGCCGCCCAGGCGGCCAGCACGCCCAGCCCGGCCCACGGGCTGATCGGCAGGCTGCGCAGGCCGGTGGTGGCCTGGATGGCCAGCCCGGCCGTCATCGGCCCGATCTGGTCCAGGTGCCGCCGCCAATCCTGGCTGGGCGCCACCGCGGCGATGACCGGGAAAAGGTACAGCAGCCCGAGCACCACCCCCACGGCGGCCGCGGAGTCCCGCACCACGGTGGAGACGCCGAGGCTCAGCAGGGCGATCAGGGCCAGGTAGAGGACCGACCCGGCGGCGGCGCGCAGCACCGGCCCGCTGGCCAGGGACAGGACCGGGAAGCCGCGGGCGGCGGTGAAGCCGTTGCCGGGCAGGATGAGCCGCCCGGCCAGCAGGCATCCGGCGACAGCCGCGGCAGCGGCGGCCAGCACCAGGCCGGTGAGGATGGCGGCCTTGGCGGCCAGCACCGGGAACCGGCGCGGTGCCGCGGTGAGGGTGGTGCGGATCATGCCGGTGCTGTACTCGCCGGTGATCATCAGCGCGGCCAGGATCGCGACAGTGGCCTGGCTGAACTCGATCCCGGTCAGGCTCAGCCTGGGGACGTCCACCGGGCAGGCGGTGCCGGCCGGACACCGGGTGGCGGCCGCGGCCGCGGTGCTCACGGCCACGGTCAGCGCCACGGTGGCGGCCAGCAGCCAGGCCGTTCCCGGCGCCGTGCGCAGCTTGGTCCACTCCGCGTGCAGCGCGCACCGCAGCCCGGGCGCCGCGGCCGGCGGGCGTGCGCGGCGCGCGGGCAGGGTGCCGCTCATGCGTCCCTCCTGCGCAGCAGGTACATCGCCAGTGCCAGGGCGGCCGCGGCGTATCCGCACAGCACCGCGAACCCGGCCCAGGGGGACAGCGGGAAGAAGGCCGGTGGCGTGTACGGGGCGGTGACCTGCGCATACTGCGGGATGCTCTGCTGGATGGCGAAGGCCGCGGCCGGGGTCACCCGCAGCAGCCACTCGGCGGCGCCGAGCGGGAGGACCTGCGCGACCCCCAGGATGTACGGCAGCACGATCGCCACGATGACCGCGGCGACGGCGGCCGCGCTGCGCCGCAGGAGGGCGCCGATGGCCACGGCCAGGACGGCGGCCACGGCCAGCAGCGCCGCGGCGCCGGCGATCACCCGCGCCTCGGTCAGCCAGGTCACCGGCAGCACGTACTGCCCCTGGTCGTGGGAAATCCGCGCCCCGGCCACGACCGCGACTGCCGCGGCTGGCAGCCCGGCCACGAACGCGACCAGGCCGATGACGACTGCCTTTGCCGCCAGCACCCGGCCGCGCCGCGGGGTCGCGGCCAGCGTGGTGCGGATCAGGCCGCGCCGGTATTCGGCGGTCATGAACATCGCCGCGATGACGACGATCGCGATCAGCCCGGCGAACGTGCCGGCCAGGTGCTCCTCGATGGTCGCGCCCATCCCCAGGCCCGGCACGTCCGGGGCGATGTCGCCGGACCCGGTCACCGTGAACCGGCCACCAGCCCGGCGGAACCCGATCTGCGGGCCGGAGTAGGCCGGGCCACTGGCCCCGATGTCGCTGCCCGCCCACCGGCCACCCCGCTGGCCGCCGGAGAGGCTGACCTGGTCGAACACCCCGGTGGCCAGGCTGGGCCCGATCTGGCCTTCCGTCCCGCCGAAGAAAGAGGTCAGCTTCTGATACGGCGGGGAGGCGGCGAACAGCCCGGCCACCGCGGTGGCGGGCAGCCCGGCCAGGTGCGCGGCGCCGACCTCGGTCCAGTGGCTGCCGTCGGCGGAGTCGTAGCCGGTGACCGTGTCGCCGGAGCGGGTCAGTCGCAGCCAGCGCGGCGCCGCCGCGGTCACCTTGCCGGGCAGCCCGGGCACGTCCTGGGTGTAGTTGTCCTGGAAGCGGGCCCCGTGGCCGCCGGTGACCAGCATCGCCGCGTACGGCGATCCCGGCCTGGCGCTGGCCTTGATGAGGATCCCGGCCTTGGACCATGGCTGGATTCCCGGGCTCAGGCTGGGCTGCGAGCCCTGGCGGGCCGGCCCGGCGGGCCCCGCGCCGCCCATGTGCTGGCCGGTGAGCGAGGTGATCCGGGTGGTGATGCTGCCGTGGCTGGCCAGCGGCTGGTGCACGAAGTAGAAGCTGTCGGTCACCGCCTCGCCGCCGGGCCCGGTCGGCACGGGCTGGATGCAGGCCGCGCCGGTCCGGCCGCCGCCGCAGCCGATGCTGGACTGGACACCCAGCAGCCCGACCACGTCGATCAGCACGGCCGCGACGATCATGCCGATCACCCAGCCGCGCACGGTCCGGAACTTGGTCCACTCGGCCCGGAGCACATCCGCGAACCTGGCCGGCCCGGCCCGCCCGGCCCGCTCGCCGGGCCGCTCCCGGGTCATGACGCCGGTGCTCACCGGGTCACCTCCCCGGCCGGGGCCTGCCCCGCAGGCCCGGGGGAGTGGCCTGCCGGTATCCCCCGGAACTCGGCCTGGTCGCGGGTGAGCTCCAGGTAGGCCTCCTCCAGCGTGGCGCGGTGCGCCGACACCTCGGAGAACGGCACGGCGCCGCGGCCAAGCAGCGCGACGATCTGCTCCCCCGCCAGCCCGGACACGGTGAGCGTGCCGGGGCCGGTGACGGTCACGGTGGCCCCCGCGTGCTCGAGCACCGTCACCGCCTCCGGCTGCGCCGTCGTGCGGAGCACGACCCGGTCGCCGGAGGTCGCGGCGATCAGCTCGGTGATGCTGGTGTCGGCGATCACCCGGCCGCGGCCCACCACCACCAGGTGACCGGCGGTGTCCTGGAGCTCGCTCATCAGGTGACTGGACACCAGCACCGTCCGGCCTCCGGCGGCCAGCGACCGCAGGAAGCCACGCATCCACACGATCCCCTCGGGGTCCATGCCGTTGAACGGCTCGTCGAACATCAGCACCGGCGGGTCGCCGAGCATCGCCGCGGCGATCCCCAGCCGCTGCCGCATGCCCAGCGAGAACCCGCCCGCGCGCCGCCGGGCCGCCTGGCCCAGCCCCACCTGCTCCAGCACCTCATCCACCCGGCCGGCGGTCAGCCCTTGCGAGTGGGCCAGCCACAGCAGGTGGTTGCGGGCGGTCCGGCTGGGCTGGAGCGCGCCGGCGTCCAGCAGCGACCCGACGTGCCGCAGCGGATGCGGCAGGGCCGGGTAGGGGCGGCCGCCGATCAGCGCGGCGCCCGCGTCGGGGGCGTCCAGGCCGAGGATCACCCGCATGGTGGTGGACTTCCCGGCACCGTTGGGCCCGACAAAGCCGGTGACCTGGCCGGGCGCGACCGTGAAGGTCATCCCGTCCAGGGCCAGCGTCGGGCCGAAATGCTTGCGCAGCCCGGTTACTTCGATCGTTGCGTCCATGAGGCAGGTTGTAACCGAGCGCCGCTAACACCGGCCGAACGCAGTCCGTTATGCCGCTGTTAGGCCGGGCGGGGCATCCTGGAGGCCGGGAGGCGACCGATGAGAGTACTGCCGCGGCGGACCGTGCGGCTGCGGCTGACCGCCCTGTACGGCGTCCTGTTCCTGGTGTCCGGCGCGGTGCTGCTGGCCATCAGCAGCGGGCTGGTGTACGCCCGTTCCTCGAGGGAGGCGGTCAGGGCCGGGGGCGCGCCCGCCCCGCAGTCCGCGCTGGCGCGGGCGCAGGCGCGGATCGGGCAGCTTCAGCAGCAGCTCGCGAACGAGCGGGCCCTGGCGCCCGGAGGGCTGTCGCACAACCTGCTGATCGGGGGTGTGGTCGCGCTGGGCGTCATGACGGTGGTGGCCGTGCTGCTCGGCTGGGTGATCGCGGGCAGGGCACTGCGGCCGCTGCGGGTGATCACCGCGGCGACCCAGCGGATATCCGCCGACAGCCTGCACGAACGGCTGGCCATGACCGGGCCGCGCGACGAGCTCACCGAGCTCGCCGACACGATCGACGGCCTGCTGGCGCGGCTGGAGGACGCGTTCGCCGCGCAGCGCCGGTTCGTCGCCAACGCCTCACACGAGCTGCGCACCCCGCTGACCACGATGCGGGCATCGGTCGACGTGGCGGTCGCCAAACCAGGGCCGGTGCCGCCGCAGACCATCGCACTGGCCGGGCGGCTGCGGAGCGAACTGGACCGGGTCGACGGCCTGCTGGACGGCTTCCTCGCGCTCGCCCGGGCGCAGCACGGCGACCTGCCCGGCCGGACGACGCTCTCGCTCGACTACGTCGTCTCCGCCTCGCTGGCCGCCCGGGCGGACGCCATCGCCGCACAGAGGCTGACCGTGCACCACACCACCGGCCGCGAGGGCGCCTGGGTGGACGGCAGCCCCGCGCTGCTGCACCGGATGGCCGACAACGTGATCGACAACGCCATCGGCCATAACACCGATGGCGGCTGGGTCAGCGTCACCACCGCGGCCGGCGGGCAGGCCGCGCGGCTGGTCGTGGAGAGCGGCGGGGACGTCCTCGACCAGGCGCAGGTCGACCAGCTGACGCAGCCGTTCCGCCGGCTGGGCGCGGACCGGACCGGTTCGGACAGTGGGGCCGGGCTCGGGCTGTCGATCGTGGCGGCCATCGCACAGGCGCACGGCGGGACCCTGCGCCTGTCCGCCCGGCCCGGGGGCGGCCTGCGGGTGACCATCGGCCTGCCGCTGGCGCCCGCGGTAGCGGTAACCGGCCGGGCGGGGGTTCCCGCGTGAGGGTGCTGGTGGTCGAGGACTCGCGCTCCCTCGCCGACGTGCTGGTCGAAGGGCTGCGCGACCAGGGCATGGCGGTGGACGCCGCCCGCGACGGGCTGGAGGCCGTGGCCAAGCTCGACGCCAGCAGCTACGACGTGGTCGTCCTCGACCGTGACCTGCCGAAGATCCACGGCGACACGCTCTGCCGGGTCATCACCGAACGCGGCGACCGGGTCATGGTGCTGATGCTGACCGCGGCCGGCTCGCCTGGGGACCGGGTCACCGGCCTCAGCCTGGGCGCCGACGACTACCTCGCCAAGCCGTTCCACTTCCCCGAGCTCGTCCTGCGCATCCGCGCCCTCGCCCGCCGCCAGCCCACCGCGCAGGCCCGGGTGCTGCGCGCGGCCGGGATCGAGCTCGACCCGCTGCGGCACACGGTCACCCGGGACGGGCGGCCCATCGACCTGTCGGTCAAGGAGTTCGGCGTGCTGGAGGCCCTGCTGCGGGCGCAGCCGGCCTTCCTCAGCGCCGAGCAGCTGCTCGAGCAGGTCTGGGACGAGTTCGCCGACCCGTTCACCAACACCGTCACCGTCACCATCGGCCGCCTGCGGCGCAAGCTCGGCGACCCGCCGGTGATCGTCACCACGCCGGGCGTCGGCTATCGCATCGCCGGCCAGCCCGGTTCCCGCCGATGACCGCCCAGGGCCGTCCCGGCCGGGCCGGCCTGAGGCCGCGCTGGCGCTGGCAGCCGGAAACCAGGCTGGATGAAACGCCGCCAGTAGCTGGCGGCAGGGCGGCGGCCCGGCGGATCAGCGGTGCGACCGGCCCGGGTCACCGGGCGCGAGCGTCCGCCACGTCCCCCGCTCGGGGTCGTATTCCTCCCGCTCGAACACCAGCATGTCGTCACCGAGCAGGATCAGCGAGTAGGGGCTGGGGCCGCTGCCGGCGACGTGACCGTGGTTGTGCACGTCGCGGGGCGGGACCAGCGTCGCCACATCGCCGTGGCGGAGGGCGCGCTCGTCGGCCAGGCGCAGCTCGGCCCGGCCGCCCGGATGGCGGACCGCGTCCCACCGCTGATGCGTCTCCACCCCGCGCACCGGGGCGAGCGCAACCCAGCAACGGTGGGAGTGGGTATAGGCCATCACCCCTTCCGGCCGGTGGACCAGCACCAGGCGCGGCCCACGCCCGGGCTGGGCCAGCCAGTGCACCCCAGGCTCCCCGGCGGGCATCTGTGCGATCAGCGGGCCGAAAAACTCCTCGTCGGCGGCCAGCTGCACCAGCAACCGCCCGACCTGATCCATGTCCGTGGCCTCGCCGGAACGCACATCGTCCAGCGCGGCCAGGAAGTGGCGGACCGGCCCGGGAAAGGCGGCGGTACTCACCTGCGCCCGCCTAAGCCCTGGCCGGCCCGGTTGCGGCCCATGTCATCTGGCCTCCTGCCTGCCTGGTCGCTCCCCCATACCAGCGATCCCACCAGGTACGGCCGGACATGGCACCCCCCCAGGGGGATGAAAGGCTGGCCGGCGTCCAGATTGCATCTCGGGCCGGGCCGGATTCCATCGCCCAGATGAGGTGAAGACGGGGTCACGGTCCCCCCCGGCCATCCCCGAGCGCGCCGTTTCACCCGTATGAGGCGATGACCTGGCAGGGCACACGGGAGATGGTAGGAGAGCAGCCTGGGCGTGACGCGGGCCGCAGAGCCGTTATGCAGGCTGGGATGGTGGAGCAGCCCGGCCGGGCGATTTTAGACGGGGACGCAGCCGGGAAAGCCAGCACTGACAGGGAGGCAGGTGGGCGGTGGCCACTGGAGAGGATCTACGGGGCGCGCTGTTTCCCCCTGCCGTGCCACGGCAGTTCCATCTGCTGGCGAAACCGACCGGCGCGGTGTGCAACCTGGACTGCACCTACTGCTTCTTCCTGTCCAAGGAGATGCTCTACCCGGGCAGCCGGTTCCGGATGGCCGATGACCTGCTGGAGACCTACCTGCGGCAGCTGATCGAGGCGCACGCGGGCGCCCCCGAAGTAGCGGTGGCGTGGCAGGGCGGGGAGCCGACGATGATGGGGCTCCCCTTCTTCCGCCGGTCGGTGGAACTGGCCGCGCGGTACCGCCAGCCCCGCCAGCGGATCGTGTACACGATCCAGACCAACGGCACCTTGCTCGACGACGAGTGGGCAGCGTTCTTTGCCGAGCACGGCTTCCTGGTCGGCCTGTCGATCGACGGTCCCCAGGAGATCCACGACAGCTACCGGGTGGACAAGGGTGGCAAGGGCAGCTTCGGCCGGGTGATGAAGGGGCTGCGGACCCTGCAGCGCCACGGGGTGGAGTGGAACGCGCTGGTCACGGTCCACGCGGCGAACTCCGGCCGGGGCCGGGAGGTCTACCGGTTCCTGCGCGACGATTGCGGCGCGCGGTTCATGCAGTTCATCCCCATCGTGGAGCGGGCCAGCCCGCAGACCCTCGTGGCCGCCAACGCTGGCTGGGGTGACCGGGTACGTGACCGGCCGCTCTATGTGCAGGAAGGGAACCTGGTCACCGATCGCTCGGTCTCGCCGGATGGCTACGGCAGGTTCCTCATCGACGTCTTCGAGGACTGGGTCCGCCGCGACGTCGGAGAGGTCTATGTGCAGATGTTCGACGTCGCGCTGGCGAACTGGTACGGCGAGCCCCCGGGGCTTTGCGTTCATTCCGAGACGTGCGGCCTGGCGCTCGCGCTGGAGCACACCGGCGACCTGTACTCGTGTGACCACTTCGTGGAGCCCCGGCACAAGCTCGGCAACATCCGCGACAAGCCCATGATCGACTTGATCGCGTCGCCGCAGCAGGCACAGTTCGGCCTGGCAAAGCGGGACACCCTGCCGAAGTTCTGCCTCCAGTGCGACGTGCGCTTCGCCTGCCACGGCGGATGCCCGAAGGACCGGTTCGCCGTCACGCCCGACGGTGAGCCCGGCCTGCACTATCTGTGCCCGAGCTACAAGACGTTCTTCGGCCACATCCGCCCGGCCATGGAGAAGATGTGCTGGCTGCTGCGGGCCGGCCGGGCACCTGCGCAGATCACCGGAGACTACGCCCGGGCGGACGCCAAGCGCGGGCGCAACGAGGCATGCACCTGCGGCTCAGGCCGCAAGTGGAAGCACTGCCACGGCACCTCACCCAGCTGACGGCGGGCCGCTGGCTGGGCTCTCCGATAAGATCGGCCGGTAGCCGGCGGCTCGCTTCTCAGCGCGCGTCAAGCGGGTGGGACGACGTGCTTGACCTCCGCCATGTAGCGCCCGGCAGACGCGGAAGCCTCGTCCGGGGCGCTCCCCATTTCACGCGCGTGCATGTACGCCGCGTACCAGTCCCACCAGTCGTGCGGTGGGGCGACCGCCTCGAATGAGCCATGATGGTCCGCGGTCTCGTGCAAGAGGGCCGCGAGCGCCGCGATGTCACTGCTTACGCCCGGACTTGTCATGTCGACAATCCTTGCTTAGAGCGCGTCCGCTTAGAGCGCGTCCGCGACAGCGGTCGGCATCGCCGCCAGCTGGCTCGCCGGCCCCCGCCAGGCCAGCCCCGACCCCGCCGCGCTCAACGAAACGATCCGGCGAGCCGCCATTGGCAGCAAGCGCCAGCCGGGCTAGTCTCACGCCGGATCCGCAATGCGCCACGACCGCGCCGATGCGGAGGCTACTGGGGGAGGCCGGCACATGACAGCGCTGACGGATCGGGTGGCGGTCGTGACCGGTGCATCGTCGGGCATCGGGGCCGGCCTGGCCGCGATGCTGGCCGGCGAGGGCGCACGGGTGGTGCTCGCGGCCCGGCGCGGCGAGGAACTCGAAGCCGTGGCGGCCGGTATCCGCCAGGCGGGCGGGGTGGCCGTCCCGGTCGTGACCGACCTGGCCGACGATGACTCGCTCGCCAACCTGCTGGCCCGCACCCGCACCGAGCTGGGCCCGGTCGACGTGCTGGTCAACAACGCCGGCTTCGCGGTGTGGAAGCCGCTGGAGGCAACCAGCATCGCCGAATGGGACCACACGTTCGCGGTCAACGTGCGGGCCGCCGCCTACCTGTGCGCGGCCGTGCTGCCCGGCATGGCCGAACGCCGGTTCGGCCGGGTGATCAACATCAGCAGCGAGGCCGGGGTGGCGATCGTCCCCGGCCTGGCCGCCTACTGCGTCAGCAAGCACGCCCTCGGTGCGCTGACCGAGGTGATCCAGGACGGCAACCACGACAACGGGATCAAGGCCTGGGTGATCTGCCCCGGTTTCGTCGACACCGAGATGGGTGAGGTGGTCCCCGGCGCCAACCGCGACCACTACCTGCAGGTCGATGAGGTCGTCGATATGGCCCGGTACCTGATCCGTCTCGGCGACAATGTCAAACTCGGCCCGCAGATCCTCCTCCGCACGCTGCGCAACCCGATGGCGACCTAGGGCCGGCGCCCGGGCTAAGGGCCGCCGGCCTGGCTTGGGCGGCTAGGCAAGTGCTGGTTCTGCCCCGCTGTGGCTGGGCTGACGCGCAGTCAGCCCAGGACCGCTTGTTCGCCGGAGCCTGACTGCTGGGGATCTGGCAGGCGCATCATGCGGAACGAGATGAGCAGCCCCATCAGGCCGGCGAGGATGGGAATGAGCAGCGCCACCTGAAGGGCGAGGTGCCTGGCCTGGGTGTTGATCTTGATGATCTCGTCCTGGGTCTTCTGCGGCTGGTCGGCGAGCTGCTTTTCGAGCTGGGTGTTGCTCACCACTTCGGCGTCGTGCTCCAGGACCTTGGCGACCTGCTGCTGCTGGGCCCCGGACAGCACGGTGCTTGACTGGGCCATGGTGGTGAAGCTGAGGGACAGCGCCGCCAGCAAGATGGCGCCGGCGAACGCCAGCCCGAACGACAGGCCGAACGACCCGCCCGCCGAGTTCACCCCGGCGGCCTCGCTGACGCGTTCCTCAGAGATCGGGGCCAGCGTGTAATTGTTGAGCTGAGAGACCAGCAGGCCCAGCCCCGATCCGGCGATCGCCAAAGGCACCACCAGGTACCAGCCGGACGTCGCCCGGGGCACGATCGGCTCCACGATGACCATCCCGAGCGTGAACAGCGCGAACCCCGCCCGGATGAGGGTCGCCGGGCGCCGCTTGCCCGCCCTTCTCCCGGCGAGCAGGGCCACCGCGAACATGCTCAGCGACAGCGGGGCGATGGACAGGCCCGCCCCCATGGCGCTGTATTCGAGCACGATCTGCAGGTAGATCGGCAGCGCGATCATCGTGCCGCCCAGGCCGATCTGCTGCAGCAGCTGCCCCGAGACCCCGAACCGGAACAGCTTGGCCTTGAACAGGTCCGGGTCCAGCAGCACCGGCTTGCCCGCACGCTTGCGCCGCACCAGCCACCACGCCAGGGTCCCGAGGGAGACCACCCCGAGCGCCAGTAGCAGGCCGACCGCTTCGCCGCCCTCTTGCCAGACCAGGATGCCCAGCACGACGCCACCCATGCCCAGAACGGACAGGACGGCACCAACGACGTCCACGCGCCGCGATCCGGTGTATGGCACGTCGTGGATCAGCCGGATGCCCAGCAGCACGACCACGATGATGACGTCCTCAAGCAGAAACGCGATCCGCCACGACAGGTAGGTCGTGATGAACCCCCCCAGCAGCGGGCCGACCGCGGCGGCGATCGCGGCCGCGGCCCCCACCAGCGCGTAGGCCTGCCGCTGGGCGCCACCCTCGAAATTGCCATGGATCAGCGACTGCATCGCCGGCAGCAGCAGCGACGCGCCGAGCCCGCCGATGATCGCCCAGAAGACGATGATCGCGGTCAGGCCCTGCGCCAGCGCCATGGCCAGGGCGCCGATCCCATAGCCGAGCAGGCCCAGCACGTACGCGCGCTTGCGCCCGATCAGGTCGCCCACCTTGCTGCCGATCAGGATGAACGCCGCCGACACCAGCGCCTCAAGCGCGATCGCCGACTGAACCCCGCTGACGGTCGTGTGCAGATCGTGAACGACCGACGCGATGGAGACGTTCATCACCGACGTGTCGACCACCAGGACGAACATCGCCATCGCCAGCAGGATGGCCAGCCTGCGATCTCCCTTGGCCAGCTCAGGAGCGCTGGCGGCAGGCTCGGCAGTCATAGCAGGTCCCCCCACAGTCATGCGCTTCCCGGCTGCAGGTCAGCGGGACGCCCTTCGCTCCGTTGCCCTCGGCGCAGCCGTCTCAGTATCACGGATTTCCACCCGCAGCCGCAGGGACTGGTGAATCGGGAACCATCCCATGCGGTCAAGGAGGCCGCCGCGCGCGTCAATCCTGGTGCAGGTACGCCGCCTGTTCGTCACCCTTCTGTGGGTGATGTTGGCTGGTTCCGGTTCGCTGCGTCATGGCCTCGGAGCGCGGCACACCTGGGCGCCTGCGGGCGGCCTGGTCACTGCACCCGATTCAACCCGGGCCGGGTCCTCACCCCTCGCCCATGCCGGGCACGAGCAGCACCAGGGCGGCCACCGGGCGTAGCCAGGTCCTGGCCGCCAGGCGTACGATCGTCGGCATACGCGGTCTGGACCTCGCCGGTTACCCCGTCATGAAAGCGGGGAGGGGAGCCATGACCGCCGTTTCGGATCTACGCTCAGCTACCGTCGTCCTCGACGGGGAGATCGACATCGCCACCGCCCCAGCCATCCGGCACTTCCTCATGGCGGCGATCAGCGGCGGGGATGTCCATCTGGCCGTCGATGTGTCCGGCGTCACGTTCATCGGCGCCGCTGGGATCGGCGTCCTGGTCGCCGCGGCTAACCGGGCACGGGAAGCGGGCGGTGGCCTGTCGCTGCTGGCGCCGTCCCGGCAGGTGCGACGGCTCCTGGACATCTTGCACCTGGACGCGATCTTGCCGGCAGCCCAGCGCTCACGTGACCCCTTCGTTGCGGGCAGCGCCGCCTGACGCCTGCCTGCCCGGGCTGGCGCCCACGAGGAGGGCGAGGACTTCGCCGATGGCGGGTTGCTGGCTGGCGGGTTCGGGCAGCGGGAGGTGGGCCTGGATCTGGTAGCGGTTGCGGCGGCCGTCTTTCTGCTTGACGGTGTAGCCGGCTGCGGTCAGATCGGTGACGATGCCGTAGGCGCTGCGCTCGGTGATGCCCACGCTGGCCGCGATGTCGCGCAGCCGCACGCCCGGGTCACGGGCGATGCACAGCAGGACCCGGCCGTGCTTGCTCAGGAAGCTCCAATCCCCCATGCGTCAAAGACTACCACAAATTCTAGAAATATATTGCTAGTTTTTCACTACCTGTGTAAGCTTGGGGAGCAGGCGCCGGGGATCGGCTGCCAGCAGCGGCTAGCTACCCCGGGGTCACCGGAAGGGAGCGGGCCATGGCACAGGCGCCCCCATCAGCCAACGGCTCCGCGGGCCGGCCCCGGATCGCCCCCATCCCGCCGGGCGGCACCGTGAATGCTCCTTCCGCGATCCTGGCCGGGCCGCCAGCGCCGCGAGTCAGCTTCGGCCCCGCGCTCCACCGGCACGGCGCGGTCGACGGAGGCTGGTGGCCACATTCCCGCAACGCGCCTGCCGAGCTGCCCGGCCTCATCGCGGCGCTGGACTCCCGGCCCGGCGTCCAAGTGCAGCGGCTGTCGGTCCACCGCGACGACTGGGACGGAGTCCCGCACCGGCTCACTACCGATAAGGGCCACCGCATCCGGGTCGACTGGTTCACCACCATTCCCCGCCACACCGTCAGCGTCACCACAGCCGGCAAGGGAACGATTGAGGTGCTGGTGATTCCCCCCGGCACGGCCGAAGGCACCGCCGTGACCGCCATGAACATGGCAGCCACCGGCCCAGGTGCCGCCCAGGCCGGTGACATCCTTACCGCCAGCGAAGCCCAGGGCCGCCTGTCAGCATGACCTGCGCCGATGTCCTCCTTGCGGACGGTGAATCGGTGGCGGCTTGACGATGGGCCAGAAACCGGCCGGATCACCGTCAGCCTGGCCAGGCATCGTGCTCCTACGAACCCAGCCGGCCGCCTACCCCAAGGGCCGCCGCCCCTCACCCAATGACGTCTTCAGCGCCCGCATGGCTTCCTGGCCAACGGAGAGGCCGGCTCCGGCGGCCTCAGACCGCACCACGGCCTCCTGGCCGGGTTCCTGCTCCTCGGCCCGCCGGATCCCTAACCCGAAGTTACCCGGCTTGGGATGCGTGAACCGCGCTCGCCCGGCCCGCTGGCGCGGGGGCAGGCCGCTACTACGATGGATGCCACGGCCCCCGGCGGCCCGGATCCGGCGCCGGCCGGCTGTGACGGGCCGCTGGGCGCTCAGGAGGGGGGTTGAGATGACCCGGGAAGCCGATGTGGTCCGGTCACTGGTCGAGATGGCCGACACCCTCGTCGACGACTATGACGTCGTCGACTTGCTGACCGGGGTCGCGGACCGGTGCGTCAGCCTGCTCGGCGTCTCCGCCGCCGGGGTGATGCTGGCCTCCCCGGCGGGCAGCCTGGGGCTGGTGGCCTCCTCCAGCGAGGCGATGCGCCTGCTGGAGCTGTTCGAGCTCCAGCAGCAGGAAGGCCCCTGCCTGGATGCGTTCCGCACCGGCGAGCGCGTCGGGCACGAGAATCTGGATGCCAGGTCTGGCCGTTGGCCGTCGTTTTCCGCGGCCGCCCTCCAGGCCGGCTTCGCCTCGGCATCTGCCGTGCCGCTGCGGTTGCGGGAGGTGACCCTCGGCGCGCTGAACCTGCTCAGCGTCACCCGGGTACCGATGGCGGAGGCGGACGCCATCGTCGCCCGGGCCTTCGCTGACCTCGCTACCCTCAGCATCGTGCAGCATCGCGCCAGCGCCGAGGCCCAGCGCCTTAACGAGCAGCTCTCCGCCGCGCTGACCAGCCGGGTGGTGATCGAGCAGGCCAAGGGCGTGATCTCCGAACGCGCCGACGTTGATCTCGCCCAGGCTTTCTCCCGGTTGCGGGCCTACGCCCGCAACCACAACCTGCGCCTCACCGATGTCGCCCAGGCGGCCATCGACGGCACCCTCGACCCGCAGGCCTGGGCCGCCGTATAACACCGACTCGGTGTCCCCCGTCGATAGCCGCGTGTGCCCAGGCATCGCTGGGCGCCGTTAGCTTGGCTGTTTCAGCTGGCCTGCGGGTTGCGCCGGTCGCGTCGCATGATCCGCCGCAGCTGGGTGATCCGCGCGGTTCCCGCGATGGCCATCAGCAGGGCGCCGGCGATGGCGGCCAGGAGCAGGGCCACGGCCAGCGACAGGTGCAGGTGCGCGCCCAGGAAGCTGATGTTCACGGCGCGCGTGTTCTGGATGATGAAGATCATCACCACGATGAGGATGGCAAAGCCCGCGATCAGCCCGGTGCGCATGCCGCTGATCCGGGTATGCGTGCGCATTTCTAGAAATCTGTAGCTTCTTGAGGATGGAGGGCTGGAGTTTCCGGTCAAGCGCGCCCGGGTTCTGCTGCGCATAGCCCCACGACCGGGGTACGCGGCTGCTGCACATCGCGGTCAGCTCGGCGCCCCTCCCCCTACACCCTTTGGCAGGACCGTCTCAGGCCCGCAGCCGCTCGGTGGCTAGAACCGGGATTTGATGCGACTGCCAGGGTCACCCGGTCTGCAGTCCGGGGCTCGAGTGACAGCCTGACGTTTCCCGTCGGCTCAGGTTAAGGTCCTGCGATGCGAAGCCGGCTGCGGGGATACTAGCCGCATGATTGACGACACTGCACGAGACCGGGCCATCTACCAAGCGCTCAAGGCGGCCGACGAAGTCGCGGCGGGCCTTCAGGCACACCTCGTCGAGGAGCACGGGGCTGATCTGGATCGCGCTGCCGCACAGAGCTCCTCCACCGACTCGTTCAAGCTCCTGCGGCAGGCGCGCGAGCGCCTGGGCGAAGGGCTGCGAGGCGTCGGGGCCGTAGACATCGCAGAGTCTGACGAGATCTCCCTGCGCGATCACTGACCGCAAATTCCGTCGCAGCCCTGTCACCTTCGGATCACCCGGACAGCGTCCATCGCGGCGGTCACCAGCAGCCGCACCGCGCCCGGGCCCGGTGGCTTCGCCGGCTACCTGACCGCCCTGGGAGCACCCAGCAGATGTTTAAATGGATGCGCGGATGGGAGCGTTACAAGCGTTCACCAGATCCGGGCGCGCCGCGCCTGGCTGCCGCTCAGGACCCCGGCGGCACATCATCAGCTCGGTCATGATGTGCCCTCCCAGGAGTCCCACAATGCGAGCATCCGAAGCAGCAACGGCCGTGACCCGGCAGGTCGATCTGGCCCCCACATCCTCTGCACCGCGGCGCGGCAGCGAGTACGCGCAGCTGTCCCGGCAGATCAAGGAGGCGGGGCTGCTGGAGCGGCGCCGGGGATATTACGCGTTCAGGATCGCGGCCACCACTGTGGCGCTGGCCGCCGGATGGACCGTCTTTGTGATGGTGGGCAGCTCGTGGTGGCAGCTGGCGGTGGCCGCGTTCCTGGCAGTGGTCTTCACCCAGATCGGGTTCCTGGGCCACGACGCCGGGCACCGGCAGATTCTCGGCTCCCGGCGGTCCAGCTACGTCCTTGGCGTCCTGCTTGGCAACCTGGGCATCGGGCTGAGCTACGGCTGGTGGGTCGGTAAGCACAACCGCCATCACGCGCACCCCAACGAGGAAGGCGCGGATCCTGATATCGCCGTCAGTGCGCTGGCCTTCACCGCCGCGCAGGCGCACGCTAGCCGGGGCGTGGCCCGGCTAGCGTTCCGCTACCAGGCGTACCTGTTCTTCCCGCTGCTGCTCGGCGAAGCGGTCAGCCTGCATGTCGCGAGCGTCCAGGCGCTGGCACACCGGGGAGCCCGCCACCGGTCCTGGGAGAGGGCGCTGCTCGCCGCCCATGGCACCGGCTACCTCACTGTCGTGCTGCTGGTGCTCTCACCGGTCAAGGCCGCGGTGTTCATCTTGGTGCAGCAGGGCCTGTTCGGCCTGTACCTGGGATGCTCTTTCGCCCCCAACCACAAAGGCATGCCCATCCTGGACGCCACCAGCCGAAGCGACTTCCTGCGCCGCCAGGTGCTCACCTCCCGCAATGTGCGCGGCGGCTGGCTGACCGACCTCGCCCTGGGCGGCCTGAACTACCAGATCGAGCACCACCTGTTCCCCTCCATGCCCCGGCCCAACCTGCGCCACGCCCAGGCCCTGATCGAAGCGTTCTGCCAGCGGCAAGGCCTGCCCTACTGCCAGACCAGCGTGGCCGGTTCCTACGCTCAGGCGCTGCGCCACCTCAATACCGTCGGGAAGCTAACTCACCCAGGCACTGCGACCCGACGCTCAGCCCGGTAACAGATCCCGGCCGCAGAAACAGTCCAGGCAGAGACATGATCCCGGCTCACGCAGCCGAGCCGGCAGCGCGACCGGGATCAGCGCGATCGCGCGCAGCTTCGCGGCGGGCCGCCGACATGGCGCCGTACCGGCCAGCCAGGAACAGGCCTCCCGGCCTCTTCAGACCGGATTCAGGTGATGAACAGTGCTATCGCAGCGAACTGGCATGTCGCGGCGGCGCAGACGTACGCGTGGAAGATCTCGTGGTAGCCGAACACTGACGGGTACGGGTCGGGCCGGCGGCGATGGTAGGAAAGCGCCCCGGTCGTGTAGAGCAGGCCGCCAGCGAGCACCAGCGTTGCCGGCGCGACACCGGCATGGATCCATACCCCCGGCAGCGCCAGGCCGGCTACCCAGCCCAGCCCTATGAACGTCCCGCCGACCACCACCTCTGGCGCGCTCATCCAGGCCATGTGCACTGCCGCAGCTGTCAGTGTCAGTGTCCACATCACGATCAGGCAGACCAGCCCGAAGAGACCACGGTTGGCGAGGAGGAAGGCCGGTGTTGCCGTGCCGGCGATCAGGAAAAAGATCATCGCGTGGTCCAGCCGCTGCAGCCGCCGGCGCCAGGCAGCGGTCCAGTTGCCGCGGTGGTACAGCGCGCTGACCCCGAACAAGGCGCTCACGCTGGCTGCGTAGATAGCGGCTGCCGTGATCCTCGTGGCTCCGTGCGCGCGGGCGAGTAGCAGCGTGCCGATCACCACCGAGATCTCGAACCAGACCAGGTGCAGCCAGCCACGCAGGACTGGCTTTGTGTAATAGACACCGCGCCGGGCGTCGTAAAGCACATCCACAGCCGGCGGCCCATGCGCCCCTGGCCCGGCCGGCCTGAGGTCGGCGGCGCCTGCGGGCATCGCAGCGGCCCCTGGGATCAGGCCATTCTCCGCTTGACGCAGCTCCGCAGGCGGCAGGGCGCCGGCTGCCGTGACGTGGTCTTCGTCCTGCCCCGCGCCCATGCGCCCCAGAGCCTCCCGCCCGTCACCGGCAGGCAGCGGATCCCGGTCGCGGATAGGTGCTGTCATAGCGCCTCACCTGGCTGACGTGCAGCTGTCAGGTGCCGCCGGGGTCCAGAGCAGCGGAGCCGCAAACTCACGTACACGCGGGCACGCCGGGCGCGGTCCTCCCGCTCGGGAGGCTACGCCCAATCCGCCGCGCCCGACAAGCCGTCGCCCGGCGAGGACCGCTGGTCGGGTCGGTCTGCCCGCCCGCCGCGATCGTCCCGTTGTCCTTGCTGAGGAAACCGGCGAGCCGGTCGAAATTCCGGCGGTTGATGACCCGCCCGTAGTCGGGGCTCTGCTTCGGGTCATCGCCATAGAAGTCCGTGAATCAGCCGTCTGCTGGCTGCCGCTGGCGGCTTTGCTTGACCGCGCCCACAATGACCTTAACCGCGAGCGCGATGGCGACGAGATCGACGATCATCTGCCCGGTGACCACAAGCCGCGCCGCCTCGGTCTTGGCAGTGATATCGCCGAACCCGACCGTGGAGAACACGGTGACGGTGAAGTACAGCGCGTCGGTGCGCGTCAGCGGCTCGCTGAAGTTGCTGGCGGAAATCGTGTCCAGGACGACATAGGTGCTGGCGAACAGCAGCAGGAACAG
>DATIXO010000102.1:0-2035 GCA_035518495.1 Streptosporangiaceae bacterium
GCCAGAACAGGTGCCGGCGGGAGCGCGTGAAAGGTGTGTCCGTTCGGGTCAGATCACGCGCCGCCCGCGGTGACCACCATGTCAGTGATGAACCCCGCTGCCAGCCCGAGCAGGACGCCCCAGTAGAGCAGTTCCTTGCGCCCGTTCTTGTGCGCGACCCCGAGCAGCTGGATGACGACATAGAGGATGGAGCCGGCCGCGAGGGACAGGAAGATCACGCTCATGGCCTCGCTAGTGAACTGCCGCCCGATTGCGGTGCCCGCAATGGTGGGGCCTCCGCCGATCAGGCCCATGAGCAGCAGAAAGCCCCACGATGGCCGGTCATCTTCGGCGGCCAGCGGGGCTACGATGCCGAATCCTTCGGTGCCGTTGTGCAGGGCGAAGCCGATGACCAGGACCGTGGCCAGCTCGATCTCGCCGGTGGCGGCGCTGCCGCCGATGGCCAGGCCCTCGCCGAAGTTGTGCAGCCCGATGCCGACGGCGATCAGCAGGGACATGCGCCGGGCGGCGGACCAGCCCGCGATGCCTGGCTTGGCCGCGGCCAGTTCGCCCGGCGCCATCGTGCCCGGGCCGAAGTTCCGCGGCTTGCGCCGGCGGGCCAGCCAGGCCTCGTAGTAGACCAGGCTCATCAGGCCGACGGCCAGACCTAGGAAGAACAGGGCGGCGTAGCCGAGCACCGGGCCGATCCCGGCGGATCCGTCGTGCAGCCGCCCGAGGGCCGTATCGATGGGCTCGAACGCGTGCACCAGCACGTCCCAGATGAGGAACAGCAGGATCCCGATCGCGAGGGCGTTGAGAAACTGGCGCACGCCCGGCCGGGGCGCGCGCATCCGGCCCAGAGGCAGCCCGATCAGGATGGTCACCCCGGCAATGAAGCCGAGGAGCAGGGTCTGAGATTCACTCACCGGTTCCGGACTCCGCACACTAGTGAGACGCGACGGGGTTCCCCCCTCTGCCGGAGCCTTAGGTTAGCCTGCCCTAAATTATTCCGCCACCCGCGGGCTGACGGCACGGTCGGCCGCCGCGTCCCGGCACTACGGGTGCCCACGCTGCTCCGCGACTGGATTTGACCGCTTTCCGGGGCCCGGTCCCGTCAGCATCAGCCTATGATCCTGGTCAGCGGCCGCCGGACGGGCCCGGCGAGGACCGTCTGCAGATCGGAGGAGCCAATGATCACCGTCGTGGGTGAGGCGCTGATCGACCTGATTGTCGATCCGGCCGGCCACGTCGATCCCCGGCTGGGCGGCGGCCCGTTCAACGTCAGCCGCGCCGTGGCCCGGCTCGGCCTGCCGGTGGCCTTCCTCGGCCGCCTGTCCGGTGACCGGTTCGGGCAGCTGATGCGGGCCGACCTGGACCGTCACGGGGTCAAGATTGCCGTCGAGGCCCCAGCCGAGGCGCCGACCACGCTGGCGCTGGTGGACGTGGACCCGGCCGGCGTGCCCGGCTACCACTTCTACCTGGACGGTACCTCGGCGGCCGCGATCGGGGCCGGTGAGGCGGTGCTGCCGGAGGGCACGACGGCCGTGCACGTGGGCAGCCTCGGCCTGGTCATGGAGCCGGTCGGGACCAGCACCGAACAGCTGGTGGCCGATCTGCCCGGCGACATCACGGTCATGCTGGACCCGAACTGCCGGCCCGGCGCCATCTCCTTCCGGCAGGCCTACCTGGACCGGCTGATGCGGATCATGCGCCGGGCCGACGTGGTCAAGACGAGCACCGAGGACCTTGCCTACCTGTTCCCTGGCCAGGACGCGGGGAACGCCGCCGCGGAACTCCTCGCCCAGGGGCCGGCCTGCGTGGTCGTCACCGATGGCGCGGCGGCGGTGCGGGCCTTCGCCGGGGGCCGCCAGATCCAGGCCGACGTCCCGGCGGCCCCGGTCGTGGACACCGTGGGCGCCGGGGACGCGTTCGGCGGTGCCTTCCTCACCTGGTGGATCGGCAACGGCCTGGGCCGGGCCGCGCTGAGCGACCCGGAGAAGGTCCGCGCGGCGACGCAGGCGGCGATCCACGGCGCGGTGGTGACCACCACGCGCCG
>DATIXO010000103.1:0-19588 GCA_035518495.1 Streptosporangiaceae bacterium
CGGATGGCGCTTCTTCCGGTCGGTGTACTTCCTGCCCACCGCCATCTCCTGGGTGGTCATCGGCATGGTCGCGGTGCAGTTCTTCGCGCTGTCCGGGCTGATGAACAAGATGCTCGCCGCGGTCGGGCTCGGTGCGCTGCAGACCGACATGCTGGCCGGGCAGTACACCGCGCTGGCCGCGGTGGCCATCACGTTCATCTGGTCGATGCTCGGCACGAACATCATCATCTTCCTGACCGGGATGGCCACCCTCGACCCGACGCTGATCGAGGCGGCCCGGGTGGACGGCTTGAGCCGCTGGCAGATCTTCTCCCGGGTCACCGTGCCGCTGCTCAGGCGGTTCATCCAGTTCTCGTTCGTGATCACGGTCATCAGCGCGTTCTCGGCGCTGTTCAGCCTGATCTTCGTGATGACCAACGGCGGGCCCGGCTTCGGCACCACCACGCTGGAGTTCTTCGTCTACCAGACGGCCTTCTCCCAGGGCCAGTTCGGCACCGGCGCGCTGTACGGGATGATCCTGTTCGTCATCATGATCACCGTCGGCCTGGTCCAGCTCCGGCTGATCCGGTCCGAGGACGGGGAGGGGTGGTGACCGCGGCACCGGCCGGGGTGGCCCGGGCGGGCGGCCCCACCGCCGCGGCCGTGCGCAGGCGGCTGCGCCTGGTCACGCTCTTCGCGCTGATGACCGTGATCGCGATCGTGATGCTCTACCCGTTCTACTACATGCTGAACAACGCGTTCCGCACCCAGGCGCAGTTTGACCAGCAGAGCGGCCATTCCGCGGTGAGCTGGAGCCAGCTGTTCACCGAGCTGCCGGTGTGGCGGGAACTGCTCAATTCGACGATCATCTGCGTGACCGCCATCGCGCTCATCCTGACCGTCGCCACCACCGCCGGGTTCGCGTTCGCCAAGCTCCGCTACCGGGGCAGCGGCACGGTGTTCCTGGCCGTGGTCGCCGCGCTCATGGTCCCGCTGCAGTCGATCATCATCCCCGAGTACGTCAACCTCGGGAAGTTCGGCCTCATCAACACCTACCTCGGCGCCATCCTCGTCTACGTGGCGCTCGGGATACCGTTCGCCACCTTCCTGATGGCGACCTACTACCGGGGGATCTCCGACGACCTGATCGAGGCCGCCGTCATGGACGGGCTCGGCTACGGCAAGACCTTCCTGCGGATCGCGGTGCCGCTGTCCTGGCCGGCCATCGCCACCATCACCGTGCTGCAGTTCATCCAGATCTGGGACGACCTGCTGGTCGGGCTGCTGTTCCTGCAGAACCCGGAGCAGCGGACCATCACGGTCGGCCTCGCCGCGCTGTCGGCGGGCCGGACCACCAGCATCCCGGTGCTGATGGCAGGCTCGTTCATCAGCGCGCTGCCTGCCATCATCGTGTTCCTGATCTTCCAGCGGTACCTGGTGAGGGGCCTCACCCTAGGGATGGGCAAATGAGCGACCAGACCAACGACTCCGGCCCGGCACAGCCGCAGGAACCGCCGTGGGAGCCGGCCCAGCCGCCACCGTGGGAGGTGGTGGCCGAGGCCGGCGCCGAGCTCGGCGAGCGCCCGGTCTGGGACCCGGAAGGGGCGTACCTGACCTGGGTGGACATCAAGGCCGGGCGGCTGCACCGGTACACCCCCGGCCAGGGGGACGACGTGGTGCTCGAGCTGTCGGCGGGCGGGCGGCCGATCCCGATCGGCGCCGCCGCCCACCGCGGCTCGGGCGGGTACGTGCTCGCGGCCGCCGACGGCTTCCGGCTGGCCGGCCCGGACGGCGGCAGCGAGGCCGGCCCGTGGCGCCCGCCTGACATGCCCGGCGACGTCCGCTTCAACGACGGCGCCTGCGACCCGGCGGGCAGGTTCTGGGCCGGGACCGTCGCCGATGACGTCAGGCCGGGCGGGGGGGCGCTGTACCGCCTCGACCCGGACGGCACCATCACCACCGTGCTGGAGGGGATCACCGAGTCGAACGGGCTGGGCTGGAGCCCCGACGGGATGATCCTGTACTTCATCGACTCGGGCGAGCGTGAGCCGCGGGTGCGGGCGTTCGACTACGACCCCGGCACCGGCCGGATCGGCTGGGAGCCCTACGACCTGATCCCGTTCCCCTCCGGGACGGTGGTGCCGGACGGGCTGGTGGTGGACGCCGAGGGATGCCTGTGGGTGGCCATGTGGGGCGGCGGCGAGGTGCGCAGGTACTCCCCCACCGGGGGCCTGCTGGCGACCTTCCCGGTGCCGGTGTCCCAGCCCACCTGCCCCGCCTTCGGCGGGGCCGACCTGGCGGACCTGTACCTGACCACCGCCTGGCAGGGGCTGGACTCCCGGCAGCGGGCGGCCGAGCCGCTGGCGGGGCACCTGCTGCGCACCCGGCCGGGGATCGGCGGGTCCCCGGCGGGCGTGTTCGCGGGCTAGGGGCGGGCGCGGTGAGCAGCCAGGGCCCGCGGAAGGAGTGACGGTGGCGACCATCGTGCTGGAGGGCATCACCAAGCGGTTCCCGGACGGGACGACGGCCGTCAGGTCGCTGGACCTGGCGATCGCCGACGGGGAGCTGATGGTGCTCGTCGGCCCGTCCGGATGCGGCAAGACCACCGCGCTGCGCATGGTGGCCGGCCTGGAGGAAGCCACCGAGGGCACCATCCTCATCGGCGGCCGGGCGGTCAACGACGTGGAGCCGCGGGACCGGGACATCGCGATGGTGTTCCAGAGCTACGCGCTCTACCCCCACCTGACCGTGCGGCAGAACATGGCGTTCAGCCTCAAGTACCGCGGCGGCAGCGGCAAGGACGAGATCAAGCGGCGGGTCGACGAGGCGGCGCGCATCCTGGAACTGGAGCCGCTGCTGGAACGCAAGCCGCGCCAGCTGTCGGGCGGCCAGCGGCAGCGGGTGGCGATGGGCCGGGCGATCGTACGGCAGCCGCAGGCGTTCCTGATGGACGAGCCGCTGTCCAACCTCGACGCCAAGCTGCGGGTGCAGATGCGGGCCGAGATCGCCCGCCTGCAGCGCTCGCTGGGGGTGACCACCATCTACGTCACCCACGACCAGACCGAGGCGATGACCCTGGGCAGCCGGGTGGCCGTGATCCGGCTGGGGGAACTGCAGCAGGTGGCACCGCCGCAAGAGCTCTACCAGCGGCCGGTCAACCTGTTCGTGGCCTCGTTCATCGGCTCACCGGCGATGAACCTGGTCGAGGCGAGCGTGGAGCGCGGCGACGGCGGCCCGCAGGTGTGCTTCGGGCCGCACCGCCTCACGATCGGGGAGAAAGCCGTCAGGGAGCACCCTGGACTTGAGCACTACCTCGGCCGGCAGGTGGTGTGCGGCATCCGCCCCGAGCATCTGGAGGACGCCTCGCTGGCGCGCGACACCACCCCGGGGTCGGTGATCGACGTGTCGGTGGAACTGCGCGAGGAACTCGGCTCCGAGGTGGACCTGCACTGCGCCGTGGGGGTGGCGCCGCTGCACCTGGCGGGGCTCGCCGATGAGGACGCGGATGAGACGGCCGGCGCGGCGGGCCAGGCGGACGCTGCGGCCCCGGCCGATGCGGCGGGTGAGGCCAGCGCGGCGGGTGCGGGCCGGGCCCCGGTCGCCGACCCGTCAGACCCGGCAGCCCCGGCCGGGTCGGCGCTGGCGGCGACGATCGTGGCGCGGGTGGACCCCCGCACCGCCCTCGGCGTGGGCGACCGGGCGCGGCTGCAGGTCGACCTCGCCGCGCTGCATTTCTTCGACCCGGCCACCGGCACCAGCCTGCGCGGCTAGTCCGGCCCGGCGGCTAGTCGGTCCGCTGGCCGTGGCTGTCGTCGGCGGCGGCCGGCGTGGCGGTCAGGTGCTCATGGATCTCCTGGAGCCTGCGGTGGATGGCAGCCTGACGCTCCAGGTGCTCCCGGTGCAGGCGCTGGATGAGCTCATGAGTGGGCTTCCTGCCCCGGAAGTCCGGGTGGTGGCGGTAGCAGAGGTTGAACTGGCCGCCCGCCGCGGGATGGTTGCCGATCCGCCAGCAGCCTGGCTCGTGACAGTTGTACTTGCGCACCAGCGAATAGATGCCTGCGCCGACCGCGCCGAGAATGCCGAACTCTTCAAGGTCAGAGCCGAACCCGGACCAGAACCCGTAATAGGGCCCGGGCTCGTTGACGGTGCCGGTGTGCACCTGAAGCCAGTGGCCCAGAGGCCGCACATGCTGAAGCCAGATGACCAGGACCGCGGCAGCGGCGCAGGCCAGGCCGGCGATAGCGATCGGACGCCACTTCACTGCTGCTCACCTCCTGGCCGGCGCGCTGCTAGGCGTGCTGGCGGCTCCGGAGCTCGAACGCGATAACGATCTCGGAGATGCCGCGGAACAAGGCGAAGAACCCGATCCACAGCAGCAGGAGTGCCGCGCGGGCCGGGAACATCTGCTGGGAGGCCCAGAAGCCGAGCAGGATCTCCAGGATGCCGGCCACCAGGCCGAGCCACCAGGTGCTGTTGACGTCCCTGACCGCAGCCGAGGAGATGATGTCGAGCGCGCCCCGGAGGATAAGCAGCAGCCCCAGCACCGAGGCCAGCGCCCAGAAGGCGTTGATCGGGTTCACGAACGCCCAGATCGCGGCCACCGCGAACAGCACGCCGGCCACCACGTGCGCCCACCGCCAGCCGGTGCGGACTGAGGCGATCAGGAACTCGTTGAACATGGCCAGCAGGAAGAGGGCGCCCAGCAGGACGCCCACGGTGGTGATCGAGCTGAGCCGGAACCGCAGCACCATCACCGAGATGATCAGCCACGCGATGCCGGTCACCAGCAGCAGCCACCACGGGCCGGCCAGCCGCCACAGCTGCGCCCGGGTGCCACGTATGCGTTCCTCCGTGTGGCTCATGGCCAGTTTCCTTTCGCGAGAGCCGCTTGGGGTCAGGGGTAGCGGGCCTGGCCCGATGCTGAGTGTCCCACCCGGAACGGTGGCCGACTAGGCCGGCAGCGGGCGGTCACTCACCACGTGCTTCATGACGAGCGTCGACGTCAGCCGCTGCACCCCCGGCAGGGAGCTCAGCTTGTCGTCATACAGGCGCTGGAACGCGGCCAGGTCCGCGCTGACGATCCGCAGCAGGTAGTCCGGGTCCCCGAACAGCCGCTGCACCTGCAGGATGTGCGGGATTCCCGCGGCCGCCTGCTCGAAGGTCGCGATGGTGTCCCGGTCCGCCTGCCGCAGGGTCGCGAAGACCAGGGCCTCGAAGCCGAGGCCGACGGCGTCGGCGTCCACCACGGCCCGGTAGCCACGGATCGCGCCGCTGCGCTCCAGCTCCCGCAGGCGGCGGTGGCACGGGGAGACGCTCAGGCCGACCCGGGCCGCCAGCTCGGTCACGGTCAGCCGGCCGTCCTCCTGGAGCACGGCAAGGATCTTGCGGTCGATGGCGTCCATGCGGTCAATTCTTCCACTATTGGCCGTGAAGGCGACAAAATTTGGGAACACTTTCCGGCTGATCAGAGCTACTTTTCTCTCAGTAGCACCCCTGAGGGAGAACCTTCCGTGGCCGCCAGCTCCATCGCCGCCTTCTGGGTGGTGTCCTCGCTGCTCATCATGGTCCCGGGCGCGGACTGGGCGTTCACCATCAGCGCCGGGCTCGGAGGCCATTCGGTGCTGCCGGCCGTCAGCGGCATCGTCCTCGGTTACGCCGCGATGACCGTGGTGGTCGCGGCCGGTGTCGGCGCCCTCGTCGCCGGCTCCCCGGCGCTGCTCACCGCGCTCACCATCGGCGGCGGGGCGTACCTGATGTGGCACGGGGCCAGGACCTTCGCCAGGCCCGGGAGCCCGGCGCCCCGGGCGGCCGCCGCGGCCAGCACCGGCCAGGCCACCCTCGTCAGGGGGGCCGGCGTCAGCGCCCTCAACCCCAAGGGCCTGCTGCTCTTCGTCGCGCTGCTCCCCCAGTTCACCAGCAGGCACGGGAGCTGGCCGCTGGCGGTCCAGCTCGGCGTGCTCGGGCTGGTGTTCATGCTCAGCTGCGGGGCCTTCTACCTCTGCCTGGGGTCTGCCGCGCGGCGGATCCTGCACGCCCGGCCGGCCGCCGCCCGCGCTGTCACCCGGTTCTCGGGCGCGGCGATGGTCATCATCGGCGCCCTTCTGCTCGCGGACCGCCTCATCGCCTGACGCGGCGGCGGGTTCCAGGCGGGCGCCCGTGGGCGCCTACGCCGAGTCGGCGAAACCGGCCGGCTCCTCCTCCGATGGGCGGCCACCGGCCGCCGGGCCGGCCGTCAGGGCCGCCTCCCGCACCCAGTGGCCGATCCGGTCGGCCAGCGCCATGCTCGTGCCCCGTTCGGCGTGGCCGAACCCGGGCACGACCCACAGCTCCTTGGGGTCGCGGGCCGCCTCGTAGAGCTGGTAGGCGTGATCCACCGGGAAGAACATGTCCTGATCGCCGTGCACGACCAGGAAGGGCGTCGGCGCGATCTGGCCCGCGGCCTCGGCCGGGGGGACCGGCACGGGATCCCATCGCACCGGGCTCACCCGGGTCTTGAGCCAGGTGCGGGTGACCAGGCGGCCGGCCCGGCGCTCGACCGCCCAGTGGACCCGGCGCATCGACTTGGTGCCGCGGTAGTACCAGCGGCCCGGCCCGCTCACCGAGACCGCCGCGTCCAGGCCCCCCACCAGGCCCGCGTACCGGACCACGACCGAGGCGCCCATCGAGAACCCGACCGCGGCCACCTGCCGGTAGCCCAGCTCACGTGCGTAGGCGACCGCCACATCCAGGTCCCGGATCTCCCGGTCGCCCACGGTGGACAGCCCGCCGGACCTGCCGTGCCCGCGGAAGTCGAAGGTGACCACGCCGCCGGACCGGTTCAGCCAGGTGGCCACCCGCCAGACGTAGCTCCGCGACCACGACAGCGTGAAGCCGTGGGCCATGACGATCGCCAGCTCACGGTCGCCCGCCAGATGCACGGCGTCGATCGGCACGCCATCGTCGGTCACCAGCGTCCGGGCTTTCGGCACAGATCCCCTCATCCACCCATTGTGCGTGACCGGAGGCAGTGACCGGCGCCCCGCCAGCGCCGGTCACCGGGCATCGCTGAGAGCGAAACCGGCGGGCCGGGCAGGCCCCGGCCCGCCACGGGCGGCCGGGATATGAGAGCCTCAGCGATGGAGGTGGCGGCGTGGAGATTGGCCTGCAGATTCCCGACTTCACCAGCCCGGCCGGCCCGGCGCGGCTCGGCGCGGACCTGGCCACGGTGGCCCGGGCGGCGGACGACGCCGGTTTCGGATTCATCGCCGTGATGGATCATTTCTTCCAGATCGGGGCGATCGGGCCGCCGGAGCGGGAGATGCTCGAGGCCTACACGACGCTGGGCTACCTCGCGGCGTGCACATCGCGGGCCAAGCTGCTGACGCTGGTGACCGGCACCGTCTACCGCCACCCCGGGATCCTCGCCAAGACCGTGACCACGCTCGACGTGCTGTCGGGCGGCCGGGCCTGGCTCGGCATCGGGGCAGCGTGGAACGAGGAGGAGTCGCGCGGGCTCGGCATCCCCTTCCCGCCGGTCGCCGAGCGGTTCGAGCGGCTGGAGGAGACGCTGCAGATCTGCCTGCAGATGTGGCGCGGCGACGACAGCCCCTACCACGGCCAGCACTACCAGCTGGAGCGGCCGATCAACTCGCCGCAGGCGCTGGCCTCCCCGCACCCGCCGATCCTCATCGGCGGGTCGGGTGAGCGCAAGACGCTGCGGTTCGTGGCCCGCTACGCGCAGGCCTGCAACCTGTTCCCCAGCCCGGAGCTGCCCCGCAAGCTCGACGTGCTGCGCGCCCACTGCGAGGCCGAGGGCCGCGACTACGACGACATCACCAAGACCTGCTACTTCATCTTCGACGTCGGGGACAAGGGCGAGAAGGCCGGCGAGGTGGTCGACCAGCTCGGCAGGCTCGCCGGGATGGGATTCGAGGCCGCGATCGGCGCGGTGGCGAACGTCTGGGACGTGACCCCGCTGGAGATCATCGGCAGCGAGGTGATCCCCGCCGTCGCCGGCCTGTGATCGCCGGATGCCAGCCTGCTGCCGCTGGCGTGCCCTTACGGCGGCAGCACCGGCACCGGTACGCCGAGCGCCACTCCCCCAGCCATGTCCGGCCCGACGGCCGCCGACCGGGACAGGAGCCCCTCATGTCCGTGCTCAGCGCCCTCGCCGAGGCGATCCGCAGCGCCTCGGTCGACGTCATCGATCTCACCGCCCCCCTGTCGTCATCGACGCCGGTGCTCAGGCTCCCGGAACCGTTCAGCAACACGGTTCCCTTCACGCTGCATGAGATCAGCCGGTATGACGAGCGGGGCCCGGCCTGGTACTGGAACGACATCTCCACCGGCGAGCACACCGGCACGCACTTCGACGCGCCGGTGCACTGGGTGACCGGCCGCGACGGCCAGGACGTGTCGCAGGTGCCGCTGACCAGGCTGATCGCGCCCGCAGCGGTGCTCGACTTCAGCGACCGGGCCGCCGCCAACCCCGACTTCCTGCTCGAGGTGGACCACGTCACGCAGTGGCAGAGCCAGCACGGCGCGCTGCCCGCGGGGGGCTGGCTGCTGTACCGGACCGGCTGGGACACCCGTTCGGGCGACCAGGAGCGGTTCCTGAACGCGAACGAGACCGGCCCGCACACGCCCGGAGTGTCGGTCGAGTGCGCCCGGTGGCTCGCGGAGGAGGCGCCGGTGATCGGGTTCGGCGTGGAGACCGTCGGCACCGACGCCGGGACGGCACACTCGTTCGACCCGCCGTTCCCGTGCCACTCGTCGCTGCTGGGGGCGGACAAGTACGGGCTCACCCAGCTGCAGAACCTGGCCCTGCTGCCGCCGCAGGGCGCGATGATCATCGCGGCGCCGCTGCCGATCACCGGCGGGTCGGGCAGCCCGTGCCGGGCGCTGGCGCTGGTGGAGCGGGCCTGACCGGGCGGGCCTGATGCTGGTCAGCGAGGCGGTCGGGGCGGTGCTCACCCGCCTCGGCGCGACCACCGTCTTCGGCGTGGTGGGCAGCGGCAACTTCCACGTGACCAACGCCCTCATCGCCGGTGGCGCCCGGTTCGTCGCCGCCCGCCACGAGGGGGGCGCGGCCTGCATGGCCGACGGCTGGGCGCGGGCCACCGGCGAGGTAGGCCTGCTGTCGGTCCATCAGGGGCCGGGCCTGACCAACGCGATGACCGGCATCACCGAGGCGGCCAAGAGCCGCACGCCGCTGCTGGTGCTCGCGGCCGACGTGGCCGGGGCCGCGGTGCGGTCCAACTTCCGGATCGACGTGGCCGCGCTCGCCGCCGCGGTCGGGGCACAGGCCGGCCGGCTGCACTCCCCCGGCTCGGCCGCCGCCGACGTGGCACGCGCCTACCGGGCCGCGCAGGCACAGCGCCGCACGGTGGTGCTCGCGATGCCGCTCGACGTCCAGTCGGCGCAGTGCGACCCGCCGGTGATCCCGCCGTCGCCGGCGCTGCGGCCCTGCCTGCCCGCGGCGGAATCCGTGGCCGAACTGGCCGCTGCCCTGGCCGCCGCCCAGCGGCCGGTCTTCGTAGCCGGGCGCGGCGCCCGGGTGGCGGGTGCCCGGGCCGGGCTGGAGCGGCTCGCCGACGCCTGCGGGGCGTTGCTGGCGACGTCGGCCGCGGCCAAGGGCCTGTTCCGGGGCAATCCGTGGGATCTCGATGTGAGCGGGGGGTTCGCCACCCCGCTCACGGCTGAGCTGGTGACCGCCGCCGACCTGATCGTCGGGTGGGGCTGCTCGCTCAACATGTGGACGATGCGCCACGGCCGGCTCATCGGGCCCGGTGCCACGGTCGTGCAGGTGGACGACGACGTGTCCGCGATCGGCGCGCACCGGCCGGCCGACCTGGGGGTCGTGGGCGATGTCGCGCTGACGTCCGGGGCCGTGCTGGCGGAACTAGCGGGGCGGGCCGGTGCCGGGTACCGGTCCCCCGAGCTGCGGGAACGGATCGCCCGCGAGGGACGCTGGCGGGACGTCCCCTACGCCGACGAGGGGACCGCGGGCGGCAACGGCGCGGGTGGGGACGTCCCGGCGGGGGGCGGCCCGGATGGGGGCGGCGGGGGACGGATCGACCCGCGCACCCTCACCATCGCCCTGGACGACCTGCTGCCGGCCGAGCGGATGGTCGCCGTCGACTCGGGGAACTTCATGGGCTACCCCAGCATGTTCCTGTCGGTGCCGGACGCCAACGCGTTCTGCTTCACGCAGGCCTACCAGTCGATCGGGCTCGGCCTGGCGTCGGCGATCGGCGCCGCCCTGGCCCAGCCGGGCCGGCTGCCGGTCGCCGCGCTCGGCGACGGCGGGGCGCTGATGGGGGTGAGCGAGCTGGAGACCGTGGTCCGGCTGCGGCTGCCGATGGTGATCGTGGTCTACGACGACGAGGCCTACGGGGCCGAGGTGCACCACTTCGGGCCGGACGGGCACGCGCTGGACACGGTCCGCTTCCCGCCCGCCGACATCGCCGCCATCGGCCGCGGTTTCGGCTGCGCCGGGGTGACGGTGCGCGGCCCGGCCGACCTGGCCCCGGTGCGGGAGTGGCTGGCCGGGCCGCGCGACCGCCCCCTGGTCGTCGACGCCAAGGTCACCTCGGCGGGCGGTTCGTGGTGGCTGGAGGAGGCGTTCCGCGGCCACTGAGCCGGTCAGGCCGCTGACTTGCGCCGGTACAGGTGCACCGCGAGCGGGGCGAAGACCGCCAGCAGGGCCACCGACCAGGCCACCACGGCCAGCGCGGGATGCTGCATCGGCCACGCCTGCACCGAGGCAGCGGGATTGGGGTTGCCGAACAGCTCGCGGGCGGCGGCGGCCAGCGCGCTCATCGGGTTCCAGTTCGCGATCGCCTGCAGCCAGCCGGGCATCCCCTGGGTGGGGACGAACGCGTTGGAGATGAAGGTCAGCGGCAGGAACATCACGAACCCCAGCTGCTGAGCGGCTTCCGGGCTGCGCAGCACCATCCCGAGGCAGGCGCCGACCCAGGTGAACGCGTAGCCGAACAGCAGCGCCAGGCCGAATGCCGCGGCGGCATCGGCGAGCGAGGTATGGATCCGCCAGCCGATGGCGAGCCCGACCCCCGCGACCACCACGGCGCCGATCACCTGGGTCACCAGGTCGGCGAGGGTGCGCCCGGCCAGCACGGCCGACCGTGACATGGGCAGTGAACGGAAACGGTCGATGAGCCCGGTGTGCATGTCGGTGACCAGGGCGACCGCCGTGCCGGGGGCGGTCATCGCCAGCCCCATGGCGAGCATCCCGCCGATCAGGTACTCGTGGTAGTTCCCCCCGCCGGGCAGCGGGATGGCCCCGCCGAACACGTAGGCGAACAGCAGCACGAAGATCACCGGCTGGATGGTGACATCCATCAGCGTCTCCGGCTCCCGCGCGATCCGGGCCAGGACGCGCCTGGTCATCACCGCGACATCGGCGATGAGCCAGCGCAGGCCGCTGCGCCGGGGCGCCGCCTGGCGCGGCATCGGTGACATGGTGGCGGTGGTCATGCCGCTGCACCTCCTTGGCTGGTAGCTGCTGGGCCGGTTGCTGCCTGCTGGCCGTCGCCGCCGCCGGCCGCCCCGGGGCGCGGGGCGGCCCGGTGCCCGGTCAGGATCATGAACACGTCGTCCAGGGACGAGCGGCGCAAGGTCACGTCCGTGACCCGGATCCCGGCCGCATCCAGCGCCCGCACAACGTCGGTGGTGACGCCCTCGCGGGCCGGCATCTGCGCCGTGACCAGGAGCTGCCCTGGGTCGGTCTCGACCGTCCCGGTCGTCTGCCCCCGCACCACCGCCACCGCGGCGGCCAGGTCGCTGCCGGGGACGAGCTGGACCGCGATGCGGTCCTCGCCGACCTTTGCCTTGAGCTGGTCCGGCGTACCCTCCGCGACCACCCGGCCGGCGTCGATGACCGCGATCTGGCTGGCCAGCTGGTCCGCCTCGTCGAGGTACTGGGTGGTCAGCAGCAGCGTCGTGCCCTCGGCGGCGAGCTCCCGGATGATCTCCCACATGACTGCCCGGCTGTTCGGGTCGAGCCCGGTGGTCGGCTCATCCAGGAAGAGCACCTCGGGATGGCCGATCAGGCTGGCGGCCAGGTCGAGGCGGCGGCGCATGCCGCCGGAATACGTCTTGACGGCGCGCCCGGCCGCCCGCGTGAGGTCGAAGCGGGCGAGCAGATCATCGGCCCGGCGCCGGGCCTCCGCCCGGCTGAGCCGGCTCAGCTGGCCGATCATGATCAGGTTGGCGCGCCCTGTCAGGTAGTCGTCCAGCGCCGCGTACTGGCCGGTCAGGCCGATACGGCTGCGCACGTCGGCCGCCTGGCGCACCACGTCGGCGCCGAGCACCCGGGCGTGGCCCGAGTCCGGCCGCAGCAGGGTGGCCAGCACCCGGACCGCCGTGGTCTTCCCGGCCCCGTTCGGGCCGAGCAGCCCGAGGATGCCGCCCTGCTGGACGGTGAGGTCCAGGCCGGACAGCGCCTGGGTCGAGCCGAAGCTCTTGGTCAGCCGCTCCGTCTCGATGGCGGGAATCTCCCCCATGCCGCCCCTCCGATCGCTTCTCGTACGGTGTATTACTATCTCGTGCACTGTACGATAACAGTACGATGTACGAGAAGCAACCCGGATTCCTGGGCGGCATGGGAACAACGACGGCGCAGGCAGCGGTGCGGGCCCTGGTGGCAGCTGCGGCGCTAATGTCAGCAAGGGGCCCCGGCAGCCGCAGGACCCGCCCACGAGGCCCGGCGCCAGGAAGGAGTAGCGGTGGCAGCAGACGATGAGGAACTCTGGGCACCGTTCCTGGCCTTCCGCCCCGAGGACCGCCAGGCCGCCCGGCTCCGGCGGCACGTCGAGCAGGACATGAAACGGGGCGCCAGGCACGTGCCGCGGCGCGCCGCCGCCCTGTCCCGCGACGAGATCGTGCGGACCGCGATCAAGATCGCCGACGCCGAGGGGCCGGACGCGGTGAGCATGCGCCGGATCGCACGCGAGCTGAACGCGGGGACGATGTCGCTGTACTGGCATGTCAGGTCCAAGGAGGAGCTCCTCGATCTCATGATCGACGCTGTCCAGGGCGAGGAGCTGGCGCCGGAACCGTCCGGTGACTGGCGGGCGGACCTGCGGGCCCTGACCCGCGGCGCCCGGGCGGTGCTGCACCGGCACCCGTGGATGGTTGACTTCATCGGCGGCCGTCCCCCGGTCGGCCCGAAGTCGCTGCAGAACATCGAGCGGGCGCTCAGCTCGCTGGACGGCCTGGGCCTCGACAAGGCCACGGTCTTCACCATCGTGCAGACGGTCAGCACCTTTGCGCTGGGCACCGTGCTGCGCGAAGCGCAGGAGGTCACCGGGGAGCGCTACCTGGAGCAGCAGTTCGAGGGCCTCACCGCTGCCGAGCGGGACGCGATGCTGGGCGAGTTCATCAGCCGGATCCGGGCCTCAGGCCGCTACCCGCACATGGCCGCGGTGATCGAGGCAGGCATCGACCCGGACGCGCCGGAGACCAGGGAGCAGCGGTTCGAGTTCGGCCTGGACTGCCTGCTGGACGGGATCGAGGCCCGCCTCCCCCGGCCGTAGCCTGGCTCCCGCGTGCCTGCCGCGGCAGGCTCCGGGCCCGCCGCTCCCGCCGGGTGTTCTTGCTCGTCCACGTCAGCACACCTCACTGTCGGCACTGTCGGCTGGTTTCCGCCGGGCATCATCATCGGCAGTGGCAGCCAGGACGATCATCGGCAGTGGGTGTCAGGACGCCGCGGGAGCTGCGTGTCAGTTCCGTGTGAATATCCGCCCGCTCACCAGCGGGAAGAGTCCGCCCGGCGGAAAAGACCGCCCGGCGGCACTCCCCCGCTGGCGTGGGGGGAAGACCGCCGGGCGGGCCGGAGGTGGGGGATCAGGAGCTGTCGCTCGGGACCTTCGCCGGCTTGGTCCCGGCCGGGGCGTCCGCCGGGGCCGCGGCGCCCGAGCCGACCCGGGTCAGCGCCTCGGACGGGTAGACCTCCTCGTTGTGGATCGCCACATCGCCGATCTCCAGCACCTCGTCCGGCAGCCGCAGCTTCATGAACAGGCCGATGCCGCGCAGGATGAGGAAGGTGACCAGCCCGTCCCACACGATGACGGTCAGCGCCGCCCCGGCCTGGATCAGCAGCTGCTTCGGGTGGCCGTAGAACAGCCCCGCGGTGGTGACGTCCGGGTTCTTGCCCAGCCCCAGGTAAACGATCATGTGCGGGTCGGCGAACAGGCCGACCATCAGGCCGCCGGCCAGGCCGGCGATGCCGTGCGTGTAGACCACGCCGAGCGCGTCATCGACCCTGCTGAACGGCGGCACCTTGCTCAGGTAGTTCCAGGCCACCCAGACGATGGCCGAGCCGAACAGGCCGATCGCCATCGCGCCCAGGCCGTTCACGTAGCCGGCCGCCGGGGTGATCCCGACCAGCCCGACGATCATGCCGTTGATACCGCCGAGGAAGGTCGCCTTCTTCTCCTTGGTCAGCAGCATGTCCATGATGATCCAGGTCATCATGGCCACCGCCGTGGCGAGGTTCGTGTTGAGCACCGCCGCCGCGGCGTCGGCCCCCGCGAAGTACGGGTCACCGCCGTTGAACCCGTTCCAGCCCAGCCACAGGATGCCCGCGCCGACCGAGACCAGCAGCAGGTTGTTCGGCACGCCGTGCGACCGGTCCCGCTTCTGCCGCGGCCCGATCACCGCCGCCGCCACGAAGCCCGAGACGCCGGCCGCCAGGTGGATCACGTACCCGCCGCTGAAGTCGAGTGCGCCGTGCGCGGCCCACCAGCCGCCGCCCCACAGCAGGAAGGCGTTCACGGCGTAGGCGAAGGTCGACCACAGCGGGACGAAGATCAGCCACACCTTGAAGCTGATCCGGCCGACCACGCTGCCCAGGAACAGCAGCGGTGTGATCGCCGCGAACACGAACTGGAAGTAGACCAGGGCTGACTGCGGGAAGCGGAAGTGGGGCATCAGCCCCGCGCCGCTCACGCTCGGGATGTTCCCCTGGCCCTGCTCGCTGAGAGCTCCGATGACCGTCCCAGGGCGGCCGACGAACGTGCCGATCCAGGCCTGGCCGAAGCCCATCTTGAAGACCCACAGGACCCACACGATGAGGACCAGGCAGAACCCGCTGAATGCCATGATCATGGTGTTGACGGCCCACTTGCGCTGCACCAGGCCCCCGTACAGGACAGCCAGGCCGGGCAGGCTCATCAGGCCAACGAGGGTCGCGGCCGTCAACTGCCAGGAGGTGTCTCCGGCGTTCAGCCAACTCGGATAGGGAACCACTGCTCTCCGCCTCTCTGGGCTCAACCGGCCGCAGGCGTCGGTCAAGGACGGTTCATGTTTCCCATGGGCGGGTTTCGGACACGTTTCCCGGCTGTTACACCGCCGACAACGTGTCCCGGCCCTGGTCATGCCGGATTACATCCGTGTTTCGGCCTGTCCATAATTCGTGGATCTCAGCCGCCGTGACACTGCGCTACGGCGCAGCGGGCTGACGGCGCCGATCACCCGCTGACCGCGCAGCGGTCTACAGCCAGATGGTTGACAGCCATATCGCGCCGCCGATGAGGGCGAGCAGGACGACATTCAGCCAGATCACCCCGGCTTCGCCCCGGCTGAGGTGCAGCGAGATCGCGCCAACCTGGATCAGCCCGAGACCGGTAGCCGCCGCAAGGGCGAGGCCTGGCGCGATGCCGGTCAGCGGTGGCAGGACCAGCCCCAGCGCGCCGAGGACCTCCAGCACGCCGATGGTCCGCACGAGCCTCAGCGGCACGCTGTCGACCCAGCCCATCATCGGCCGCAGCTGATCTTTGGACCGCACGACCTTGATCCCGCCCGCGTACAGGTAGAACAGCGCCAGCACTGCGGCGACGATCCAGTAGGCCACGTTCATTCAGCACACCCCTGTAGTTACTAGTTGTGAGTAGCCGCATTGTCGATCACAATCGACGGGCTCACAAAGGGCACACCCGTGTGCGTGGCCAGCAGCGAGGTGCTGCCGCCAGCGCGGGTTGAACCTGCCAACGGCACATGGCAGGCTCGTGCCCCGTGATCGATGAACTCGCGAAGGAGTACCTGCACGACGATCTGCGCTGGATACGCGGGGCGATGCTCTGGAAGCTCGACGGGCTCTCCGAATACGATATCCGCCGCCCCCTGACTCCCACCGGAACCAACCTCCTCGGCCTGATCAAACACCTGGCGACCTGGGAGGCCAGGTATTTCGGCGAGGTCTTTGACCGCCCGTTCCCCGAACCCCTGCCCCGGTGGGACGACGAGGCCGCGAGCCACACCGACCTGTGGGCCACCGAGCACGAAACCCGCGAAGAGATCACCGGCTTCTACCGGCGTGTATGGGCACACTCGGACGCGACCATCAACGCGCTCCCCATCGACGCCCCCGGCCACGTGCCGTGGTGGCCGCGGCCCGACGTGATGCTGTTCAACATCTTGGTTCACATTCTCACCGAGACCAACCGGCACGCCGGACATGCCGACATCCTGCGCGAACAGCTCGACGGCGCGGTCGGGACCGACCCGCAGAGCGCAGCCTTGCAGGAATACGACGCGGCTTACTGGCAGAACCACAGCGCGAAGATCGAGCAGGCCGCCAAGGCGGCTGATCCCGCCAACGCCTGACCACAACCGCCACGGGCCTCCGTGCGGGCCAAGCCAGCCTGGCAGGACCCGCCCTTCCCCAACCTCCACCATTCAAGAGCGCCCGGCAATGGGGGTGAGCTGGGCGTGTCGTTGCATGGCACAGGCACGGGCTTGATGATCATGGGGCTTACCCCGCCATCGTCCAGAGCAGGCGATCGCCTGCGATCATGAACGGCACGCTGGCGGCCGCACGCCGCCCGTGACAGTTAGGTCACGTTCTGGTAACGACGGCTCGGAGGTCTTGAGCGCGGCCAGGCACAGGCATACGCTCCGATCAAATCCGGTTGGTAAGCGCTTTCCACGCCAGTTCGGCACCTCGGGTAAGCGCTTACCGACCAGGGACCTGGACCCAGCAGGGAGCGGCTGGTGGACAACGGCGATGCGGCGCACACGCAGCCGACCATCTACGACGTCGCCCGCGCGGCGGGCGTGTCGATCGCGTCGGTCTCGCGGGTGCTCAACGACCGCCGCAGCACGCTCCCGGAGACAAGGCAGCGGGTGATGCAGGCGGTCGCCGAGCTCGGGTTCATCCCGGACGGGGCGGCGCGGGCGCTGAGCGGCAGGCTCAAGGAAATCGTCGGCGTGGTCATCCGCCGGCCCACGGCAACCGTGCCCAGCGGTGACTTCTACGCCGACGAGGACGAGAGCCTCCAGTTCCCCGACCTCATCAACCGGGGCATCGAGGTGGCGGCTCAGCACCGCGACTTCAACCTGCTGGTGTCCTCGGTCGACGTGGACGACCACGACTACTCACGGCGCATCTTCGCGCTGGCCCGCAAGAGCGACGGGCTGATCCTGCATGACCAGGTGCTCGAGCCCGACCAGCTGGAGCGCCTGTCCCGGCAGGTCCCGATCGTCACCCTGGCCGGCGTGCAGACCCCGACCACGACCAACGTGGGCGGGGACAACATCGCCGGCATGCGTGAGCTCGCCAGGCACCTGGTACTCGGTCACGGCCTGCGCACCCTGGCCTACCTTGGCGGCCATGCGAACAGCCCGGACAGCATCACCCGGCACGCCGCGTTCGGCGCGGAGGTCACCGCCTGCGGGGCGATCTTCATCGACGGCCCGCAGTGGCAGGGCAACTACTTCGCGGCGGGCGGCGCCCGGGTGATCGAACGGCTGCTCGGCGAGGGCGCCGAGCTGCCGCAGGCGATCGCGTGCGCGAACGACCAGAGCGCGCTCGGGGCCGTGCACGCGCTCACCCAGCACGGCCTCGACGTGCCTGGGGACATCGCGGTCACCGGGTTCGACGACATCCCGGTCGCCCGGCACCTGAGGCCGCTGCTGACCACCGTGCGGCAGCCGATCCAGCAGCTCGGCGCGACCGCCTTCGAGGCCCTCTACGCCATGGTGTGCCACGGCGAGTCGGCCGGGCGCAACATCATGCTGCCCACCACCCTCATCCCCCGGGAAAGCTGCGGGTGCGCCGCCGGGCCCGCACCGATCACCCGGCCGGCCGCGGGATAGGGGGGGTCGTCATGCGCCTGCTCGCCCGCAAGCTGCCGTTCTACGTGGTCACCTTCGTGATCGCGATCACCATCGACTTCTTCATCCCGCGGCTGATGCCGGGCAACGCGCTGGACGCGGTGCTCGCCAAGGCGGGCAGCCAGATGGGCAGCCCGCAGGCACTGCACGCGCTGGAAAAGCTCTACGGGATCGACAACCCCGCCAGCCTGCCGGACCAGTACGGGCAGTTCTGGGCGAACCTGGTGCACGGCAACCTCGGCGTCTCGACCAGTTCCTACCCGACGCCGGTCACCTCGGTGATCGCCACCGCGCTGCCCTGGACGGTCGCGCTGGTCGGCGCCGCGACCGTGATCAGCTTCCTGCTCGGCACCGGGATCGGCGTGCTGGTCGCCTGGCGCCGCGGGACCTGGCTGGACAGCCTGCTGCCGGTCACCACGTTCTTCCAGGCGGCGCCGTACTTCTTCCTGGCCTTCCTGGCCATCGAGCTGTTCGCGGTCAAGCTCGGCTGGTTCCCGTACGGGCTGGGCCAGAACCAGCTCGACTACCAGAGCGGCCTGGCGCCGGGGCACATCGCGGACCTGCTCGACCACGCGGCGCTGCCGGCGCTCACCATCGTGGTCGCCTCCGCGGCCGGCTGGATGGTCGGCATGCGGAACCAGATGCTCACCACCATGGATGAGGACTACGTGCTGATAGCGCAGGCCAAGGGCCTGCCGAAGCAGAAGGTGATCTGGTACGCGGCGCGGAACGCGATCCTGCCGAGCGTGTCCGGTTTCTCGCTGGCGATCGGGTTCGTGGTGTCCGGCGCGCTGCTGACCGAGATCGTCTTCTCCTACCCGGGGATCGGATTCGTGCTGTACCAGGCGGTCATCAACCACGACGCGCCGCTGATGCAGGGCATCTTCCTGGTCATCACGATCGCCGTGCTGGCCGCGAACCTGATCGCCGACTTCGCCTACCTGGCCCTCGACCCGCGCACCAGGCAGGAGGCGTAGCCGTGGCCGTTTCCATGACCGAGCCGGCCGTGGCCGCGGCCGGGACGGCCGTGCCGCTGCGGGCGCGCCGGCTCCGGCTGCCCCGCTCCCCCAAGGTGCTGACCGGGCTCGGCCTGCTGACCGTGTTCCTTATCCTCGCCGTCATCGGCCCGGTCATCGCCCCCTACAACCCGTCGGCGGACCTGGCGGCCAGCGGGACGCCGCAGCCGCCGTCGGCCGCGCACTGGCTCGGCACCACCCAGACCCAGCAGGATGTGCTGTCCCAGCTGCTCACCGGGGGCCGGAGCACGATCGTCGTGGCCTTGCTGGCCGGCGTGGTGGCCACGGTCATCGCGGTGGTGGTGGGCGTGGCCGCGGGCTATCTCGGCGGGCTGGCGGACGACCTGCTCTCGATGCTGGCCAACATCTTCCTGGTCATGCCCGCGCTGCTGCTGCTGATCGTGATCTTCGGCTTCCTGCCGGCCTCCAGCGACGACCTGCTGATCGGCGCGATCATCGCGCTGACCGGCTGGGCCTGG
>DATIXO010000104.1:0-9948 GCA_035518495.1 Streptosporangiaceae bacterium
GTCATAGCGGTAGTGCGCGTCCCGCTTGACAGCCAGATCGTCTCCGAGCCACTTAGCCTGCTCATACGCGTCGGTGTGGCAGCCCACCCACGCGAGCAGGCCCGAGTAGTACACGACGCCTCGTTCAGCATCGTCTATGGCCGCGCTCTCAGCCAGCCGCAGGGCGATCAGGCACGCCCGGATCATGTGCTCCATCGGCTGCCCGAGGCCCAGGTCGGTCCCGAGCGACAGCAGGGCGACAAGCTCAGCGCGGAGAACCCTCGCGCCAGCCTCCGGCCCTGCCGGACCAACCTCCCCCACCGACGCAGACTAACACCGGACGCCGCCTCGCTACAGCTAGCAGACAACCGCGCGAAATGGCCCACCACCTGGATCGGTGAGTGCCGCGGACACCCAAGGCTGTTCGTGACGCTGTGTCGTCCCGAGCGGCCACTGCCCCGCCGATTCAGTTTGGTGGCGATCAGCAGAAAGCGCCGCTGCCGGACGGGAACAGCCACATCTGCGGCGCCTCATGTGCGGCCTGCAGTCTCGGGCGGCTGGGGTTCGTTACTGGCCGGCGTAGGTGCCGGTGCAGATGTTTTCGTACTGGCGGGGGTCGAAAGTCTGCCCGTGCTGCGGGAAGTACCACTCCACTGCCTGGTACATCAGCTTGCCGTCGCAGGTACCCAGGTCGAAGGCGACGATGGTAACGCTCTCCTGGGTCCCGCCGGCAACGGTCTGGTTTGGCCCGACATAGTCGCTGGTTCCTGGCTGACCGGCGCGACCTACGACATCGACGGCGGCGAGCAACTGGTGCCCTGACCGGGCCTGCCTGATCTAGCCGAACGTGAACGCGTAAGCCTGGGCCCCGGGATCGAGGAACGTGATCTCGAAGGTGCGGTCGGTGATGACGCCAGGCTGCCGGATGAGCTGGTGCAGCCGCTGCCCGGCCACGGTTCCGTTGCCCTGGCCGTCAACATCGGCCCCATGCGCCGCGCCCGGTGGCTGCCCGTCGACGAGCACGCGGAACCGGACCGGCGTGCCGTGCACGGCCGGCCCCATGACCATATGAAGGTCGCGGGCGTGGAAGCGGTACGCGATCTGCCCGCCGGCCTGGTTCAGCGTGACGGCCTGCTCCTCGATCGTCCAGTCCCCGGACAGGGCCCACTGATTGAGTCTCAGCTCCGCCGGGGCCGTATAGGTGTGGCCCTGGCCCGGTACCGCGCCACCGGGGGACGCGAAGTTCTCTGTGCGCCCGTAGCCGGTGTAGTTCTCTGCTGATCTCAGGGTGGTCCAGTCGGCGGGCGCTTCGGCGCCACGGGCCTCGACCGACACCAGCTCATAACCCGCGCCAGCGGATCCGGCCTCGGCCAGCAATTGCTGGATGACCATTTCCGACTGCTGGTATTCGCCTTCGCCGAAGTGGTGATGCCGGATCAGCCCTCCGGCGTCCGCGAAATAAAGGGCCGGCCAGTAGTGGTTGCCGAAAGCGCTCCATACCGCATAGTCGCTGTCGATCGCGACCGGGTAATCGATCATCATCTCCCGCACAGCACCGCTGACGTTATCAACGTCTGCCTCGAACGCGAACTCGGGTGTGTGCACGCCGACCACCACCAGTCCCTGGCCGGAGTATTTCGCTGCCCAGGCGCGGAGATAGGGAAGCTGGCGCAGCCAGTTGATGCAGGTGTAGGTCCAGAAGCCGGTCAGGACCACCTTGCCGCGCAGGCCGGCCGCTGTCAGCGGCGGTGAATTGAGCCACCCGGTCGCGCCGCCGAAGGAGGGCAGCTCACCCTCGACGGGCAGCTGGGCCGCGGCCACGTGCAGCCCGGCGGGCACGCGCCAGTGTGGTTTCATGACGATCGCCTCCTTGTGGTCCAGCCCGCGAAGGTGTCACAGGGATTCTGCTGGCGGTGGCCTCGGGCTGGCCAGGCTGACTCTAGCTGTCACCGGCCCACGAAAGGATCCCGTCGCCCGCCGGATCGCCGAAGGCAAGATCAGGACCGAGATCCTGCGGTGCCTTCACGAGCGGCAGGATGCCGGCGGTTCAGGCGATCAGGAGGCGAAGGCCGAGCTCTGCCGCGTCGAGTGCGGCGAGGTCGCGGTTGCGTTCGGCCCACCGGCCAGATGCGAGGTCACCACGGAGGCTGCGCACCGCCCTCTGCTCGGCCTCCGGCCCGACTCTGGCCCAGACCGATACTCCGCGACGGACACTCTCGTCCAGGTATGCCCCGGGCCGGCGCCAGTAGGCCTCGAAGAAGCCGTCAGCGCAGTCCCACGGGATGAGCACCGGCTCGATGCGGGCCCCGGTCGTGCGGGCCTGTTCGGTCAGCGAGGGCCGCCCTGCGAGCAGGTCCGCAGCCTCAGGCAGGTAGTCGCGGGTGAGCCAGAACCGGCGACGCCATCCGGTGTCACTGTCGTCGAACGTGAACACCACCACGCGGCGGGCCACGCGCCGCATCTCGCGCAGCCCGGCGATCGGGTCCTGCCAGTGATGCACGGTGCTGACAGCCATCGCGGCGTCGAAGGACTGGTCCCCGAACGGAAGGCTCTCCGCGGCGGCAGCCACGCACGGCGCTGCGCCTGCGGGACGCTGCGCACGCATGAGCGCCGACGGTTCCACCGCGGTGACGTCACGGCCGGGGGGCTCGTAGGAGCCGGTGCCAGCCCCGACATTCAGCACCGTCCGCGCGTCGCCTAAGGCAGCCCAGATCCTTGCGGCGATCCGCGGCTCGGTACGCCGCGTCACGGTGTAAGTGGCTCCGATGGTGTCGTACAGCTGCGCGCTGGTCATGTCGCTGCCTCCCTGGCTGTCACCATCCTCACGCCGCGCATGTGGCGATATATCGAACCGATACATCGGCACGATATATAGAGCGACGTGATGCCGCAAGCCGGGCACCGTGGTCGTCGCGCACCTCGCCGGGGGCGCATCACCGCGGCTAGGCCGGGGCCGGCTGGGTCTCGGTGAGACCGCCGGCGTAGAAGCGGCGGGCCGCCTCGATCAGCTCATCGAGCGGCGGCCACCACGGCCCGTGCGGCAAGGACCTGAGCGCGTCCAGCACCAGGGCGGTCTCGCCCCGGCCGGGGCTGCCGGCGAGGCCGGCGACGGCGACCCGGCGGGGGCGGGCGGCGCGCAGCGGGCCCAGGTACAGATCCGGGCCGGTGCCGTCCGGCAGCGCCGCGGCCATGACCAGGTAATAGTCGGGCAGCTCGAACCGCTTGTCCCGCCACGCCGCCAGCGCCTCCGCGGCGGCCTGCTCGAACGCCGCCGCCCCGCCCGGCCCGGCCGCCACCTCCCACATCGCCCGCCACGCGGCCGCCACCGCGGCCAGCGGGTCGGCGGGCACGATCACGTAGGTCGACCGCCGCCGGGCCGCCTCGGCCATCGCCAGCGCGCCCGCCTCCCACCCGGGCCGCGCCGCCGCTGGCTCCGCCGCGGCCTGCTGGCCAGGCCCGGCGGCGGGAGCGCGGGCGACCGACACCTGCGGGGAGCGGCCGAGCGCACCAAGCAGTCCCTCGCCCACCTCGCCGGCCAGGACCACCACCGTAGAAGACTCGCGCCGCATCGGCTCGATCCTAGACTCCACCGCTGCGCCCGCCGTTTGCCGTCGCCGCCAGCGGGACGCTGGCGCGCTGCCCCGCCGGCCCGGTCAGGAGCTGCGGGACAGCCGGGCGAGCGACAGCACGAAGATCGATGACAGCAGCCAGCCGAGCAGCGTCGCGAGATTGAGCCACCACAGCATGAACTGGCCGCCGGGCGCGTCCGGGTCGGGGTACCAGGTCGTTCGCTGGTCGAGCGAGATCAGCGGGACCACGGTGTCGATCGCGTACAGCACCGGGCTGAAACAGCGCACCTCGCCGTCGCCGCAGGAACGGGCGGGCGGTGCGCTGCCGCTGGCCGCCGGGCCCGGTGCCGCGGCATCGGCGGAGGTGGCCGGCTGGCCGGTCACGTACACGGCCCCGTTGCCGTTCGTCGCCCGCATCGCGTGCTGGCCGACGGGCAGTACCAGCGAGAACGTGACCAGGATGAGCAGCGCGGCCAGCAGCCACAGCACCCGCGACGGCCGGTACCCGTAGCCGATGGTGGCGTAGACGGCCTCGATGGCGCGCTGCGGCCACCCCGAGCCGGAGTGGCCGACCTGCCGGGCGTGCCGGCGCTGCGCGATGAGGACGCGCTCGGCCTCCCGCGTGTACCCGTGCTGGCGGAACACCCTCGCCGCCTGCTCATACGGGCCGGACTCGAACTCCGTCTGGCGGCTCAGCCAGGCACACCGGGCGGCCTGGTCCCAGATCCGCTTCGGCGCCGCGCCCTGCGGTTTCTCGAACCGCTCGTAGGTCAGGCCGGCGATGGTGAACCGCTCCGGCCAGGTCGCCGGGTCGTCGGCGAGGAACGTGGTGACCGCGTCGGTGAAGTCCACGCTCGGCGACACCGTCTTCCAGCCCAGGTCGATGCCGCCGCGGACGGTCGTGGATATCGCCTCGATCGCGTGCCCGTGCTCGTTGGCCGGCACCGGCTCCGGGCAGCTGAACGAGCCCCCGGTGAACTGCAGCCGGCCGTCGATGGTGCTCCGGTTCAGCGCGACCAGCCCGGTCGAGGTGAAGCCGTCTATCAGCAGCACCGACCCTTTGATGACGGTCTGGCTGAGGCGGAGCGCGTACCCGCCGGGGTTGTCCAGCCGCGCGCCGCTGGCGGTGAGGCTGCCCAGGGTGGCGCCGCGGAAGTTGACGCGCCCGCCGGCCGTCCGCAGGCCGTCGAGGTAGATGTCGCCGTCGACCCTCATCGCGCTGCCGCCCACGAGGGACCCGTGCTCGGGGTGGCTGACCTCCCCCTGCAGCGCGAGGGTGCCGTGGATGACCGCGCCAGCCATCCGGATGGTGCCTTCCACCGAGGCACCTTCCTCGAGCCGGAAATTGGCGCGGATCTCGGCGTTGGTCAGCTCCAGCGCGGTGCGGCCAGGGGCCCGCAGCACGCAGTTCCCGCCCACGGACAGGCTGCTCACGTCGGCCATCGTCATGTCGATCCGGCCGGTCACCTCGCAGGTTCCCGCCAGTGTCACATCGGCGCCGACCGACAGCCGGTCGGCGGACATCGCCGTGCCGATCATCGCCGGCATCGCGTAGATGCTGCCCGTTGGCAGGTCGGTACGGGCCTCGAGCGTCGCGTTGCGGATCAGGAACCGCCCGGAGATGCGGGCGCTGCCCAGGCCGACGCGCCCGCGGATCACCGGCCTGCGCCCACCGGGGTCCTCGATCAGGAACACGCTGCCCTCGATGATCGCGTCAGCGAGGTCGATGGCCGGCCCGTCCGATGACTCGATCTGCGCCCCGGTGAGGTCGAGCGACCCGCCGAGGCGGGCGCCGATCAGCCTGATCTCTCCCCGCGAGCTGAACTGGTGCAGCAGCCGGACCGCGCCGCCGAACCGGGCCCTGTCCGCCTGGATCGAGCGGTCGCCCTGGCCATCGATGGTGGCGTCGACACAGAGCAGCCGGCCGCCGATCTCCGATTCGCACAGCCAGATCGCCGCCTGCTTTGACGTGCTCGCGCTCGTCCAGTGCGCACCGGCGACCTGGGAGCGGGACAGGTCGAGGTCGCGGCGCAGCCGCAGCCCGTTGCCGAGCAGGCCGGGCAGGCGCGGGCAGCCGGTCAGCGACAGCTCGAACAGCTCAGCGCCCTCCACCACCGGGGCGGCCTCGAATTCGCAGCCGTCGAAGCGGAGCGGGAACGGCACCGCCAGGCCGGCCAGGTCCAGGCGCCCGGTCACGACCGCGCTGGCCAGCCGCAGCCCGCGCGGGTCGACCTGGTCCTTCAGCTCATGGCAGCACCTGCGCACCAGGGCCGCGGGCACCGCGCGTTTGGCGCCTGCTGCCGCTGCGTCAAGGACCGATCCGCGCTGGGCCGCGCTGATGAGCTCGGCCTCATCGATCTCGTCCATGCCATGCCCCCCGGGCGGATGCGGCGGCGGGCCCGCGCCAGGCGCGGCCCTGTCCCGCCTACCTTGCCAGCAGTGATGAGCGGCGGGCCAGCACCGGTGAGCTGCGGGCCAGCGGTGCGGGCGGCTGAGCCCCTGGCGGTGGCGCCGGGCTGGGCGGCGCGGGGCAGGATGGGCAGCATGCTCGATCATGTTTCGATCCAGTGCGCCGACCTCGCGGCCAGCGCCGCATTCTACGACGCCGTCCTGGCACCGCTCGGCGGCCAGCGGGTGATGGACTTCGGCGACGCCGTCGGGTACGGCGTGCCGCCCATGCCGGACTTCTGGATCGGCCGCCAGGCCACCGGGGACGGTTTCCGCGAGTCGCACATCGCCTTCTCGGCGCCGGACCGCGCGGCGGTGCGGGCCTTCTTCGACGCCGCGGCCGCCGCCGGTGCGCAGGTGCTGCACCCGCCGCGGCTGTGGCCGGAATACCACGACAGCTACTACGGCGCCTTCGTCCGCGACCCCGACGGGAACAATGTCGAGGCCGTCTGCCACCTGCCCGGGTGAGGCCCCGCCGCGGGCGGGCGATGACGCCCAGGAGGCCGCTGAACAGTGGCGTCCGCTCTGCTTCTTGCGCGCCTCCGGCACGACTTCTTGCGCGCCTCCAGCACGACGTGGAGCGGGTCATCCGCGCCCGGATGGCCAGGCGGAGGAGGAGCGCTTAGCGGAACTACGTGCGACGGCGACATCGCCGCCAGCCGGGATGCGGGGACACGCGAGCCGGGCGGCCATTGTTCGGGGGGGGCCTAACGCTGGAGGTAGCGGTCCGCGAGGCCGCGCGGCGCGCAGGCCAGCCAGCCGTCGGTGACCGCGATCCGCAGGTCCTGCGCGGAGACCTTCGGCAGCTGGATGAGCACGGCCGAGTACCCGTCGAAGTGCGGGATCGTGAAGAAGGCCGCCGGGTGCGCGGAGAGCACGGCCTCCTTCTCGCTCAGGTCCTCGGTCCGCACGGCCAGGATCGGCCCGTCCGGCGGGGCCTGGTCGCCGAACCGCCGCAGGTCGGCCTTGCTGAACGGGCGCTCCCACGCGAACGCCTTGCCCGCGACGCGCCACGTCCGGTTGCCGTGACGCTCGTCCTCGGTGACCTCGGGCAGTGCCAGGGCCAGCCGGGCGACGTCATCGAGAGTCACCACCCTCGTACGGTACTGCCTCCTGCCCAGCGGGTCCGGCCTGGATCGCGTCCAGCATGGTGGTGGCGATCAGGTGGTTGTCCGCGAGGACGGACAGCCAGTAGTTCATCCGCTCGGCGTCGGTGAGGTCCTGCCAGTGCCCGAACAGCCCTGCCGCGTTCCCGAGCGGCAGGCGGCCCTCTGACTGGTGCACCTCCAGGGTGGCTGACGATCCGCCGGCCGCGCAGTGCCTGACGATGGCCGCCAGCACCTGCCGCAGCCCGCACAGGCCGTACATCGGCTCCAGCGAGGAGCGGCCCTGCCAGGTGAACGGGACCGGCAGCCGGGTCAGGAAGCTGAAGTGGTCGGCCAGCCCCGGGATGAGCGGGTGGCCGTCGTGCAGGTGGAAATGGACCGGCTTGCCCACCGCGCCGACCGACTCGATCATCTCGGTCACCACCTCACGCGCGGACCGCGCCGCGGCCTGCACGTCGGCCACCAGCCCGGGCGCGTCCCCGGCGTCCCGGCCCAGGGCGGCCAGATCGAGCCCGGGGTGGCTGGCCGCCAGCCGGCGGCGGCTCTCGTGGATGCCCACGTGCCCGATGTCAATGCACACGCTGGCGCCCTCGGCGCTGGCGAGCTGCCGCGCCAGCTCGGTGAACCGTTCCGGCTCCATGCCCGAGGCATACTCCAGGAAGACCAGCGGCCCGTCCGCCGCCCGCCCGGCCGTGGCGTTGCGCGCCGCCGTGACCACCTCCGGGATCCGGTCCGCCATCCCGGCCTGGTCGTGCACCACCACGCCGAGCAGGCGGCCGCGGAACTGGCGGACAAAGGCCTGGACCTGGCCTTGGCCGTCCTCTCGCAGCAGGTTGATGTGGCGGCTTAGGTGGGCCAGCGGCAGAGCCGGGTACGGCGGCAGGAACTCCAGCTCGCGCTCCAGCTGTTCCGGCGTGTCCGCGTACAACTCGGCCGCCATCCCGGCCTCGGCGAACCGCAGCCGCGCGAGCCTGAGGATGGCGTCGTCGCCGGGCGCGTGCCGCACGAACAGGCCCCGGAGCACGGGCGCCCGCGGCTGCGGGCCGTCAGGCGGCGGCGAGGCGTCCACGGCGGCTCCCCGGATGTCTGGCCCGGCTGCTGCGGGCGCCGGCTCCCATCATCGCGAGTTGCCGCCGGGGCTGCCAGGGCCCGGCTGGCAGGTTGCCGGCCGGGCCGGCCGTGACCGCCCGCCGGTCCCGGGCCGGTCAGGCGGCGCGGACGGCGATCCCCGGGTAGTCGAGCACCAGGCCGGACTCGTCGTAGACCAGACGGCAGCTGAAGCCGAAGGCGGGAGCGGCGTGGTCGTAGCGCTGCCAGCTGGCCTCGTCGGCCGCCCGCGCGTAGGTCTGCTCCAGCCGTTCCACCGCCGGGCCGCCGGCGCGGACACAGGCCACATTTCTACTGTTCAGCGCCGATGTCATCCAGGCCGTCCGGGTGCACGGGGCCTATGGGAGCGGCGCACCCGCCAGAAGCCCGCGCATGGCCGTGGGTAAACATTGGCTCATGACGCACGAGCCGGACGGCGAGCAGGCCCCGGCATCCGCCGTGGCCGGGGAGGCTGCCCGCAAAACCCACGACCTGCTCAGATCGGTGCAGCGGCCGGGTGATTCCGGCGCGCCCGAGAGCCTGGTGACGGTGGCCGTCGCCTTCGCCATCAACATCCTCATAGCGGTGGCGAAGTCGGCCGCCGCCGCGGTGACCGGGTCGGCGTCGCTGGTGGCCGAGGCGGCGCATTCGTGGGCGGACGCAGGCAACGAGGTGTTCCTGCTGGTAGCCGACCGGCGGTCCCGCCGCCCGGCCCACGCCGCGCACCCGCTCGGCCACGGCCGGGAGGCGTATGTGTGGTCGCTGCTCGCCGGGGTCGGGCTGTTCGTGGCCGGTGCCGCGATCTCGGTCGCGCACGGGATCCAGGAGCTCATCCACCCCGAGCCGGCCAGCAACTTCGTGGTCGGCTACGTCGTGCTGGGCATCTCGTTCGTGCTGGAGGCGATCTCTTTTCTGCAGTCGCTCCGGCAGGCCCGGCCCGAGGCCCAGGCGATGCAGCGGGACCTCATCGAGCACGTCCTGGTCACCTCCGACCCCACCCTGCGGGCGGTGTTCTTTGAGGACACCGCCGCCCTGGTCGGTGTGGTCATCGCCACCGCCGCGCTGGCCGCCCACGAGCTGACCGGGTCCCCGGTCCCGGACGCGCTCGGGTCGATCCTGGTCGGCGTGCTGCTCGCGGTGGTCGCCGTCTACCTGATCAACCGCAACCGGCGGTTCCTGATCGGCCAGGAAGCCGACCCGCGGGTGCGCGCAGCCGCTATCCAGGCCCTCACGGCTGAGCCGGGCGTGGCGCGGGTGACCTATCTGCGGCTGGAGATCGTCGGCCCGCGGACGGTCTCGGTGGTCGGCTACGTCGACCTCACCGGCGATGACAACGAGTCGCGGCTGGCCCGCCGGCTGCGGGCGCTCGAGTCGAAGATCAGCGAGTCGCCCGCGGTGGCCGGCGCCGTGCTGAGCCTGTCCGCGCCCGACGAGCCGACGATCACCGGCTGAAGATCTACGGTTACCGATGCGGGACGGGCACTGCCTCACCGAATCTGAAGCCTGGCCACTGACGCTGCTTCGCGATAGGGAGCGAGCCGCGCCCGGCGAGTTCCGAGGACCCGCGGTCGCGGCAGCTTCCTGACTCCCTGCCTGCTCACACCGCGCTCGCTCAGCCGCGTCCAGTGCGCGAAATACGCGCGCCATCGCACGGCCCGCTGCGGTACGGTCCGGCGATGGACGATGAGGACGGCTACTTCGGGGAACGGGTCGCGGCGGCCTATGACGACCCGGATTCGCAGATGTTCACCCCAGCCGCC
>DATIXO010000105.1:0-2002 GCA_035518495.1 Streptosporangiaceae bacterium
GTGAGTCCGGACGCGGCGGGTGCGGCCGGTGTCCGCGGGCTGACCGGCGCCGACATCCTCGCCCGCCGCGGCATCTCCGCCGAGCCCACGCCCGCCCAGAGCGCGCGCAGGTTCCCCGACGGGGCCCATCACCGGATCGAGATCCCCAGCGTCGAGGGCCCGGCCGTGCTGCGGGCGGTCATCGCCCAGGCCGCGGCCGAGGGCATCACGGTGAACCGGGTGTCCCAGGGCAGCGGCGCCATGCTGCTGTCCGCGGCCGAGCTGGCGGAGATGGCCCGGATCGGGGCCGGCAGCGGCATCGAGGTCTCGCTGTTCATCGGGCCCCGCGAGGAATGGGACATCGGCCGGGTGGCCCACTCCGCCGACGGCCCGTCCCGGGCCGGGCTGATCCGCGGGGTGCGCCAGCTCCGGTACGCGATCGACGACGTGCTGCGCGGGGTAGACCACGGGATCAGGGGATTCCTGGTCGCCGACGCGGGCCTGCTGGAGCTGCTCGCCGAGATGCAGTCGGGCGGCGAGATCCCGGCGTCGGTGGTGTGGAAGGTCTCGGCGATGCTCGCGCCGGCCAACCCGCTGACAGTGACCCAGCTGGAACGGCTGGGCGCCTCGACCATCAACGTGCCCGCCGATGTCACGCTCGGGCAGCTGGCCGAGATGCGGTCGGCGACCTCGCTCCCCCTCGACCTGTACGTGGAGACGCCGACGGGCATGGGCGGGGTCGTCCGCGGCCAGGAAACGGCCGACCTGGTGGCCGTGGCCGCGCCCATGTACGTGAAGTTCGGGCTGCGGAACTCGCGGCTGCTCTACCCCAGCGGCCTGCACCTGGAGGACGAGGCGGCGGCGATCGCCCGCGAGAAGGTTCACCGCGCCCGGGTGGCCCTGGAATGGATGGAGCGCAGCGGGCTGGGCCTGGTTCAGTCACAGCCCGGGGCGGCCGGCCTCGGTGTCCCGGAGCCGTAGACATGACAGAGCGAGAGGTTGGCGCCGGGCCGCGCCTTCGGCTGCGCGGTGCCAGCCCGCGCCTACGGCTGCGCAGTGACGCCTGGTTCACCGGCGACGACGAGGTGGCGATGGCCCACCGGGTCGCCTTCGCCTCGGCCGGCCTTGAGGTCAGCCGCGAGGGCGGGCGGCCGGTGATCGGGATCGCGAACTCGGCGAGCGAGCTGAACCCGTGCAACCTGCCCCTGCGCGAGCTGGCCGGGGCGGTGCGGCGGGGTGTGGCCGAGGCGGGCGGCATCCCCGCCGAGTTCGGCTCGATCTCGCTCGGCGAGGACCTGATGAAGCCGACCGCCATGCTCTACCGCAACCTGCTCGCGATCGAGATCGAGGAGATGATCCGCGCCAACCCGCTGGACGGCATCGTCATCCTCGCGAACTGCGACAAGACCGTGCCCGGCGCGATCATGGGCGCCGTGAGCGCCGGCATCCCCACCGTCGTGGTCACCGGCGGCGCCCGGCCGGCCGCGGTCTTCCGGGGCGAGCGGATCGGCACCGGGACCGCGCTGTGGCGGCTGTGGGACGAGCGCCGCACCGGCCGGCTCGGAGACGACGGCTGGCAGGCGCTGGAAGCGTGCCTGGCCTGCGGCACCGGGGCCTGCAACACGATGGGGACCGCCTCCACGGTCGCGCTGCTGGCCGAGGCGCTGGGGCTGATGATCCCCGGGGCGAGCACGATCCCGGCCGGCGACCCGCGCGCGCTGGCCGCCGCGGCCCAGGCGGGCCGGCGGGCGGTCGCGGCGGTCACCGAGGGCCTGGTGCCCTCGGCGCTGCTGTCCCCCGCCGCCTTCGCCAACGCGCTCCGGGTGCTGCACGCGATCGGCGGCTCCACCAACGCGGTCATCCACCTGGCGGCGATCGCGGGCCGGGCCGGCGTCGCCCTGCCACTGGAGGACCTGGCGCGGCTCGGCGCGGACGTGCCGGTGCTCGCCGACGTCCAGCCCTCCGGCGGCGGCCTCATGCAGGACTTCGACGCGGCCGGCGGCCTGCCCACCCTGCTGCGCGA
>DATIXO010000106.1:0-43053 GCA_035518495.1 Streptosporangiaceae bacterium
TGGAGCTCGGACTCGTCCCGCACCGAGGCCACGATGGACGTCCGGCCACCGCCCGACTCAACCGTGAGCCCTTCGACCAGGCTCGCCAGCAGCTCTCCGCAATCCTCCCGGACCACGATCCGGTAGCGGAGGACGGCGCTGTGCGTGCTCATCGTGTGGCCTCCAGACACTGCTCGGCCATGGGCGGTCCCCCAGCTCCTCTTACCGGAGTCTGGCGAATCATTCATCTCAGGCAAGGGGGTGAACCGGCATCACCCGCCACGGGTCACACCCGGGTGAACTTGACGCGGCCGCCGGTGGATCAGCAGATGCCCGCCCGGCGGCCCTGCTCGACCGCCTGGCGCCGGGTGCTCACACCGAGCTTGCGGTAGATCACCCGGGTATGGGTCTTGATCGTGTTCGGGGAAAGGTGCAGCTCCTGCCCGATCTCGCGGAGCGACAGCGTGCCGCGCAGCAGCCGGAGCACCGTGGCCTCGCGGTCGGTCAGCGGCTCCAGCAGCGACGCGTGGGAGAGCCCCGCGAGCGCCTGCCTGAGCCGCCTCAGCCGGGCGAACTGGGCGTCGGCGCCGTCCGGCAGCGCGGCCAGCAGCTCGCGCGCCTCATCCAGCAGGTCCGCGGCGGTGCGGTCCCCCAGCTCGAGCAGGGCCTCCGCCAGCAGCAGCAGCGCCTCGAGGGTGGGCCAGGGGCTGATCCCGGGCACCCGGCGCCGGCGCCGGAGCGCGTGCTCGAGCTCGCTCCTGGCCTGGTCGAGCCGTCCCTGCGCGGTATGAAGCGCGCCGGCGGCCATGGCGGCCACCGCGACCTGTGGCGTCTCGCTGATATCGCCCCGGCCGGTGAGGTCCCCGGCCGCGCGCACGAGTTCGTCCGCCCACAGCAGCCTGCCCTGCCCGACCGCCACCAGGCCGAGGGCGGACAGGGCCATCATCTGCACCAGCGGCAGGGGCGATTCGCAGATGACCGCCTCTTCCAGGGCGGCGGCCGCGGCGGCGGGCTCGCCGCACAGGTAGAGGCTGAAGCCGAGCCCGGTCCGGGCCAGGGCGTACCACGGCGACCCGGGGTCCTTCTCCAGCTCGGTGGCCAGGCTGGCCGAGCGCCGCATCTCCGACAGCCCCCCGAAGCCGTGGACCCCCCGCAGCAGCGCCGCCGATGACGCCAGCGAGGCCATCCCGTCGGGCAGCGGCCCGGGATGGCCGTCCGCCTCGATGACCGGGAGCCAGCGCTCCACCGACGGCCGGTCGCCGGCCAGCGCCGCCGCCCACGCCGCACAGTGCGCCGCCAGCGGGTGAGCGGCGACCTGGTCGTCGCCGAGGGCCTGCAGCCAGCCGCGGACCGTTCCCACCCGGCCGAGGCTGGCGTAGGCGGGCCAGCGAGCCGCGATCAAGTCGACCGCACCGCCGACGTCACCGCCGGCGAGCGCGTGACTGATCGCCTCGAGCGGCGAGCCTGCCTGCTGGTGCCATGCGCTGGCCCGCTGGTGCAGGGCCGGGATGATGCCCGGCTCGGCCCGGGTGAGCTGGCTGCGCAGCAGCTGTGCGAACAGGCGGTGGTAGCGGTACCAGCCGCGATTCTCGTCGACGGGCACGACGAACAGGTTCTCCCGTTCCAGCGTCCCGATGATCTCCGCGGCGTCCGTGGAGCCGAGCACGGCATCGGCCAGCGGGGCGCTGAACTCACCCAGGATGGCGGTCCGGGCGAGGAAGCGGCGGATGTGGGCCGGCTGACGGCTCAGCACCTCCTCGATCAGCAGGTCGGCGATATACCGGCTGTCGCCGCTGAACTGCCGGACGAAGGTGCCCGGTGACGGGTGGCCGCGAAGGGAGAGCGCGGCGAGGTAGACCCCCGCGGGCCAGCCCTCGGTCCGCCCCACCAGGTCCGCGAGATCCGGACCGGCGAGGGCGATACCGGCGGTGCGGCTGACCAGCGCCGCCGCCTCGGTGGGGGTGAACCGCAGGTCGCTCATCCGCAGCTCGACCATGTCCCCGGTTGACCGCAGCCGGGCGAGCGGCAGCGGCGGGTCGGCCCGCGTGGTCAGCACCAGCTGGGCGGTCGGTGGCAGGTGGGACAGCAGATACTCGACATGGGTGTGGCAGCTGCGCTCCCTGACCCGGTGATAGTCGTCAAGGACCAGGACGACCGGGCCCGGCAGCGTGTTGAGCTCGTTCACCAGGGCCGGGAGCACGGCACCGCCGACGTCAGGCGGCTGAGCCCGCAGGGCCTCCAGCACGGGCTGGAGCCCGAATTCCGGCCGGGCACGGTGCAGCGCGTGCGCGACATGCGACCATAGGCTGACCGGGTCGTTGTCGTCCGGGTCGAGGGTGACCCACGCGAAGGGCCGGCTGCCAGCCGCGCCGATGCGCCACTGCGCTACCAGCGTGGTCTTGCCATAGCCCGCCGGGGCGTCGACGAGGATGAGCCTGGCGCCGGCCTGCCCCAGGCGCCCGGTGAGCACGGGCCGCTCCACCCAGCCGTCGCGCGGCTCAGGTGCGTGGAGCTTGCTCTCCAGCGGGACATCGACAGCGGTGGCCGCGTACACAGAAGAGTGAACGGACCCCGACCGATGTTGAGGCGACCGTCCACTCCCGTACGGTTCGTCCCGCTCAACCACATTGCCCAGGCGCGCATAGTAACAGTTCGGCGGCAAACGGGACAGCGCAGAATTTAACCCGCCGTGGGTGGGGCGGCCCGCCGCCCGGGCTGGTGTGGTGGTGGGCGAGGCATGTGACGAGGAAGGAAACGATATGGCTGATCTGATCGCCATTGGATACCCGGATGAGACGACCGCGGACGCGGCTGCCGCCGAGGCACGCCGGCTGGCCCAGGACCTGATCATCCAGCCCGACGCCATCGCGGTGATCATCCGGGACAAGGAAGGCGGCTACCACGTCCACACCGATCACCACCCGGTCGGCGCCGGGGCGACGTGGGGCCTGTTCTGGGGGTTCCTGTTCGGGCTGCTGTTCTTCGTCCCGGTCCTCGGGCTCGCCATCGGCGCCGGGCTGGGCGCGCTGATGGGCAAGCTGGCCAAGACCAGCATCGACAAGCAGTTCCAGGACCAGGTCCGCGACATGGTCAAGCCGGGCACCTCATGCCTGTTCCTGATGCTGGAGAAGGTCACCCCGGACAAGGCCGTCGAGGCGATGAGCAAGTACGGCGGCACGGTGCTGAAGACCTCGCTGTCCAAGGACGACGAGAAGGAACTCCAGGAAGCCCTGCACGGCGGCGGCGAGGCCGCGCAGTAGCCTTGCCGCAGCCAGTACCCGGGCCAGGTGACCGATCCGTTCGGTACCTGGTTCACCGGGCAGGGCCTGTCTAGGCTGGAGGGGCCCGGCCCACCCCAGGGAGAGAAGGGGACGGTTCCCGGCTGCCACGCCGGTGAACGGGTGGTATCCACGCAGGCGACGGAGGTGGCAGGAGATGACCGTGTCCGACTCAGGCGGGGGGCGCGGGCAGGGCACCGCGCCGGAGGCGGGCAAGCCTGCCGGGGGCGGCAGCGCCAAGCCGGGTGCGGCCGACCCCAAGCCAGCCACGGGCGAGCCCAAGCCAGCCGGCGAGCCCAAGCCAGCCGCCGGCGAGCCTAAGCCAGCCGGCGAGGCCAAGCCAGCCGCCGCTGCCACGGGCGAGCCCAAGCCAGCCGCCGGCGAGGCCAAGCCAGCCGCGAGCGACCCCAAGCTGGCTGCTGCCGAGACCAAGCTCGCTGCCGCCGAGACCAAGGGTGCGGGAGGCGGTGAGCTGACCGACGACGAGCGGGCCGAACTGGCACGCCTGCGCGACGAGGTCGCGCATCTTCAGAGCACCGTGGACCATCAGGCGGTGCCCGCCCGGCGCAAGCACAATGGCTGGCGGGCCCCGGTCTCGGTGGTGCTCATCGTCATCGGCTGCCTGCTCGCGCCGCTCTCGGTGGTGGCGGTGTGGACCGCCAACCAGGTGTCCAGCACCGACCGCTACGTCGCCAACGTCGAGCCGCTCATCCACGAGCCGTCCGTCCAGCGCGCCCTCACAGACAAGATCAGTGCTGAGATCGACGCCCGGCTCAATGTGAAAGGGCTGGCCACGCAGGCGGCGGGCGCACTGACGAAGCGCGGGCTGCCCCGGGTCGGCGCGCTGCTGAACAACTTCTCCGGGCAGCTCGCCAGCGCCGTGTACGGGTTCATCCACACCCAGGTGGCCAAGATCGTCGCCAGCCCACAGGTGGCCAATTTGTGGGTGCAGGTTAACCGGCAGGTGCACGCCCAGCTGGTGAAGGCCCTGTCCGGACAGGGCAACGGGGCGATCACGATCAGCAACAACCAGGTCGTGCTGAACCTCGGCCCGTTCATCAACGTGGTCAAGCGCGACCTGGCCAACAGGGGGTTCACGATCATCACCAGGCTCCCCAATATCAACCCGACGCTGGCTCTGTTCTCCGCCAAATACCTGGTCAAGGCGCAGCAGGGCTACCGGCTGCTGAACGACCTCAAGATCGTGCTGCCGATCCTCACGCTGGTGCTGCTGGGCCTCGGGGTGTATGTGGCGCGCGGCCACCGGCGGGCACTGATCGGCGCGGGGCTGGGCTTCGCCGCGTCCATGGCGATCCTGGGCCTGGGGCTGACGATCTTCCGCGGCATCTACCTCAACAGTGTCCCGAGCAGCGTGCTGCCCGCCGACGCGGCGGCGGTCCTGTACGACACGCTGGTCAGGTTCATCAGGGACGGGCTGCGGGTGCTGCTGGTGGTCGGGCTGATCGTCGCGATCGGCGCGTTCTTCACCGGGCCCTCGGTCACGGCGGTCCGCACCCGCGGCGCGTTCGAATCCGCCTTCGCCTGGATACGCGGTCGCGGCGAGCACGCCGGCGTGAGCACCGGGCCAGTCGGCCAGTGGACCTACACCCACCGCAAGGCGCTCCGGATAACTGCGGTCGCGATCGCGGCGCTGGTGTTCGTCTTCTGGGGCCAGCCGACCTGGGTCACGGCCCTGGTCATCGCCATCGTGCTGCTGCTCGTGCTGGGGCTCATCGAGCTGATCGGGAGGCCTCCGGCCCAGCCGCAGGTGGCCGCGCAGCCTGGCGGCTGACATCGCATGCTCGCGCAGGCCGCGGGTTTCGCTTTCCTGGCGGCGCTGTCCCCGACCGCGCTCTTGATCACGGCTACCTACCTCGGGTCCGCCCGGCCCCGGCTCACCGCGCTGTGCTACCTGGCCGGCGCGGTGCTCATGAGCACGGTCATGGCCATCGTGGTGCTGGTGGTGCTGCGCAGCACGCACCTGCAGGTGCCGAGCCACCGCACGCCACGCTATGAGCTGCGGCTCGGCCTGGGGCTCCTCATCCTGGCCGTGGGCGCCGTAGTGGCGCGCCACCGGCCCCGCCCGCGAGACCCGTCCCGGCCCAGCCGTGGCGTGGTGGCACGGCTGGTGGCCAGCCCGGCGCCGCTGACCGCGATAGCGGCGGGACTGGTGATGTTCACGCCGGCGCTGACCTTCATCGCCGCGATCCAGGTGGTCGCGAGCGCCCAGGCCGGCCCGGCACTGTCCGCGCTCAGCCTGACGATCATCATCGTCATCTACGTGGCAGCCATCTGGCTGCCGTTCCTTGCTTACCTGGCCGCGCCGGAACTGACCTCGCGCAAGCTCACCGCCTTCAACGCCTGGCTGCTCGCACACGGGCGGGCGGTGCTGGTCCTAGGGCTGCTGGTGGCCGGCGCGGCCCTCGCCGCGGACGGGATCTTCGGTCTCTTCCGCGGCCGCTGAACGCCCGCTCGCGGCCCTGTTCTCGCCCGCCGCGCTCCTCTGCTCCCGCCCGCCCCTGCTCCCCTGCTCCCGTTCAGTCTTGCCTTGGCGGCCACCACCTCGCCCGCCTTCACCCGGGCCGGCCGCTGCCCTTGCCGCCGTTTTGCTGCTTGCGAGGCACACCCGGCAGCGCGGAACTATCCTGAAGGGCCTGCGCAGGCCCTAACCGTCAGCCCCCGAACTCGGCGTAAGTGGTGAGAATGTCCGTCAGCAACCTCCGGGTTCTCTACGTGATGGGTATCTACCACAGCGGCACCACGGTGCTGAGCAACCTGGTCGGCCAGCTCGACGGGTACTTCGCCGTCGGTGAGCTGCGGACCCTCTGGCCCAAGCTGACCCGTACCCACTACCGGTGCGGCTGCGGGGAACTCCTCCAGCAGTGCCCGGTCTGGAGCCCGATCCTGGCATCGGCCTGCGGGGAGGGGGAGGAACGGGTCGCACTGGCACGGGACATGTGGCGGTACCAGCGCGAGGCCCTGCACGAATACCACACCTGGCTCCGGGTCGGCGGCGTGCTCCGCCACCGCCGGAAGGGGCTGCCGCCCGGCGGCGCCCTGTCCCGCTACGCCGAAGGGATGACCCGTCTGTACCGGGCCATCGCCAGCCAGACGGGCGCGAAGGTCATCGTCGATTCGTCCAAGGAGCCGACCGACGCGGCGATGCTGCTGCTCATGCCGGAGATCAGCCCGGCCTTCGTGCAGATCGTCCGCGACCCGCGCGGGCTGGTCTACTCCCTGCTGCGGGTCCAGGCCGGAGGTGAGCCGGTGGCCGGGAGCCGGTGGCGGCAGAGCGCCTACGCCGCCCTCAGCTGGTCGGCCGGCAACCTGGCCGGGGCCGCCGTCCGGCGCGCCGCCGGCCCTGGGCGCTCGGCGCTGCTGCGGTACGAGGATTTCGTCCGCCAGCCCCAGGACTCGGTGGCGGCGCTGGCGGACCTGGCCGGCCGGCCCGCGCGGCTGGCCGCCCAGGCCGGGCCCACAGAGCCCGGCACCGTGACGATCGGCCCGACGCACACCGTCGGCGGGAACAACAACCGGTTCCGCACCGGGCCGGTCCAGCTGCGTGAGGACACCGAATGGCGGTCACGGCTGCACCGGATCGACCGGGCGGCCGTGACCACGATGTGCTCCCCGCTGATGGCCCACTACGGCTACCGGCTGGCCCACTACGGCTACCGGCCGGCCCGCTGAGCGGCGCCGACCCTGGCCGCTAGGGCGGCGCTAACCAGCCACGCTCCGGCGGGTGGTGATGCCATGGCCGTCGTCATGACCGGGATGAGCCGTACGCGCCGATGGCGCGGCCCTTCCACTCGCCGCCCCGTCCCGCGCGGTGCCGGCGTGCCGAGTCCACCGTCATCGCGGTGTACAGCAGGGCGATGAGCGGCAGGCACGGCGCGCGCAGCGGCGAGAGCCCGTACAGGCCGAGCACGGGAAGGTAGGTGACGGTCATCACGCCCCAGCCGGCCAGGCCAGCGGCGGCGCACCACCCGGCCGGGCCGGCCAGGTGGCCCCCGGCCGCGGCCACGGCCAGGCCGCCGAGCGCCGCCGCGGGCGGCAGGAGATACAGCCAGCACAGGCCGGCCACGGTCCCGGCCAGCAGGACGGGTGAGTGGCGCAGCTGCGTGTAGGCGCTGCGGGCGATCATGTCCCACAGCGCGCCGAGCCCCGGGTAGGGCCGGCGGCTGTGCACGCGGGTGGTGAACCCGAGCCAGCACCGCCCGCGGGCCGGCCCGCGCTTGAGCAGCCGCGCCAGCGCGACGTCGTCGATCCGGGCGCCCGCGATGCGCTCCATGCCACCCGCTGCCGCCAGCACCTCCCGCCGGACCAGCATGCAGCCACCGGCCGCAGCGGCGGTCCGGGCGTGGGGACGGCCGGCCCACCGGAACGGGTACAGCTGGGCGAAGAAGTACACGAACGCCGGGACGATCCACCGCTCCCAGCCGGTGTCCGCCCGCAGCAGGGCCATCTGCGAGACCAGGGCGCGGTTGTCCGCGACGGCGGCGCGGACCAGGCCGGCCAGCACCCCCGGCTCGACGGCGATGTCGGCGTCGGTGAACAGCAGATAGCCGCACTCCCCCGCCACCGCCACTCCCTGAGCCATCGCCCAGACCTTGCCCGCCCAGCCCGCAGGCGGCGGGCTGCCGCTGACCACCCGCACCGTGCCCAGCGCGGCGGCCACCGCGCCGGTGCCGTCGCCGCTGCCGTCGTCCACCAGCACCACCGAGAAGGCGCCGGGGTAGTCCTGCGCCAGCAGGGTGGGCAGCGTCTCCGGCAGGATCGCCGCCTCGTCCCGTGCAGGCACCACCGCGACCACGCTGGGCCAGCGAGCCGGGTCAGGCGCATCCGCCGGCCCGGGCAGGCGCACGTCCGTGCGCCAGTACCCGCCGCGCCCGGTCAGCAGGTACACCCAGGCGGCCGCCGCCGCCACGCAGGCAACCACCAGGATCACCACCCCCGCCGCCCGGTGGCCGCGACCCTGATCACGAGCCTGATGCTCACTTCCATGATCGCGGAGACTTTTCCGCGCATGCGGTGGAGAAGTCTCCCGGATCATGGTCGCCGAACGACACCACGCTACGTGGTGGGCCGGGTCCCGCGGGTGCCCTCGATGGCGGGCCGGGCGGCCGGGTCCTGGGTGTCTTCCGGCGTGGAGCCGTTGGCCGAGGGGGCGCTGCCCGCGGCGGACTCCGGTGAGGCGGCGAGGTTCTTCTTGATCGAGTCCAGGATGGTCAGGCCCTGGCCGACCAGGCCCGCGGCAAGCTCGCTGAGGCCCTCGGCCCCGTTCAGCACGTTGACGTTGGCTCCCGCCAGGCCGGTGGCCGCCTCCTTGACGATCATCGGCAGCTGGTCGATGAGCATTCGGTCGAGCGCGACCCGGTCGTGCGACGCCGCCGCCTCGGCCTGGATGCGCATCCGCTCCGCGTCCGCCTTGGCCAGGATGCGGACCTTCTCCGCCTCCGCCTCGGCCGGCTTGACCACCTCGGCTACAAGCTGGCGTTCCCGCAGCTCGGCCTGCTGCCGGGCCAGCTCGGCCTGGGCCGAAATGACCTCCAGCTGCGCCTGAGCCTCGGTGAGCGGCCCCACCTGCGCCGCCTTCGCCTGCGCCTGGTCGATCTCGGCCTTGTACTGTGCCTGCACCACCGCGGTCTGCCGCGCGTACTCGGCCTGCTTGCGCTGGGCTTCCTGCTGTGCCTCGGCGGCCTGCTGGGTGGCCTGCGCCTGCGCGATCTGCGCCTGGCGCTGGATAGCGGCGCTGTGCGGCGCGGCCATCGCGTCGATGTAGCCGGAGTTCAGGTCGTCGATCGACTGGATCTGCAGCGAGTCCACGGTCAGGCCGATCTTGGCCATCTCCGCCTTGGAGCCGTCCAGCACCTCGGTCGCCAGCTTCTGCCGTTCGGTGACGATCTCCTCGACGGTCATCGATCCGATGATCGAGCGCAGGTGGCCGGCGAAGATCCGGCCCGTCAGGGTGGACATCTGGTCCTGGTCGGACAGGAACCGCTGGCCCGCGTTGACGATGCTCTCGTCGTCGTTGCCGACCTTGAACGCGATGACCGACCGGACATTCAGCGAGATGCCCTGCCGGGTGACGCAGGTCTCGGCCACCTCGGACTCGCACATCGCCAGGGTGAGGTAGCGGGCCTTGCGGAAGAATGGGATCACGAACGCGCCGTGGCCGACCACGACCCGGAACGGTGCGCCGGTGCCACCCCGCCACCGCCTGCCACCGGATATCAGCATGGCCTGGTCGGGGGCAGGGACACGGTAACCAAGCATTGTCAGGCTCCTCAGTGAGGATTGTCAGGAAAGGGGTCGAGCGGGTCCACCCACTCGCTCACGTCCACGGTGCGCGTGCCGCGGGATTCGATGACCAGCACGGTCGCGCCCCTGGGGATGGGGCTGGTGGACCAGGCCAGGTAGGCCTCGGTGCCCCCGCGGATCTTGACCAGGACCTCGCCGGGCCCTGCCTCGCCGCGGGTGGCAACAATGACAACGCCGATGGAGCCGATCAGGGATTGGTCCCCAGCCACCGTCAGCGTCACCCTTTCACCACCGGTGAAATGTGATTTCACAGACTATCGCTCCGGCTGCCGTGCGCGGTTCACGCCGCTGCGAGGAAGATCGCCAGGCAGGGCCGCCCAGGAGCAGCCAAGGGCTGGGGCCGGATTCGCATGCCCGGGCCGGATTCGCATGCCCGGGCCGGAATAGGGCGCCCGGCCGCGGCGTTGGATGGGATTGCTGGTGTGCTCGTGTCCCCCGGGCCGCATCATCATCGCCTTCGCGGACTACCGTTCGGCTGGAGCCGCGTTGTGCCACTCGCCGAGGAGGCGACCGCACACCAGCGCCCGTGCGTACGCCCCCGTCGAGACCCCCGCTCACGGGGGCGTGCGCACGTAATCTTCCGCCCATCTGGCCGTCAAGCTCTGGTCACCCGGCCCGTCCGGCCATCGCGCTCCACCTGCCCCGTGGCAAGGTTTATGCCGTGAACATGCGCCCTGCCCATTCGCGACGGGCCTTTCTCGGCCTGGCCTCCGCGGTGATATCGGCGGCGGTCGCCGCGTGCTCCAGGCTGACGGGCGGCGCGGCGCCCGTCCCGTCCCCGAGCCCGTCCGGCCGCAGGCCGGTGAGCGAGAACGCGCTCGCCGGCGACCCGGACTGGAAGATCAGGCACCTCGGCCCGCCCAATGCGATGCTCGGGTACACGGGGCAGGCCAGCGTGCTGCCCGGTGAGGCGATCACGCTCTACGCGTCCACCACCGCGCGCTCGTTCACCGTGAGCGCGTTCCGGATGGGCTGGTACCACGGGGACCTGGCCCGGCTGGTGTGGCGGTCGTCGTCCGTGCCAGGCCACCAGCAGCGCAAGCCGACCCTGGTCAGCCCGACCAACACGGTGCAGACCGACTGGGAGCCGTCCCTCACCGTGCCGACCCACGACTGGCCGCCGGGCTCCTACCTGCTGCGGATGGACGCCGAGTCCGGCGCCCAGCGGTACGTCCCGGTCACCGTCCGGTCGGCCACCACCGCCGGCAAGATCGTGATCAAGAACGGGACCGAGACCTGGCAGGCCTACAACACCTGGGGCGGTTACGACCTGTACCACGGCCCCGGCGGCATCGCCGACTACGGCAACCGATCGCTGGCGGTGAGCCTGGACCGGCCCTTTGCCGCCAACGGCGCCTTCATGTTCCTGACCCACGAGCGGAAGCTCGTCGAACTGGCAGAACGCCTCCATCTGCCCCTCGCCTACGTCACCAGCATGGACATCGACGCCGACCCGCACCTGCTGGACGGGGCCAGCGCCATGTTCTCGCTCGGGCACGACGAGTACTGGACGCCGCCGGAACGGGCGCACGTCACGGCGGCCCGTGACGCGGGCATGAACGTGGCCTTCCTCGGGGCGAACGCCATGTTCCGCCGGACCCGGCTGGCCAGCACGAAGCTGGGCCCGCGGCGGCTGGTCATCTGCTACAAGACGAGCTACCTGCAGGACCCGATGTACGGCAAGGACAACGCGCTGGTCACCAGCGACTGGCGGGAGCCGCCCAGCCCAGATCCCGAATCCTCGCTGACCGGCACGCTGTACGAGTCCAACCCCACCGACGCCGACTTCGTGGTGGCCTCGCCGGACGCCTGGGTGTTCGCCGGGACCGGGGTGGGCAAGGGAACCAGCTTCCCCGGCCTGGTGGGCATCGAGTACGACCGGGTGAACCCGGGCGCGCCGGTACAGCGGCCGATCCAGATCCTGTCCCACTCGCCGCTGACCTGCCGCAGCGTGAACAGCTACGCGGACTCGGCCTACTACACCCATCGCAGCGGTGCCGGGGTGTTCAACAGCGGCACGATGCGCTGGGTGGTGTCCTTCGGCGGGACGCACGAGTTCGGCCTGAACCGGCGAACGGCCACCTTCACCAAGGCCACGACCGCCAACCTGCTGCGCGGCTTCGCCGACGGCCCGGCGGCGGCCGGCCATCCCGCCCACGACAACCTGGACACCATGGACGAGTGGCCCGGCGACCCGATCGCCGCCCAGCACAACCTGTGGCCGCCGGTCGTGCTCTGAACCGCCCGCGCACCAGGGCCGGCCGCGTCAGGAGCCGGCCGGCCAGCGCATCCCGGTTGCGGCCAGCACATCGCCGGGGCCCGGCAGCGCCGCCTGCGCGCCGCGGCGGGTGGTAGCCGCCGCCCCCGCCGCGCACGCGGCCCGCACCGCATCCGCCGGCCCCACCCCGGCCGCCAGTGCCACGGCCAGCGCCGCCACGAACGCGTCCCCGGCGCCGACGCTGTCCACGCTCGCCACGCTGAACCCGGGCACCGCCACCGCGGCGGCGCCGCCAGCGGCATCCGGGGCGCGGGCGAGCACCGCTCCCGCCGCGCCCAGGGTGATGACCACGTGCCGGGCGCCCATCCGGGCCAGTCCCGCCGCGGCCTCCCCCGCGCCCCCCGGGCCGTTCACCGGCTCTCCCAGCACCGCCGCCGCCTCCTGCTCGTTGACCACCAGCCAGTCGACGCCGCCGGCCAGCAGCCCGGCCGCCCCGGCCGGCGCCGGGGCCAGGTTCAGCACGCAGGTGGCGCCGGCCTCACGCGCCCGGCCCAGCACTCCCGCGATCACCGGGGCCGGGATCTCGGCCGAGGCGACCAGCGCCTCGCACGGGGCCGCGAACGCCGCTTCGACCTCGTCCGGCCCGGCCAGGGCGTTCGCGCCCGCCGCCACCGCGATCGTGTTCTCACCCGCCGCGTCCACGGTGATCAGGGCCACCCCGGAGGAGGCGCCGGCCACCACCCGCACGCCATGGGCGTCCACTCCCTCGGCCGCCAGCCCCGCCCGCAGCCGCGCCCCGAACTGGTCGTCGCCGCAGCAGCCGACCATCCGCACCGCCGCGCCCAGCCGGGCGGCGGCCACCGCCTGGTTGGCCCCCTTGCCGCCGGGGCCGGTGACCGCGCCCGCCGCCGACAGGACCGTCTCCCCCGGTGCGGGCAGGTGCGGCACGGCCAGTGAGATGTCGGTGTTGAGGCTGCCCACCACGGTCACCCGGGGAACCCCTGGGCTCCCGCTGGCCCCGGGACGCTGCCGCATGCGCCAACCGCCTCTCCGCCCGTCAGCCCGGGGAAACCAGGGTCTGCACCGGCCGTACCGGCAGGCAGAATGCACCCTACCCTGGCATTAGTGCCGCTGCGGTGACCCTGAGCGACGACACCGCGTCAGGTATCGTTTAAAGATCACTGCATTGCTGTCGCACTCCTCCGTGCGGACGCTGATACTCGGGATCGATCAGTCCGGACGGATCATCCAGCATGACCGCAGCTCGCTGGAACTCCTCGCCTCCCCCGGCGAACCCCTGCTCGGCGCCCACCTCAGCGACCTGGTCGCCGGGCCTTCAGCGGCTGACTCGCCGCTGAAGGGGCTGCTCGACGCCGCCCGCAGCGGCCGGGAAGCCACGGCCATGCTCGCGCTCAGCACCCGGCGCGACGATCCCATCGACGCCGTGGTCTCCATCCAGCCCATGCGCGGGACCGACGACAGCATCAGCGCGCTGGTGATCATGCGGATGCCGCCGCCCGCCGACGAGCAGTTCCTCGATCCGGCGCTGATGCGGCACGCGCTGCTCGACGACACCTTCCGCCAGATCGGCGCCACCCTCGACCTCGACCAGATGGCGCGCGGCCTGATCAACATCGTGGTGCCGCATTTCTGCAACTCGGCCGGGCTGGTGATGCTGGAGAGCCTGGTCGGGGCCGACGAGAGCCCGGCATACCCGGTGGACGGGTCGCATCTGATGCGCCGGCTGGCCGTCGCCAGCGACGACGGCGACCCGAGCCTGGACGCGGCGTTCCCCACCGGAGAGGTCCTGCGCTACCCGCCGGGGACGCCGTACACCGAGTGCATGGAGACCGGCAAGCCGGTACGGACCAGCAACGTGGACAACGACGAGGCGCTCCAGATTGCGGAGACCTGGCTGCGGCGGCCGGTCGCCAAGCTGCTGGTGGGCACGTCCATGCTGCTGCTGCCGCTCGACGCGCGCGACACCGTGCTCGGTTTCATCGTGTGCACCCGCCGCCCGGGTTTCCGCCCCTTCGACGCCTACGACACCGAGATCGGCATGGAGTTCGCCTCCCGGGCGGCGATCTTCCTCGACAATGCGCGGCGGTACAGCCGGGAGCGTGCCACCGCCCTCACCCTGCAGCGGAGCCTGCTGCCGACCGGCCTGTCCGCGCCGTGCTCGGTCGAGGTCCGGCACCGGTACCTGCCCGGCAGCCAGCTGATCGAGGTCGGCGGCGACTGGTACGAGTCGATCCCGCTGCCCGGCGCCCGGGTGGCGCTGGTGGTCGGCGACGTGGCCGGGCACGGGGTCCGCGCGGCCGTCACCATGGGCCGGCTGCGCACCGCGATCCAGACGCTGGCCATGCTGGAACTGCCGCCTGCGGAGTCCCTTCAGCAGCTCAACGAGCTCATGCGCACGCTGGGCGTGCAGGAGCCCCATTTCGCGACCTGTTGCTACGCCGTCTACGACGCGGTGCAGGGCACCTGCGAGGTCGCGTCGGCCGGCCACCTGCCCCCGCTGCTGGTGCGGCCCAGCGGCAACAGCGAGTTCCTCGACGTCGCGCCCGCCCCCCCGCTGGGGATCGGCGAGGGAATCATCCACAGCCGGACCTTCGAGATCGAGGACGGCAGCCTGTTCGTTCTGTACACCGACGGGCTGGTGGAGAGCCGGGGCAAGGACATCGACGACGGCCTGACACGGCTGCAGGAGGTGTTCGGCGCCGGGTCGGCCGACAGGCCGGTGGAGGAGCTGTGCAAGGCCACGCTGGCCGGCGCCTACGCCGACCAGCAGCGCGACGACATAGCGGTGCTGATCGCGCGGCTGAGCCGGATCGACGGCAGCCAGCTGGCGACCTGGGTGCTGCCCGGGGAGCTCACCTCGGCCGGGGAGGCCCGCGGGCTGGTGAGCGAGCCGCTGGAGAAGTGGGATCTGGCCAGCCTGGTGCCCACCACCCAGCTGCTCGTGTCCGAGCTGGTGACCAACGCGATCCGGTACACCCACGGCCCGGTCACCCTGCGCCTGGTGCTGGAGCGGACGCTGACCTGCGAGATCGCCGACTCATCACCGGCGCTGCCGAGGATGCGGTATGCGGCGAGGGACGACGAGTCCGGCCGCGGCCTGCAGATCGTCAGCCAGCTGTCGCTGCGCTGGGGCGCCCGGCGGACACCGGCCGGCAAGGTTGTCTGGTGTGAGCAGCAGTTCCCGCGCGGCTACACCCCGCCGATCCCGCCGATCCCGCCGGGCACCTGAGCACCGGCCGGGCCGGCCGTGGCCAGCCCGGAGCGGGGATCGGGCTGACCACGACAGGTGAGCCGAGGCCGACCCGGAGCGGGGGGCGGGCCGGCCACGGCGGCCCCGGTTAGCTGGCGCCGCGCTTGGTGTCCTGCGCGATTTCCTGCTTAATGTCTAGTTTCCCGTTTTGCATCAATCCGACCCGCTGCGCCCGGTTCGCAACCGTGCTGTCGTGGGTGACCAGGATCAGGGTGATCCCGTATTCGCGCCACAGCTTCTCGAGCAGGCCGATGATCTCGTCCCTGGTGCTCTCGTCGAGGTTCCCGGTCGGCTCGTCGGCCAGCACCACCGTGGGCTTCTTCACCAGCGCGCGGGCGATCGCCACCCGCTGCTGCTGCCCGCCGGACAGCTCCGACGGCAGGTGGCGGGCCCGGTCGGCGAGGCCCACGTCCGCCAGCGCCTGCGCCGCCTTGGTCTCCCGCTCGTGGCCCCCCATGCCGAGCGGCACCAGGGCGGTCTCGACGTTCTCCTGCGCGGTGAGGGTGGGGATCAGGTTGAACGTCTGGAAGACGAAGCCGATCGAATGCGCCCGCACCCGGGTGACCTGGCCCTCCCGCATGGCGGCCAGATCCTGGCCGTCGAAGTCCACCACGCCCGAGGTGGGCCGGTCCAGGCCGCCGAGGATCTGGAGCAGCGTGGTCTTCCCGTGACCGGTCGGGCCCTGGATGGCGAGCCACTCGCCGTCCTCGATCCGCAGGTCCACGCCGGCCAGCGCGGCGACCGTGGCCCGCCCCTTCTTGTAGTTCTTGGTGACACCGGACAGTTCGTACATGGCTGCTCCCTCACTCCACCCGTGCCAGTGCGTCGGCGGGGCGCAGCCGCGCGGCCCGCCATCCGCCGAACCCGCCGGCGATCAGCCCACCCGCGATGGCCAGCACCACGGCGAGCACCACCGCCGCGATCGTGACCTGCGCGTTGAGGTGGACGGTGACCGTGCTGGCCGCGTCCGCGGCCAGTCGCCGGAACCCGCCGCCACCGCCGCCACCGCCACCGCCGCCGCCACCACCGCCACCGCCGAACCCGCCGCCGCCGGGCGGCCCGCCGCCCGCGAAGGCACGGGCGCCGCCAGGGGTGCCCGAGCCGGTGACCAGGCCGGTGGTGGCGGTCAGTGGCTTGGAAACATGGGACACGAGCGCGGCCCCGGCGAAGCCGAGCGCGATGCCGCCCAGCCCGCCGATGATCCCGATGGTGATCGATTCACCGAGCACCTGGCCGACGATGCGCCTGCTCCGCCAGCCGAGCGCCTTGAGCGTGCCGAACTCCCGCACCCGCCGGGACACGGCCGACATGGTCAGCAGGCTCGCCAGCAGGAAGGCCGCGGCCAGGACCGCGATCGCCAGCCACTTGCCGAGGTTGCGGGCCAGGCTGGAGGCGCTCGCCAGCGACCCGGTCACCTCGTTGGCAAGGTCGCTGGAGGTGGTCACGGTCGCCGACGGCGAGATGTGCTTGATCTCCTTGGACACCGTCGTGATCATGGTGGCGCTGCTGGCGGCCACGTAGACCGTGTTCACCTGGTTCTTCATGCTGGCCAGCGCCTGCGCGCGGGCGAGCGGGATGTAGACGTTGGCCGGGCTGCCGCCCTGGGGCTGCTTGACGATCCCGATCACCTTGAACGAGGTCCCGCCGATGTTGATCTTCGAGGCGGTGGTGAGCTTGCTCTGCTTGGCGTAGCTGGCGTCGATGACGGCCACGTTCGCGTTCGCGTCCGCGGTGGTGAATGTCCGGCCCGAGCTGATCTTGCTGGAGCTGAGCGGGCCGACCTCGCCCGCGGATATCTGGGTGCCGTTCACCGTGAAGGTGTTGGTGCTGAACGACGACGCGAACCCGCCGCCGCCGCCACCGCCACCGCCGCCACCACCACCGCCGAAGCCGCCGCCACCGCCGGCCGAGGCGTTCGGGACCGTGCCGGAGATGGACAGGTCGGTCAGGGCCAGCGCGCCGCCTGCGGCGGCGACGCCGTGCAGCGCGGAGATCGAGGTGACCGACGAGGAGCTGATCGGGCCCAGCGCGCGGTTGAGGAGCACGCTCCGGCTGAACTTGGTGCCGGGCGCGGGCCTGGTGCCCCGCGTTCCGGTGCCGGCCTGGCCCCTGACGCGGAAGCCGAACGGCCCGCCGGTGCCTCCTGCGGGCGCCTTGGTGACGGTGATGTCGGTGCCCACCCCGTACAGCGAGTGCAGCACCGTGCTCTGCGCCTGGGCGACACCGGCGGAGGCGGCCGTCACCGTGATCACCAGGCCGATCCCGACGGCCAGGCCCAGCGCGATGAATATCACCTGCCGCATCCGCCGGCGCAGTTCACGCCGGAGGTACGTGAAAAACATGAAATTCCTCCAAGGGCTGCCCACCAGGGAACGGCCAGGGCCGGGCGCACTGCCGCGCCAGGTCGAATGCTTTCGGTCGTGGCTGAGGGCAAGCTGAGGGAGGGCTGCGGGGTGGCTGGGATCCGGGTGGGGCCTGGAGCGGCATCACGGCCCCGGGTAATCGGCAGCGGAAACGCCGATTACCCGGGGCCGCACTGCCGGGGAGAACCGGCGGGCCCACACCATCCCGCGAGGACGGTGAGAGCGAGGGCGGCTAGTTGTTGCGGATGGCGCGGAGGGAGGCGCTGAGGGAGCCCATGGTGGCTAGGACGGCGGAGGGCTCGTAGCCGCAGTGTGCCATGCAGTTGGCGCAGCGGGGATCCTTCCCGCGGCCGTAGGAGTCCCAGTCGGTGGTCTCGATGAGCTCGGCGTAGGTCTTGGCGTAGCCGTCGGCCATCAGGTAGCAGGGGCGCTGCCAGCCGAGCAGCGAGTAGGACGGGATGCCCCAGGCGGTGCACGCGAAATCGGTCTTGCCTTCGAGGAAATCGAGGAAGAGCGGGGAGTGGTTGAGGCGCCAGCGGCGGCGGTTGCCGTTAGCGAACGCCTTGCGGAACAGCTCCCTGGTCTCGGTCACGCCCAGGAAGTGCTCCTGGTCGGGCGCTTTCTCGTAGGCGTAGGCGGGCGAGATCATCATCTGGTCCACGGCCAGGTCGTCGTTGAGGTAGTCGAGCACGTCGATGACGGTCTGCGGGGTGTCGGTGTTGAAGAACGTGGTGTTGGTGGTGACCCGGAACCCGCGCCGCTGGCACTCCCTGATCGCCGCGACCGCCTCGTCGAACACGCCTTCCTTGCACACCGACTCGTCGTGCCGCTCGCGCAGCCCGTCGACGTGCACCGCCCAGGCGAAGTAGCGCGACGGGGTGAACTTGTCCAGCTTCTTGGGGATGAGCAGTGCGTTCGTGCACAGGAAGACGTACTTCTTCCGCTTGACCAGCTCGGCGACCAGCACATCGATCTGGGGGTGCATGAGCGGCTCCCCGCCGGCGATGGACACCATCGGCGCGCCGCACTCCTCGATCGCGGCCAGCGCCTGCTCGACCGGCATCCGCTGCTTGAGCAGCGTGTGCGGCTGCTGGATCTTCCCGCAGCCAGCGCACTTGAGGTTGCAGGCGAACAGCGGCTCGAGCTCGACCAGCAGCGGGAACTTGTCCTTGCGGGTCAGCTTCTGGCGCATGAGGTACGCCCCGATCCGCAGGCTCTGGCGCAGCGGCATGGTCATGGCGACCTGACCTCCTTGGGCAGGCTGAAACGGATGGATTCGGTGGTGGTCACCCGCTCGCTCACCTCCACCGGGCCGAGGCCCGCGAGCGCGGCCACGATCTGGCCGACCACGGCAGGCGGCGCGGACGCTCCCGCGCTGACGCCGACCGTGGTGACCCCGGCCAGCCAGCCGAGCTCGATGTCGCCCGGGCCGTCGATGAGATGGGCCGGGACACCGGCCCGCTCCGCGGTCTCCACCAGGCGCAGGGAGTTGGACGAGTTCGCGGAGCCGGCGACCAGCACCAGGTCGGACTCGGCGGCGACCGCGCGCACGGCCTGCTGCCGGTTGGTGGTGGCGTAGCAGATGTCGTCGCTGCCCGGCGCCCGCAGCGCCGGGAACCGCTCCCGCAGCGCGCCGGCCACCTCTGTGGCCTCGTCCACGGCGAGCGTGGTCTGCATCAGGTAGGCGACCTTGCCCGGGTCCGGCGGGCGCAGCCGGGCGACGTCGGCGGCGGTCTCCACCAGGGCCATGGCCTCCGGCGCCTCGCCCAGCGTCCCCTCGACCTCCTCGTGGCCGGCGTGCCCGATCAGCGCCACCAGGTACCCGTCCGCGGCGAACCGGCGTGCCTCGGCGTGCACCTTGGACACCAGCGGGCAGGTGGCGTCCACAGTGACCAGCCCGCGCCGGTCCGCTTCCTCCCGCACGGCCGGAGAGACGCCGTGCGCGGAGAACACCACGCACGCCCCGTCCGGGACCTCGGCGAGCTCGTCCACGAACACCGCGCCGCGCTGCTCCAGATCGGCCACCACGTGGGTGTTGTGCACGATCTGCTTGCGCACGTACACCGGTGGCCCCTGCCGCTCCAGCACCTTCTCGACGATCTCGATCGCCCGGTCCACCCCGGCGCAGAACGACCGCGGCCCGGCGAGCAGGACCCGCCGCTGGCCGGCCGCTGCCGCCCACCGGGTCAGGGCCGGCCCGGCCGCCCGCAGCGACCGCAGCGCCCGCAGACCCCCGGCCAGCGCCGCCGGGCTCCGCAGCGGCCGCTGCGGCGTGTCGGAGATGGCCCGCACCACCGCCACCGGCCGCCCGCCGGCCGCGCCAGCCAGCCACGCCGACTCCAGGTCGACCGCCAGCGCGTCCGGCTCCACCGCCCGCGCCCGCTCCCGGCCCCCCGCCAGCCGCGCCACGCTCACGACCGGCCCGGCGGCGACCGCCAGCCCCGCCCTGCGCAGCTCCCCCGCCAGCAGCAGCGCCGACGGGCACGCGGTAGTCGTGGTCCCGTCCGTGACCTCGGTGGCCACCACCAGGTCACCGGGACTGAGGTCCCCGGTCAGCCCGCCGCCGGTCCCCGCCACCACCAGCGCGCCAAACGTTTCCTGCCGGAGCCTGTCCCCCTGCCGCCGCGCGCGCCCTGGCCCGTACCCACTGACCCGGACCTCGCCACCCCCGCCGATCCCCCGCCGCACCGCCCGGGCCTCCGGCAGCAACGGCGCACACACCACCAGCCGCCCGCCCGTCCCCGCAGCACCAGCCACATCGGGCCTCTCGCCGGACGCCACGCCTGCCGCCCCAGCGGTCGCGCCCGCTACGGCCCCGGCGCCAGACTCTGCCTTTTCGGCCGTCATGACGTCCCTGCCACGTATCTGCCGAGCGCGCTCACCGGGAACACCAGCCGGTACAGGTGATAGTTCAGGTAAAAGTCCCGCGGGAACCCGGTCCCGGTGTACTGCGGCTCATCCCACGTCCCGTCCTCCCGCTGGTGGTCGATGAGCCACTGAACGCCCCGTTCCACGGCTGGGCTGTGTTGCTGGGCGTGCGCACGGCCTGGGCCTGGACCACCGCCATCCTCCGCTGCGAGCAGCGCCAGCAGCGCCCACGCCGTCTGCGACGCAGTCGACTCACCGCGCCCCGCCAGCCCTGGGTCGTCGTAGGAGCGCATGTCCTCGCCCCACCCGCCGTCGGGATTCTGGTGCGCTTCCAGCCAGGCGACCGCGCGCCGGATGGCGGGCTTGTCGGGCCTGACTCCCGCCGCGATGAGCGCGGGCACCACGGCGCCGGTGCCGTAGACGTAGTTCGCGCCCCACCGGCCGAACCAGGAGCCGTCGTCTTCCTGCGCCCGCAGCAGCCAGACCACGCCGCGCCGGGCGGCCCGGCTGCCGGCCAGGCCCTCGGCCGCCAGCGCCTCGACCACGTGCGCGGTGACGTCGGCCGAGGGCGGGTCCACGACCGCGCCGAAGTCGCAGAACGGCAGCTTGGTCACCAGCGCGGAGGTGTTGTCGGCGTCGAAAGCGCCCCAACCGCCGTCGCGGGACTGCATGCCGGTCATCCAGCGCACCCCGCGCTGGATCGCCGCCCGCCGGACGGCGCCGTCCCGCGCCCCCGCCGGGCCGCCCGCCCGGCGCAGCGCCAGCACGGTCTCCGCGGTGTCGTCGATGTCGGGGTAGATGTCGTTGTCGAACTCGAACGCCCAGCCGCCGGGCGCCAGCGACGGCCTGCGTACCTGCCAGTCGCCCGGGCCGGTGATCTCCTCGCCGAGCAGCCAGCCGGCCGCGGCGGTGAGCGCGGCGTGGCCGGGCGGCAGGCCCGCGTCGGCGAGCGCGATCACAGCCAGCACGGTGTCCCACACCGGTGACTGGCAGGCCTCCAGCCGCCGCACCGGGCCGTCCGGGGTCTCCTCGGTGATCGTGAACCGCTCCAGCCCGGCGAGGCCGCGCTTGATCACCGGATGGCCGGGCCCGTAGCCGAGCAGGTGCAGGGCGATCAGCGAGTAGACCCAGGGTGGCTGGATGCCGCCCCAGCAGCCGTCCTGCTCCTGCCGCGCGATGATCCATTCCGCGCACCGGCGCAGCGCCGCGCGGCGCACCGCCCGCACCGGCGCGGCCCGGTGGGCACGGCGCTCGTAGCCGTGCAGCCCCCGGTCGAGCCCGCCGAACAGCGCCGCCCACCCCTGCCCGGGACCGGGCCGGTCGTTCCGGCCTGCCCGGCGGGGCGGGTCACCCGGCTGGGCGGGCGGCCCGGCCAGCTCGTTGAGCGTGAAGGGGAGCGGCCGGACCGGGCGCAGCGTGCCGACGATGGTCAGCGGCACGATCGTCTGCCGGGCCCAGCATGCCCAGTCGTAGACGTTGAGAGGGAACCAGGCAGGCAGGTAGATCAGTTCCGGCGGCATGACCGGAAGGTCGTCCCAGGACCATTCGCCGAACATGGCCAGCCAGATCCGGGTGAACACCCGGGTCGCCGGGACGCCGCCCCGGGCCCGGATCCACGCCGCCGCCCTGGCCATGTGCGGCTCGGCCGGCTGGTGCCCGGCCAGCCGCAGCGCGACGTAGGCCTCGACCGTGGTGGACAGGTCGCCGGGCCCGCCGTAGAAGTTGGCCCAGGTGCCGTCCTCGCGCTGCTTGGACACGATCCACCGCGCCGACGCGGCGGTCTGCTCCGGGGTGCGGATCCGCAGGAACTCGCGCAGCAGCAGGTCCTCGGCGTCCATGGTGACGTTGGTCTCGAGCTCGCCCTGCCACCAGCCCTGCTCGTGCTGGAGGCCGAGCAGATGGTCGCGGGCGCGGGCGAGCGCTTGCGCCGGGGTGGTGGCAGTCCGTCCCCGCGGCCGCGGATGTGTGACCGTCATCGGTTCCTCCCGCGCCGCTGCGGCACCGCTCACCACTGCCGCGCGGTGATGAACTCGGCGATCCCGGCCAGCTCGGCCCGGACGTCGGCCGGCATGCCGGTGTCCGCCAGGCACTTGTGCGCGGCCGCGAGCTCGGTGGCCGCCTCGGTCTCGGTCCAGGCCTTGCCGCCGGCCGCCTCGACCAGCCCGGCCGCCAGTGCCAGGTCGTCCTCGCTCAGCGCCTCCTCCCGGGCGAGCAGGGCGGAGAGCTCGCGCGCCTCCGGCGTGCCAGCGCACAGGGCGGCCACCACCGGCAGCGACTTCTTCCTGGCCCGCAGGTCCGACCGGACCGGCTTGCCGGTCACCTCCGGGGCGCCCCAGATGCCGAGCAGGTCGTCGGTGAGCTGGAAGGCCAGGCCCACGTGCGCGCCGAACGCGGCCAGCCCCATCGCCAGCTGGGGCGGCGCCCCGACGTGGATGGAGCCGATGCTGCAGGCACACGCCATCAGCGCGGCCGTCTTGTCACCGGCCATCGCCAGGCACTCCGGCAGCGAGACGTCGTCGCGCTGCTCGAAGGCCAGGTCCGCGCCCTGGCCGGCGATCAGCCGCTGCACCGCGGCGGACAGCGCCCGGGCCGCCCACACCCCCTGCGGGGCGGCGTCCTCCAGCAGGATGTCCTGGGCGAGCGCGAGCATGGCGTCGCCGGCCAGAATGGCCGCGCCGATCCCGTAGACGGTCCAGGCGGTCGGCCGGTGCCTGCGCTCGGTGTCGCCGTCCATGATGTCGTCGTGCAGCAGCGAGAAGTTGTGCACCAGCTCCACCGCGACCGCGGCGGGCACGCCCCGTTCCGGCGCGGCGCTCGCGGCGCGGGCCGACAGCAGCGTCAGCGCGGGCCGCAGCGCCTTGCCCGCGCCCGGTGCCCGGCCGCGGCGGCCCTGGGTGCGGCCGCCTGTTCCGGCCGTGCCGTCGGCGCGCCCCCCGTCCGGGCCGGCCAGGCCGAGATGGTAGGCGGCCACCTTCCGCACATCCGGGGTGAGCCTCTCCACGGCCGCCGCGAGCACCGGCCCGACCAGGTCGCGGGCGGTTTCCACGCCCGCCGGCATCACGGCGGTCATGCCGTGGCTCCGGTGCCCGCCGCGCCACGGGCCGGGCCCTGCCCGTTCACCGGGCCCGAGCCGTTCACCGCACCGGGCCGGCCCACCTGGCCTGAGCCGTTCACCGCGCCTGGCTGCCCCGTGCCGTCCAGACCCGTGCCGTCCAGATCCGTGCCGCCCAGATCCGTGCCGCCCAGGTCCTGCTGGCGCCCGGGCGGCACCGCCGCCAGGCTCCGGGCTGGCGCGCCCGGCCCGCCCGCACCGCCTGCCGCCGCGAGCCCCTCGCGCAGCATCCGCACCGCGTTCAAACCGCTTCGCACGGCACCCTCCATCGTGTCTGGCCACCCGGTGTCGGTCCAGGCACCGGCCAGCACCAGCCCCGGCACCGCGGTGGCGGGTCCCGGCCGCAGCCGCTCGCACCCCGGTACCTGCCGCAGCGTGGCCCGCCGCTCCCTGGTGACGAAGAAGTCAGTGATCCGCGCGTCACGCGCGGCCGGGAACAGATCCGCCAGGGCAGGCAGGAAACGCTCCCGCAGGACCGCCGCCGGGACGTCCACATAGGCATCGGCCGCCGACAGCGACACCGCGAGGTACTGCCCTGACCGCAGCCCGGACGGGCTGGTCCGGTCGAACACCCACTGCACCGGCGAGTCCACCGCCGCCGCGAACGGCAGCCGGGTCACCCGCCGGTCATAGATCACGTGCACGTTGACGATGGGCGAGGTGGCAAGCTCGCGCCACTGGGCCGGGCCGGGCTGGGCCGGCACGTTCCCCGCGGCGGCCGGCATGAGGCTGGCCGCGACCGCTGGCGGCACCGCCAGCACCACACCGTCCGCGTCAAGGACGTCTCCGGCGCCTCCTGGCGGGCCATCGCCGCCCCGCCGGCCGGCCAGCCGCACGCGCATCGGCGCACCCGGCCCGCCCGGCCCCTCCGGCAGCATTTCCACGGCGGCGGCCTTCGCGCCCAGCCGCACCTGCGCGCCCATCCGGGCCAGCAGCGCGCCCGCCGCCTGCCCGTGCAGCTCCCCGAGCGGGACGGCTGGCACCCCGATGTCGGCGGCGTCCCTGGCGCCCAGCAGCGCGGTCTTGACCACCGTGGCGGCCAGCGCCAGGTTGGCGTCGTCGCCGCCGACGTTCAGCGCGGACACCGTGAACAGGTCCCACAGCAGCCGCCGCGTCTGCTCGTCCTGGCCGTGGGCGGCGAGCCAGTCGCCCAGCCGCTGCCGGTCAAGGTCCTCCCGCGCCGGGTCCAGGGCCGCCATGGCGAGCGCGGCCCGCCCCACCCGCAGCCGCTGCGCGCGGGAAAGGAAGCGGTAGCCGAGCAGGGCCCTGCCCATGTGCAGCGGGCCGGGCAGCGCGGTCCGGCGCAGCTGCGCCCTGGCCCCCGGCGCCAGCACGGTGACGTCGAACCGGTCCTGCAGCGCCACCGCCCCGGTCATGCCGAGCCGGGCGAGCAGGCCTCGGTAGGCCACGCAGCAGCGCAGGAACACGTGCTGGCCGTTGTCCACCATCAGGCCGCCGCGGCTGAACGAGCAGGTCGCACCGCCCAGCCGGGGCCTGGCCTCGATGAGGGTGACCTCGGCGCCTGTCTCGCGGAGCGCGATCGCGGCCGTGATGCCGGCCAGGCCGCCACCGACCACGACGATCTTGCCTGGGGTGCTCACGGGGCCGCTCCCATCCCGGCCGTCCGGCCCCGCCCGCGAGGGCGCAGCGCCACCGCCATCGACCGGGCCGCCACCAGGGCCTTCTCCCTGGCGGACAGCGACATCCGGTGCTCAAGTACCTCCCGCGGGGTGGCGGCGATGCGCTGCAGCAGCCGGAAGTAGATGCCGGCCATCGCCCCGGCCGAGGCCGCGCTGCGCCAGTCCAGCATCGGCATCAGCGCGAGGCCCTTGGCGTACCACGTGCTCGCGCGCTGTGCCTCGAACTCCACCAGCGCCGCGAGCTTGTCCCCGTTCGCGTCCGTTCCCGGCCCCTGCTGCATGGCGTCCTGCTGGAGCGGGCCGTCCGCCAGCGAGCAGCCGAAGCGCTCGAAGTCCTCGGCCGGCAGGTAGACCCGGCCGCCCAGGTAGTCCTCGCGGACGTCGCGCAGGATGTTGGTGAGCTGGAGGGCGACGCCGAGCGCGTCCGCGAGCGGGGCGGCTGTGGCGACATCGGCCGTGCCGAACACGCCCAGCGAGAGCCGGCCGATCGAGCCCGCCACACACCGGCAGTAGTGCAGCAGGTCGTCGAAGGTGCGGTAGGTCGTGCCCCGCACGTCGGCCTCGCAGCCGTCGATGAGCTCGCCGAACGCGGCCAGCGGGATGTCGAACCTGCCCGCCGCGTCCGCCAGTGCCACCAGCACCAGGTCGCCGCCCGGGGCGGCGCCGCCGGGCGGCCCGCCGTTCGGCCGGGGGCCGCCGTTCGGCCGGGGGCCGCCGTTCTCCCCCGGCCCGCTGCCGTTCCGACCGGCCGGGTGCGGCCGGCCGGCGAGCGCGGTCACGCTGGCCCGGGCGTCGGCCAGCGCGGCCAGCTTGGCAGGACCCGGCAGGTCGCCGTCGCCGATGTCGTCGATCCGGCGGGCGAAGGCGTACACCGCCGCGAGCGCCTGCCGCTTACCGGGGGGGAGCAGCCGGATGCCGTAGGAGAAGTTCCTGGCCTGGGACCAGGTGATCTCCTCGCAGTGCCGGTAGGCGGCGTGGACATCCATGGCTTCACCTCCCGGTCGCATAGGCCTTCACCAGTTCAGCGGCGACCCGGGATTTGCCCGGCCGGGGGGTGGCGCGCAGCACGTCGTGGCCGCTGGCTGCGATGGCTGCCAGGGCCGCCCGGCCGCCCGCCACGTACCCGGCCACGGCCGCGCGGGCGGCGCCCCGCAGCGTGCCGACGATCGGCGCACCGGCGTCCAGCAGCGCGCGGGCCCGCCGTTCCTCGAACGCGATCAGCGCCCGCACCCGCGGGGCGGCGCGGGCGGCGGCGAGGTCCTGCTCGGCGCAGCCGAACCGGTCCATGTCCTCCTGGGGCAGGTAGATCCGGCCGGCCCGCAGGTCCTCGGCCACGTCCTGCCAGTGCTCGGCGAGCTGGAGCGCGGTGCAGACCCGATCGGAGAGCGCCTCCCGGCCCGGTGTGGCGGCCCCGAAGATGTGGAGCACGATCCGGCCGACCGGGTTGGCCGAGAGCCGGCAGTACTCCAGCAGGTCGGCGTAGGCCGGGTAACGGGATACCACCTGGTCCATGCGGTTCGCCGCGATCAGGTCGCGGAACGGCTGGGCCGGGATGCCGCAGGCGGCGACGGCGGGGGCGAGCGCGCGGACCACGGTGAGCCGCGGGGGGCCGTCAGCGCCCGGGCTGACGGGACCGCCGCCCGCCGGGCCTGCCCGCGACACCATCCGGTACAGGCGCTCCAGGTCGGCTTCGAGCTCGTCGAGCAGCGCCAGCCGTTCCCCCGGCGCCGCCTCGTCCCCCATGTCGTCGGCGGACCGCGCGAAGCCGTAGACAGCGGCCAGGTGCCCCCGGTATCCGCGGGGGAGGAAGCGCAGGGCCACCGGGAAGTTCTCGGCCGCCGCCTTGGCGCCGGCCTGGGCCGTGATCGCCGTGGCTGAGCTGCCCGCCACCGCCCGGCTGCCAGCCGTGGCCGGGCTGCCTGCCGCCCCGGGGGCGCGGCATTCGCCTGTTCGCGTCGCTTCCGGGGTCACATCCCTATCCCTGCATAGTTCGCCGGCAAATGCAAACAATGACATCAGCGTCATGTGACATACACGTCGTAGAACGGCCGACGGGATGCTCCTGCCCTCCGCGGCAGCTGGTCGATGATTATACACAGCCCATAATGACGCTGCGACGGGCCCCCGTCCCGGTCTTTGGATGGCCGCATCGCCATTATGAGCGAGGTGGTACGCGTTATTAACGCTGCGTTGACCCGCCGTGTGCACGGCCCGGTATAGGCTGCATCGTCCCTGGTCCACAGCTGCCGGCCAGAGGGCTGGGGGTCCCTGGCCGCGGTACCGGCGCTGCGCGGCGCTACCGGCCCGTGACAGTTCGCACACGCAAACTATTGGTGCCGCGCGCCGCTAATCGTGCGCGGACGCCCGCCCAGCCGTCACCGAGGCCCGCTTTGGGCCGGCTTTACCCCTCGATGGCAGCTCCGCTGCCCTCCGGCCGGCCCGGGGATACTGCAGCTAACGCACCTTTTGCTGACGCCTGTGTCATATTAGCGCCGCGCCCGCGCCGGGCCTTTCTATGACGCGCGTGTCACATTGGGGAATAGCCGGTCAGGTCCGCCAGATGAGGGCGAGCGCGCAGTCGTCGCCCCCGCCCGCGCCGCCCTGCATGACCCGGACCAGGTCGGCGGCGCCTTCCCGGAAACCGGAGGCGACCAGCCGGTCCGCCTCTCCCAGCAGCCGGTCGGTCCCGTAGTCGATGTCCCGGCCGGGGGCCTCCACCAGCCCGTCGGTGTACAGCATCAGCGCGTCACCCGGCCGCAGCATGCCCCGCTCCGGCACCAGCCGCAGGTCGGCCACGACCCCCAGCACGATGCCCCGGGCCTGGGTGACACGCCAGGTGCCGCTGCCGGCGTCGAGATGGGCGGCTGGCGGATGGCCGGCGGAGGCCACCACATACTCACCGGTGGTGAGGTCGAGCGCGAGATGAACGGCGGTGACGAAGCCCTCCGCCATCTCCCCCCGGCGCAGGTAGGCATTGCACGCGGACAGGAACTCCTCCTTCGGGACCGAGCCGAGCAGGCCGCCGAACGCGCCGGAAAGCAGCAGCGCCCGGGTTCCCGCGTCAACCCCCTTGCCCGCCACGTCGACCAGCGCGACCTCCAGGGCCTTGCCGTCGCAGGCGGAAACCAGGAAATCGCCGCCGAACGAGGAGCCGCCGGCGGCCCTGAGCACCGAGACCGACCCCCAGCCATCGGGGAGGGCCGGCAGCGTCCCCTGCGCGCGGATCCTGTCCCGCAACTCGATCAGCATCTGGTTGCCGCGCATCCCCTGCATGCCGAGCTTCTTCCTGGTCCGCGCGAGCACGTCGGCGACCAGCCCGGTGACCACGATGGTGGCGATCAGCCCCGGCCCCGCCAGTCCCCTCAGGGCGTCATAGGCGAGCCCGGCCGCGATGACACAGAACAGGATGCGCAGCGCGCGCGGCCAGAGCAGCAGGCCGCCCGCGAGCACCGGCAGGATGAGCAGCCCCGGCGAGAACCACGCCTCCGAGACGTAGACCGCCGCCACGCTGATGACGACCGTCACCACCGTCAGGGCCACCGCCACCCGCCGGTTGCGGGTGATCAGCTGGTGCCGCACGAAGCCGCTGACCCTGCCCGCGACCGCACGGGCAGCGAGCACGGAGCGAGACCAGCCGGGCACAACCATGATGGCGGCACTGTATCGGGCCGCCGGGAGATGCGGAACCTGCGGGCATGGCCCGGCACCGTACTAACCCGGCTTCGGCCTCCTCGATGCACTCGCTCAGGCGCTGGGGGGTGGCGGCGTTGAGCACGGGCCGGGTCTGGCCCTGCGGCCGGGCGCACCACACCGGCCCGCCGAGGTAGCGGTCGACCCGCCATACCTGCCACCCGGGATGCTTTTCCCGGAGAGCGGCCAGCTCCTGATCATTGGAGTTCACCTGGGCGACACTAGCCTCAGCGGCCCGCCGGGGCCGGTTTCCCGGGGCGCCCGCTACCGAGCCGTTACAAGATCCAGCCGGGCCACGGTCAAGATCGTGCGGGCCGGGTCCGGACCGCTACGGAGAGGAGCCAGTCATGGGTGAGCCGCGTTCGTGGTGGGCGATGCCGCCCGGCGGTGCGACACTGGGCGGTGGAGGCTGCGATGCCGGGCATGAAAATCACGCTGAACAGCGCGATGCGGGTCAGGGACGTGTCGAAGCCGTTGCCTCATCACGACGAGGGCGCCCTCGCCAGGGTGGCCGGATGGCCCGCCGCGCGTCCCTCTCCCGTGCCGGCCCCACCGCCGGCCCGCGGCCGCAAGAGGAGCACTCCGTGGCGCCCGGGTGCGGACCGTGGTGAGGGACCGGCCCCCGGGGCCGGGGGCGGGTCCCGGAAGGGGCAGGGCCGGCCCGGGCCGCAGCCGGCCCGCGGCGCGGGCCAGCGCCCACGGCCGCCCGAGACGGGCAGCTTAGGCCAGCGGCCACAGCCCGCGGCGGTCCCGGCACCACCGCCGCAGCCGCCGGCCGTCGCCACCGGGGACGGCGGGGACAGCCGGCTGGGCGAGCCCCGCCCCGGCCCGGCCCGGCGCAAACGGGTGCGGCGCCGCCGCCGAGGCGGTCAGCCTCATCCCTGGCCGGGGAGCGGTGGCAGCTCGCCGGACCGCTCGTAGTCAGCGATCATCGCCAGCCGCCGCACGTGCCGGGCCTCGCCCGAGAACGGCGTCGCCAGGAACACCCGCGTGAACGCGATCGCGTCGTCGACCGGATGCATCCTCGCGCCCAGGCTCAGCACGTTGGCGTTGTTGTGCAGGCGGGCCAGCCGGGCCGTCTCCTCGCTCCAGGCGAGCGCGGCCCGGATGCCGCTGATCTTGTTGGCGGCGATCTGCTCGCCGTTGCCCGACCCGCCGATCACGATCCCGGCGCTGCCCTCGTCGCCCGCTGCCGCGGCAGCCGCGCGCATGACATAGGGCGGGTAGTCGTCGTCGTCGTGATAGGACGACGGGCCGCAGTCGGTCACCTCATGCCCTTCGGAGGCCAGCCAGCCGACAAGAACGGACTTCAGCTCGAACCCGGCATGATCAGATCCCACATAGACACGCACGCGCGCCAGTCTCGCATGCCCCGGCGGCCAGCCGCAGCCCGCCCGCGCGGGCGCCCGCCGAGAGGCGGGCCATCAGCCGTCCAGCACACCGCGCAAGGTGGCGGCGAAGGCCTCCGGATCACCCGTTCTGCCGTATTCACCGCCGAGGAACCCGTCGTGGCCGCCCGGGAAGGTGACGGGCTCCGTCCCGAGCCGCCCGGCCACGGCCACGGCCGCCCGGCCAGCCAGCATCTGGCCCGATTCCGCCCCGACGCCGACCACCACGCGGCTCGGCGCCGACCGGAGCGCACCGAAATCGTGCTGGTAGCCGGGGGTCGAGGGCATGTTCAGCCCGAGGAGGGGGTCGTCCCGGGAGCCGTCGTCCTCGGCCGGCAACCCGAAGCCGGCGGGGTCCGGACCGGGCTGGTCAGCGAAACCGGCCGGGAGCGGGCCCTCATAGCTGACGAGCGCTATGAACTTCGCCATCGCCGGGCCAAAGCCCTCGCGCTGGTAGGCCTCATGGATGCCCTCGCACGCGGCCAGCGCCGCCTCGCGGTCCGGCAGTTCCTGTACGGCCGGCGGCTCGTGCGCCAGGAGGGTGCGGACCTGCTCCGGGTGCGCGGCCACCAGGGCCAGCGCGTTGACCGCGCCGCCGCTGCTGGCGAAGATGTCCACCGGCCCGGCGCCCAGCGCTTGGATCAGCCGGTGCAGATCGTCGGCGTGCTCCTCGGTGGTGGACTTCAGCGCCCCGTCGGTACGCTTGCTGCGCCCCGCCCCGCGGGGGTCGTAGGTCACGACCGTACGGTCGGTGAAATGCCCGGCCAGAGCGGTGAAGCCGTCGGCGGTCATCGGCGACCCGATGAGCAGCAGCACCGGCTTCGCAGACGAGTCGTTGCCCCGCACGTCGTAGTGCAGCACCGCCCCCGGCACATCCAGGGTGTGGCTCTTCATCTCAGTCATCGGACGCCCCCTTGCCGGCTCTCGATTTACCCATCCTGACGCACCCCTCCGTCAGAATTCATCGCTCCCCAGCCGGGCACCAGCGCCTTCCCGCCAGGGCGGCAGCGGGCGTAGCGTGCCCCACCCCGCCCCCACCCACGCGCCTCGGGCACTACGGGCAGCAGCACCGCCCGTCCAGAGCCAGCCCGCAGAGCCCTGGGGGGAAGGCGCCCCGCCACCCCAGCCCGCAGAGCCCTGGGGGGAAGGCGCCCCGGCAGACTCAGTCGAAGACCGGGTCCCTGAACCGGCTGCGCTTCAGCTCGAAGAAGCCGTCGACCGAGGTCACGGTCAGCACGCCGTCCCAGAGCCGGGCCGCGTCCTCGCCGCGCGGGATCGGGGACACCACCGGCCCGAAGATCGACTGCCCGTTCACCGAGATCACCGGCGTGCCGACGTCATCACCGACCCGGTCCATGCCGTCCTTATGGGACGCGCGAAGGGCCTCGTCGTACTCGGTGGAGTCCATCGCGTCCGCGAGCGACGCGGGCAGGCCGGCCTCGGCCAGGGCCGCCTCGATCGTGGCCCGGTTGCGTTCGGCCTTCTCGTTGTGGAACCGGGTGCCGATCGCGGTGTAGAGCGGGCCCAGCACCTCCGGGCCGGCGGTCTGCTCGGCCGCGACGCACACCCGCACCGGCCCCCAGGCCCGGGCCATGAACTCCCGGTACCGGTCCGACAGGTCCTGTTTGCCCTCGTTCAGCACCGCCAGGCTCATGACGTGCCAGCGTGGCTGCACAGGGCGCAGCTTGGTCACCTCCACCAGCCAGCGCGAGGTGATCCAGGCCCAGGGGCATTGCGGGTCAAACCAGAAATCGACAGGTGTCGCCTCGGCCACGTCGTCCTCCTTCGGGGAAAGCAGCGGGAAGGGACCGCGCCCGCGCGGCGTCGCCGGGCAGGCCGCCGGAACCCTGCGGGGGGCGGTCATCGTTGCCTGCAACGGGGCCACCCTCGCCGGCATTCCGCCCGGCGTGGCAGGATTCAAAATTGCTGGTGCTGAATCACCATGCAGCGATCAAGGAAGGACGAGAGCGCCGTGACCAACAACCTCACCCGGGACGAGGCGCACGATCGGGCCCAGCTGCTCCAGGTCGTCTCCTATCAGGTCGGGCTCGACCTCACCGCGGGCGAGGAGACGTTCCCGTCGGTGAGCACTGTGATCTTCCGCTGCGCCCGTCCCGGCGCGGCCAGCTTCATCGATCTGACCGCACCCGCGGTCGGCGAGATCACCCTCAACGGTGAGCCGGTGGCGGCGGGCGCCTTCGACGGGGACCGGATCGCGCTGGCGCCGCTGGCGGCCGAGAACGAGCTGCGGGTGGTGGCGCGGTGCGCCTACTCCAGCAGCGGCGAGGGGATGCACCGCTTCACCGACCCGGCCGACGGCGGCGTCTACCTCTACACCGACCTGGAGACGTTCGACGCCCACCGCGTGTACGCCTGTTTCGACCAGCCCGACCTCAAGGCCAGCTTCGAGCTGACGGTCACCGCGCCGGACGGCTGGCAGGTGATCTCGAACATGGCGCCGGACGCGGCGGGCGAGCCGGCGGGAGACGGCGCGCCAGCGGCCGCGCGCCGCTGGCATTTCCCGCCGTCGCCGCCGATGTCCACCTACATCACCTTTGCCGGGGCCGGGCCCTACCACGTGGTCCGGGCCGAGCACGACGGCATCCCGCTGGGCATCTACTGCCGGGCGTCGCTGGCCCAGTACCTGGACCCCGGTGAGATCTTCGAGGTGACCCGGCAGGGCTTCGACTTCTTCCACGCCGCGTTCGGGGTTCGCTACCCGTTCGGCAAGTACGACCAGCTCTTCGTGCCCGAGTACAAGGCCGGCGCGATGGAGAACGCGGGCGCCGTGACGTTCCTGGAGGACTACATCTTCCGGTCCCGGGTCACCGACTTCGCGCGGGAGTCCCGGGGCGACACGATCCTGCATGAGATGGCGCACATGTGGTTCGGCGACCTGGTCACCATGCGCTGGTGGGACGACCTGTGGCTGAACGAGTCCTTCGCCACCTGGGCGGCCACCATCTGCCAGGCCGAAGCCACCCGCTGGACCAATGCCTGGACCACGTTCGCCCAGCTGCACAAGACCTGGGCCTACCGGCAGGACCAGCTCCCCTCCACCCACCCGATCGCGGCCGACATCCCCGACATCGCGGCGGTGGAGGTCAACTTCGACGGCATCACCTACGCCAAGGGCGCCGCGGTGCTGAAACAGCTCGTGGCCTACGTGGGCATCGACAACTTCCTGGCCGGCGTGCGCCGCTATTTCGGCCAGCACGCCTGGTCCAACGCGAGCCTGGCGGACCTGCTGGCGCCGCTGGAGGACACGTCCGGGCGGGACCTGGCCGGGTGGTCCAAGCAGTGGCTGGAGGCCGCGGGCGTGAACACGCTACGCCCGGAGTACGCCACCGACTCCGGCGACCGGTTCACCGAGTTCGCCGTCCGGCAGGAGGCCCCCGCGGACCATCCCGTCCTCCGCGACCACCGGATCGCGATCGGGCTCTATGACCGGACCGCCGGCGGCCTGGTCCGGCGGCTGCGGGTGGAGACCGACGTCACCGGTGAGCGCACGGCCATCGGCGCGCTGGCCGGGGAGCGGCGCCCCGACCTGGTGCTGGTGAACGACGACGACCTCACCTACGCCAAGATCCGCCTGGACGAGCACTCGCTGGCCACGCTCATGGGCGGCATCGGCGAGTTCACCGGGTCGCTGCCCGCGGCGCTGTGCTGGGCCGCGGCCTGGGACATGTGCCGGGACGCCGAGCTGGCGGCGCGGGACTACCTGCGCCTGGTCCTGGGCGGGGTGGAGTCGGTCACCGACATCTCTGTCCTGCAGACCCTGCTGCGCCAGGCGGCGGCCGCGCTGCGCCGGTACACCGACCCGGCGTGGCGCCCGGCCGGGCTGGAGCTCGCCGCCACCGCCTTCCGGGACCTGCTGGACCGGGCCGAGCCGGGCTCCGACGCCCAGCTCGCCTACGTGCAGGCCTTCGCCGGGGTGGCGGCCTCGCCCGGTGACCTCGCGCTGCTCGCCGGGCTGCTGGACGGCTCACGGCCGATCGACGGGCTCGCGGTCGACACCGAGCTGCGCTGGTGGCTGCTGCGCCGGCTGGTCAGCCGGGGCGCGGCCGGGGAGGCCGATATCGAGGCCGAACTAGCGCGGGACGCCACCGACGCGGGGGCCCGCCGCGCCGCGACCTGCCGGGCCGCGATCCCCGGGCCGGCCGCCAAGGAGGCCGCGTGGCAGCAGATCGTCAGCGGCACGCTGCCCAATGCCATGTTCCGGGCGGTGCTGGACGGCTTCGCCGACCCCGACCAGCTCGACCTGCTCGCTCCGTACGCACAGCGCTACTTCGAGGTGGCCGGCCGCATCTGGGAGGACTGGGGCTCGGACATGGCCCAGTGGTTCGTGGCCAACGCCTACCCGCTGGCCGACAGCCGCGGCGTGATCGAGGCGACCGACGCCCTGATCGCCAGCAGCAGCCCGCCCGCGGCACTGCGCCGCCTGCTCATCGAGGGCCGGGACTCGGCCGAGCGGGCGCTGCGCTGCCAGGAACGCGACCGCCAGGCTGGCTGACCGCCGCCACCACGGCGCGCACGCCCGGATGGGCGGCCAGCTCCTCCAGCAGGACCGGCCGTCCGTCGGCGTCGCCGAGCGGGACGCACCAGTTCGGGTACTGCGTGGTGGTGCCGGGCAGATTCTGCGGGCGGCGCTCGCCGACCGCGTCCGCCAGCGAGATTCCCACCAGCGCGGCCGGGGTGCGGGCGAGATAGCCGTAGAGCGCGACGGTGAACTCCGCCGGGTCCAGCCGGGCGCCGGGCGCAGCGAGCCCCTCCCTGGCCAGGGCCTCCTGCCAGCCCCGCAGGGCAGCGGCGGCGTCAGCTCGTTCTGCGGCCAGCTCCCGGGTCAGCAGCCCGAGACCGGCCCGCAGCGTGACCTGCTCGCCGGTGGCGAACGCGGCCACCGGTGGCACGTCGTGCGTGCCGACCGTGGCCAGGCAGTGCTCGCGCCACTGCCGGGGTGGCCGGGGCAGGCCGCCCGGGAGCCGCTCGAACCACAGCATGGACGTGCCGAGCACGCCCCGGGCGCCCAGGTAGTCACGCACCCAGTCCTCGACCGTGCCCAGATCCTCCCCGATCGCCAGCGCGCCGGCCCGCACGGCCTCGCCGGTGAACACCCCCACCATCGCCTGGTGGGGGTAGCGGACGTAGGCGCCGCGGTCCGGCGTCATCCCGGCGGGTACCCACCAGAGCCGGAAGAGCCCCATCACGTGGTCCGCCCGCAGCCCGCCCGCGTGCCGGAAGGCGCTGCGGAACAGCCCGGCCAGCGGGCGGTAGCCGTCCGCGGCGAGCCGGCCGGGGTGCCAGGGGGGCTGCGCCCAGTCCTGGCCGCGCTGGTTGAACTCATCCGGCGGCGCGCCCACGGTCACCCCCGGCGCCAGTACCCCGGCGTGCGCCCAGGCATCCGCGCCACCCGGGTGCGCGCCCACCGCGAGGTCGGCGACGATCCCGATCCGCATCCCCGCCGCCCGCGCGGCGGCCTGGGCGGCGGCGCACTGCTCGTCGGCGAGCCACTGCAGCCAGGCGTGGAACCTCACCGCCGCGCCGAGCCTGCCGCGCCCGGCCAGCACAGCGGCCGAATGAGCACTGCGCAGCGGCGGTGGCCATGCCCGCCAGTCGGGTCCGTGGATCTCGGCCAGCGCGCACCAGGTGGCCCAGTCGTCCAGCGCCTGGCCCCGGTGGACCCGGAACCGCTCGAACGCGGCCCGCCGGCCAGGGGCCAGCGGCTGGCCGTAGACGATCTCCAGCGCGGCGCGTTTGGCACGCCAGACAGCGTCCCGGTCGATGAGGCCGCCGCCGGCGCTGGCGGCGCGGAGCGGGACGGCCAGGCCGGCGATGCGGCGCCGCTGCGCGGCGGGCAGCAGCGCGTACTCGCCGATGTCCTCCACCCGCAGGTAGAGCGGGCTGACGAACTGCCTGCTCATCGGCAGATAGGGGGACGGGCTCACCGGCGGGACGGGCTCACCCGCGTGCAGCGGGTTGATGAGCACGAAGCCGGCCCCGAGCTCGCTGCCGCTCCAGGTGGCGAGGTCCGCCAGGTCGTGCAGGTCACCGTGGCCCCAGGAGCCGCGGGAGCGCAGCGAGTACAGCTGGACGGTGAACCCCCAGCTCCGGCCGGGGGGCCGCGGCGCGACCGGGGGGCCGGCCGCCAGCCCCGGCCACGGCGCGGGCCGTCCCCGCGCCGTGCCCGGCCGGGGGGCGGGCGGGGTGCCCGCAGGCCCAGCGTCCAGCGCCGCGAGGACGGCGGCGAGGGTCTCGTCCGAGACGTCCACCGGCCGGCCCCGCCAGTCCCGGTAGGACGTCACCACGCCGCGGGCCTGCGCCCGGCGCCGCAGGAGGTCGCTGCTCACCCTGCCATGATCCACGCCACCGCGGCGTCCCGGGCACCGGCCGGCCGCCGCCGCCCGGCCAGGGCTTGACCCGTGCCCGCCGCCATCGTATCTTAATGATGCTCAGAAAATGAGTATCTATCAGATCGCCCGGCCTGGGAGGAGCGCTGCCATGCCAGCGAGATCCCGCCGGTGGACCGCTGCCGACGTCCCGGACCAGTCCGGCCGGACGGCCGTGGTGACCGGCGCCAGCAGCGGGCTGGGCCTGGCGACGGCCAGCGTGCTGGCCAGCCGCGGAGCCACCGTGATCCTGGCCTGCCGGGACCTGGCCAGGGCCGGCCGGGCCGCGGACCGGATCCGGGCCGTGGCACCGGGGGCGGGCGTGCACGTGCTGCGGCTCGACCTCGCCTCGCTCGCCTCGGTCCGCGAGGCCGCCACCGGGATCCGCGCCGCCTGGCCGCGGCTGGACCTGCTGATCAACAACGCGGGCGTGATGCGGCCGCCGTACCAGCGGTCGGCGGACGGCTTCGAGCTGACCTTCGCCACCAACCACCTGGGCCATTTCGCGCTCACCGGGCTGGTGCTGCCCAGCCTGCTGGCCACGCGTGGCTCGCGGATCGTGACCGTCAGCAGCGTCGGCCACCGGGACGGCGTGATGCGCTTCGACGACCTGCAATCCGAGCGCGGGTACCGGGCCGACGACGCCTACGCGCAGTCCAAACTGGCGAACCTGCTGTTCACCTACGAGCTGGCAGAGCGGCTGCAGGCAGCCGGTCATGCCGCGATCGCGCTGGCCGCCCATCCCGGCCTCGCCCGCACCGGGCTGTTCCGGTGGGATCCGTGGCTGACCCGGGCACTGCTCAGCCAGGCCCTGCGCCCGCTCACGTTCTGGGGGCTGCACAGCGCCCGGGCCGGCGCGCTCGCCACGCTGCGGGCCGCGGCCGACCCGTCCGCCCGGGCGGGCGAGTATTACGGCCCGGGCGGGTGGCACGAGTACACCGGCAACCCGGTCCGGGTGGACTCGGCCGCGCAATCGCACGACCCGGCGTCCCGGCGGCGGCTGTGGCAGATGTCGGAGCAGCTGACCGGCGTGTCCTACCTGGACGTGCCCTACCCTGAGGACCATGCCGGCACGGGGCAAGGACGGCCGCTACCACCACGGTGACCTGCGGGCCGCGCTGATCGAGACCGCCATCGAGGTCATCGGCGAGCGGGGCGTGCGCGGCTTCTCCATGGCCGAGGCGAGCCGCCGGCTCGGTGTCGCCGTCAGCGCCCCGTACGCCCACTTCGCGGACCGGGACGAGCTGCTGGCGGCCGTCGCCGTGCACGCCTACCAGCTGTTCTATGCCGAGCTCAGCCCGGCCGTCGGCCAGGTCACCGGGCCAGCCGGGCAGCTGGCCGAGCTCGCACGCTGCTACGTGCGGTTCGCCGCCGCGCACCGGCCGCTGTTCGAGGTGCTGTACGAGGCCGGGCTCGACAAGGCACGCCACCCTGAGATCGAGACCGCCGCGGCGCCCATCGACGACCTCCTCAGCGCCTGCGTCCGCGCCCTTTCCGATGACCAGGCCGGCGCCGGCGAGCTGGCATCGGCGCTGGAGGCCACCGCCAACGGGCACGTCGTCCTGTTCTTCGACAACTGCGCCGGGCAGGACGAGCAGACCGTCGCGCAGGCCGCCGAACGGGCCGCCCGGTCCACCCTGGCCCTGATCGAGAGCCGTCACCTGCTGACCCGGCCCCATGACCAGCTGAGGCTCTGACGGCCCCGGCAGCAGGACCGCCCGGCGCCGTCGCCCCGTCAGCCGGCCGGGTGGCGGGGGCCAAGGGCGCGGCCGAGCCACAGGCCCGCCGCCGCCTGGATGGCCGCGACCAGCAGCGTGACCGCGATCGCGACCGCCGCCTGCGCGGGCAGGCCCGCCAGCGCCGCGATGACCCGGGCCACCGCTCCCTCGGGCAGCCCCCGCAGCGCCAGCCACCACAGGGCCGCGCCCCAGCCGGCCGCGGCCACCAGCACCACCGCGGGCAGCGCGACCCGCAGCCGCCAGCGGCCGTGGCGGGACGCCACTCCTCCGGCCAGGCCGGCCAGGAACGGGATGGCCCACGAGCCCACCAGGGCGCCCACCGCGATGAACGCCGCCGCGGCCAGGCAGGCCAGCAGCCACAGGCCGGCCGACCCCCGGTGGCCCGGCGCCCAGGCCGGGTAGTGGGGCGCCGCCGGGGGCTTCCCGGCGGGCGGCGGGGCCCCGAGCCGGCCGAGCCGGTACGAGCCCCGCCTGCCCAGCCTGCGCAGATCAGCCACGCCACGCTCCCATGCTCATGGCCGCAGGCTCCACAGCACAGGGCCTGCCGCGTACCCGCCGGCCGGTGGCATCGGCAGGTACCGCCCGTCCCACCAGTCCGCCATCTGATCGGAATACCAGGGCGAGGCCGGGTTCTCGCTCTGCCCGCCCGGGTACACGCCCTCGCCGGTGGCGGTCCCGTGGCCGGGCCACGCCACGATCATCCGCCAGCTCGGCCCCTGGTGTGAGACCAGGCCGCCATCGGCGGCGTCCACCGTCCACGGGTCGGCACCGGAGGCACGCGGCCCGTACCCGAGCGCCGGCGCCTGCGTCACCGACGGGAACTGGCGGAAGTGCAGCCGGCCCCAGGCCCAGCTCGACGGCGCGCCGTGCAAGGTGGCGCCCAGGTGCGCCACCGCGGTGGCGAACGCGGACCGCATCACCGCTGGCGCCGTGCGGTGGGGACCGCCGGGCGGGCTGAACGCACTGTTGGCCGGGTCGGCCGTGGTCCATTCCGCGAGTACCTGGTCGAGGCTGACCTGGTTCTGCGGGGAGACCGCCAGACCGGCCCGGTCCTTGTGCACCGGCACCTTGGCGGCCTTCCACCACGGCCCGAACACCGCGTCCAGGTAGTCGCCCCAGAACGTCCACCACAGCGCCGCGGCCGCCGAGCTCTGCGCCATGGCGCCGTTCCAGCCGTGCAGCAGCGCGGCCGCCGCCTGCTGCCGCGCCGTCAGGTGCCCGCCCCGCAGCGCCGCGAGCAGCGGCGGCACGATCTGCTGCGCCAGCCGGTCGGTCAGGCTGAGCTGGACCGCCGCGAAGTCGGCCGGGTGCATCCGCGACCGCCCCTGCAGCGAGGCGTAGATCTCCCCCGCCCGGTACCCGGGGTCGAAGAAGTTCGCGCTGGTGCCGATGTAGTAGGGATAGGAGGGGCCAGCCGGGCGCTGGTTCGCCGTGGCCACCACATGGCGCGGCGGGTCGTAGACCTGCGGCACCGAGGCGTACGGGATCACCCCGGCCACGTCGTCGGCACCGGTGCCCGGCATCGGCAGCCACGGGTCGCCGTGGCGGACCAGCGGGTAGTAGCCGGCCGAGATCGCCCCGATGTTCCCCTGGTCGTCGGCGTAGACGAAGTTCTGTGACGGCGCCCGCCAGCCCGCCAGCGCCGCGCGGAACTGCGCGAAGTCGTGCGCGCGGTTCACCGCGAGCATCACCGCGAGGTCGGGCGAGGGAATATTGCCCATCCAGTCCACCGACGTTGTCTGGCCCGCCTGCGTCATCACCGGGCCGTGCACGGTGATGTCCACCGTCAGGTGGGCCGCCGACCCGCCCCGGACCGGGATCGTGTAGGACACCTGCCGCATCCGCCGCCAGGCGCCGCGCCAGAAGTACTGCCCGGGACGGCTCTTGCTGGTCCGCTCGGTGTAGAACAGCGTGGCCTGGTTCTGGGTGTCGGTGAGCGACCACGCGATGTGCGCGTTGTGGCCGATCAGCACCCCCGGCAGGCCGGGGACGCTCACCCCGGTCACCGACAGGCCGGGCGCGGACAGCGCGATCTGGTACCAGATCGAGGGCACGGTCTGCGGCAGGTGCGGGTCGCCGGCCAGCATCGACTTCGCGCCCGCGACCTTGGGGCCGTTCGCCGCCCAGGCGTTGCTGTCGGGGTACTGGTGGATGGTGCCGGCCGGCAGCGCGTCCGTCTGGGCGAGGATGGCGGCTGCGGCTGCCGCTACCTGCGGTGTGATGCGGTTGCTGCCGGGGCCGGGGCCGGCCACCGGCCCCTTTACCGCTCCCGCCGAGGCCGTTGCCGCCAGCACCGGCTGGCCGGCTTGCGGGGCGATGGGGGCGATGCCGCGGTCTTTGTACGGGCCCGGGTCGTAGGGATTGTGCTGGCCGGGGGCCAGGACGGGGAACCAGGCCATCGTGTGGGCCGGGCCGAGGGTGCGCTCGAGGATGGCGTAGTCGAGCGGGGTGGTGGTGTAGTCGAGTTGCTGGGTGAGGACTCCCTGCAGGACGAGGCTGTCCACGGGAGTCCAGCGGCCCGGGTAGACACCGGTCAGCCCGTAGATGGAAGGCCATTCGCCGGAGCTGCTGGCCTGGGCCAGGTAGTCGTTGACGCCGCGGGAGTAGGCGATGAGCGCCTGCCCGGCCGGGCTGGTGCGCGAGGTGGCGGCCCATTCGGCCCGGGCGGTGCGCAGCAGGCCGAGGCGCAGCTCGAACTTGTCCGAGGACAGGCCGGCCGGGCCCGCCAGCTGGGCGACGCGGCCCTCGCCGAGGCGGCGCTCCAGGTCCATCTCGGTCAGCCGGAACCGTGCGTGCAGGTAGCCGAGCGCGAGGAACGCGTCGGCGTCGTCGGCCGCCCGGATGGAGGCCACCCCGTGGCTGGTGAAGGCGACCGTGACCGGGTGGGCCAGGCCCGGCAGGGACAGGGCCTGGGAGTGGGCCGGCTGCCCGCCAGCCGCCGACGTCCAGGCGCCGTGCCCGGGGTCGAGCGCGCGGCCGAGCGCGGGCACCGGGCCGTAGCCGAGCGCGAACAGCGCCAGCACGGCGGCGGACACCAGCAGCGCCGCCAGCACGTTGAAGACGCGTCCCATCAGCCCCCCCACGGTCCCAGCCGGCTCACCACAGCGGCGGGTGCCGGTCCTGCCACGGCCGGGCCGCCTCCACCTGGGCGGACAGCGAGATCAGGGTGGCCTCGTCGCCCATCCGGCCGGCCAGCATCACCCCGACCGGCAGCCCGCCGGCGGTCCAGTGCAGCGGCAGGCTCACCGCTGGCTGCCCCGTCACGTTATACACGGCCGTATACGGCGTGAACCGCTTCTGCCGCTCGAAGTTCTCCGCCGGCTCCACCTCCTCGAAGTAGCCCACCGGCACGGGTGGCGAGGCGAGGGTGGGCGTGAGCACCGCGTCGTAGCCGTTCAGCGTCTCCCAGGCCGCGCGGACCGTCAGCTGCAGGTACGCCTGGGCGAGGATGAGGTCCTGCGCGCCGAGCGCCTTCCCCTTGCCGCGCAGGTAGCGGGTGAGCGGCAGCAGGCGGTCCTCCTGGGACGGGTCCACCGGCGCCAGGGTCGCCATCGCGTACCAGAGCGTCTCGAACGCGGGCACCACTTCCGCGCCGAACGGCGGGTCGATGTCCTCGACCTCGTGCCCGAGGCCGGCCAGCAGCGAGCTGGCCTCCTCATAGGCGGCCACGCAGTCCGGGTGCACCTCTCCCCCGCCGACCGCGTGCTCCAGCGTCCGGCCGATCCGGAGCCGGCCCGGCTCGCGGCGCGCACAGCCCAGGAAGCTCTGCCCGGGCGCCAGCGGCGGCTGGGTGTACATGTCGCCGGGCTGGTTGCCGGTCATCACGTCGAGCAGGAGTGCCGCGTCGGCCACCGTCCGGGCCAGCGGGCCGTCGATGCCCAGCCCGACCAGATCCGGCATGAGCGGGGCGGAGGAGATCCGGCCCCGCGTCGGCTTGATGCCGAACAGGCCGCAGACACTGGCCGGGATGCGGATCGACCCGCCGCCGTCGCTGCCCTGGGCCGCCGGGGCCAGCCCGGCCGCCACCGCCGCGCCCGCGCCGCCGCTGGACCCGCCCGCCGACCGCGACAGGTCCCACGGCGTGCGGGCGGGCGGCCCGATCGCCGTCTCGGTGTAGCAGGGCAGCCCGAACTCCGGCGTGGCGGTCTTGCCGGTGATCACCGCGCCCGCCGCGCGCAGCCGGGCCGTCACGAAGTCGTCCTCGGCGGGGACGTTGTCCTCGAACGTCAGCGAGCCGAGCGTCTGGCGGACCCCGGCGACCATGTTGAGGTCCTTGATCGGGATCGGCACCCCGGTGAGCGGCGGGAGCGAGGCCGGATCGCCGGCCCGGGCGACGGCCTTCCCTGCCTGGCTGGCCTGCTCGCTTGCGAGGTCGGCGGTGACCGTGAAGAAGGCCCCGACCTCGGCGTTGAGGCGCCCGATGCGGTCCAGGTAGTGGCCGGTGATCTCGGCCGGCGACAGCTCGCGCCGCCGGACCGCGGCCGCCAGCTCCAGCACCGTCAGGTCATGAATCTGCGTCACGTTACCGAACCGTAGCTGGCCGGCCGCCCGGGTACAACGCGGCCATTCCGCGCTCCCTGCCAAGGACGGCGGCCAGGGACGGCGCATCCGGCCGGGGCTGCGCCGGTAGGCTGGGGGCTTCACCCACGTGGAGGAAAGATGCCGCCGCTACGCTCCCGCACCGTCACGCACGGGCGGAACATGGCCGGGGCGCGCGCGCTGCTGCGTGCCACCGGGGTCGCACGCGAGGACATCGGCAAGCCGATCGTCGCGGTCGCCAACAGCTTCACCGAGTTCGTC